>JAITVV010000023.1 GCA_031285625.1 Prevotella sp.
CCATCTGTGATTTGTATCGTTATCCATCTCTTTATGTAGTTCTTTTCGAGCAATAACATACTTGCAATAATCTTGTATGTGTATCATAATTAAATGATTATATATTATCTGCACCATCCAGATATATGTATATTTTAACCCATTCATATTCGATTCGGTAAATATTTGGCGATTTAATTTCCGGGCATTAGTGATTGGCGATTTTCGCAAGTGCAAAAATATATACAAGAGAAGTCGATTTTAACAAGTATCAGCATGTTTTGCAACATATATAAGTTAATGAATACCTCAATAATAAGGTCAAATTTCATTTGTCTGAGTTTAATTTATTGATATATAAGTAGTTTGCTATTTTGTCAATATGCATATATCCTCTGAAACCATAAAAAGATTAAGCGGGATTTGGAATTATACATATTTGTCTTACCGTTTGCCATTGTTAACGCATTAATTAGCCGTAGTTTCATTAACAATGTGTTGTTTTGTGGTGAAATAACGTGTAGGTAATACACTCATATATATATTATCAAACACGGAAATTTGACATGAATTACATTGATAAAATATTCTTTTTTTGCCGGAAATGCCTGCTTATGCTGATATATAAAAAAAATGAGTAAGTCAAGAATCAAACAAATAGCGTTGAAAAACGCGATGCGGGTGTGGGATGTAACTCACATAGACCAATTAGACCCCATTGTACGGCTTTTCATCGAAGTCTTTTCCGCACTAATCAATGACAATGAGAATGCCATAGAAGAAATCAGAGAACGCCTGTTGGAACAGATAGCCAACACGCTTACTCCGGACACCCTGATTTCCGCCAAACCGGCTCATGCGGTTATGCAGGTTATGCCTGCCGAACCGGAAATAGAGATTAGCAGAAGGGATATTTTTTACACGGACTACCTGACAAGCCTTGCCAAAAAATACGGACTCAAAAACCTGAACTTCGCACCGGTTACAGACCACATCAAGCTTGTGCAGGGAGAAGTGAAGCATATCATCTGTGAAAAGAACCTGTACCGGACAGAGATGAATGGAGAGAAAGAATTGCTGACTAAAGCCAGTTCCTTCTATCAACATTTAAACCGGACAGTATGGTTAGGATTTGATTTGAGCGATGAAATTAAAACACTCAAAAACATACATTTCTATTTCGATTTTCCGAATACGGATCATCGTCATGATTTATACGATTTATTAAATCATACCACATGGGTCATAGGGGACGATCCGGTTACCGTTGAAACAAATATTGCCAATGCGTACAGCGATGATGAACTTTACGGCGGCATATTTTCCCATTACAACATATCCTACCGCAATGACGAGGAAGTGATGGAACTTTACCGGAAACAATTTCTGCATATATGCAGCCATATCCAAACCTGCTATTTGAAGAAAACACCATTTCCTCCGGAACTTACTCCGTTTTTCCCTCAAAGGGTAAACGAACTGGCTCCGGTGTATTGGCTTAAGATTGTTTTCCCACCGCATTTTAAGAGTGAAGACCTTGAAGATATAAATATATCGCTGAATGCCTTCCCTGTATCCAACAAGAACCTGAATGAAAGAGTGCTTGAGCGTAAAAAAGAATTAGTAGGAATCCTACCTCTGCCTGTTCTGGCAGGCGAATATTTCCTGTCGGTTGATGACGTAACGGATTCAACCGGCAACCGGTATGATTTCCTGCCATTTTCAGCAAATGCGACACATACCGCCCATGCCGGTTCCGGTTCTTACTCCTTAAAGCGGGGAGGAATGGAACGCTTTTCGTCCCGTAATCTTATTGATACCCTCGAATATCTAACGGACTTGTTCCGAAGCGATATGGTTACTTTGAAAGCATTCAAGATAGAGTATCTCCGTAACACAATCGGTGATATGGAGCAGATTTTAACACTGATGAACTCCAAGATTGAAGATGTCAATTTTAGCACAAAAGAATTACCCTCTTACCTGTTAATAGATGCACGAGATGTAGATAATACAATCTATGGCACGTACTGGATTAGCAATTGTGATATTGCAAATAATATCCCGTATGGAACAAAATTCAGTGCTTTAAGATCTATTTCGGTTAAAAAAAGCACTCCCATGCTGCTCAAGGCCACATCCGGAGGGAAACCATCCGCCAAAAACGAAGAACGGATAGAGGCTTACAAATATGCACTGACAACACGGGATCAATTGTATTCCATCTCGGATATTGAAAACTTTTGCCGGATGAAATATACAGACAAGATACAATATGTAAAAGTGAAAAGAGGTGTAGCGATAAGTAATAATCCGAAAGAAGGATTTATACGAACAATTGATGTACATCTTGTTCCCAGCGAAGAATACAGGAATGTATTGTTTGACCCGGTAAAACAGGGTGAATTAAAAACAGAACTTGAAAAGCGTTCACCGGAATTATACAACTACCGGATTATCGTTTTAGAAAACATGCCTTACTGACAATAACATAACACAAACAATAATGGGAAATATCCGAACAACAGAAGTACAGGCTATCGTGAATATCGACGGAGAAAAAGTCGATTTCATTCGATTGAAGATAGAACAGGAAATGGGACATCATGATGAATTTGAGGTACTTGTCGATTACAAGACCTTTACTGAAACATTTCACGATTCACCGGACAAATTTTTAAAGAAAACAAATACAAAGGTGGTTATCGACCTCTTGCATGCCGACCAGCCCGGAAACGCATACGTGTTCGCCGGTATGGTAGAAAACATACGAATGATCAGTGAAGATGGGGCACATGGTGCAATATTATTCAAAGGCAAAGGTAATACCATCGAACTGGAACGCGGCAACATGATGCAAACGTACAGCCACACCAATTTACAAACCATTTTCAGGGAGATAACCGGAGGTACGATGAATTTATCTTCCGAGATAAAGCCGACTTGGCAGTCCGACATTGATTTCACGATTCAGTACCACGAAAGCGACTGGGTCTTTTTGCAACGGCTTTGCAACCAGTTTCAGGAGAATTTCTATTACACCGGAACAGAACTTGTTATAGGCAAGTTCCCTGCGGTCAAGACTGTGGAATTGACATACGACATGGAATTACGCCGGTTTGAAGTCTGCTCGCGCTTGCAACCGAATCAGTTCTCTACCTATTACTACGACCGGGACGAACATAAGATGCTGGAACAGGATTCTCCGGGTTCGATTGACGGAGCGAACAACCTGCTGAATATCGTGAGCAAGCGTTCCGACAACTTGACAATATCCAGAAAGCCCAATACACCGACCGAAGCCTATATTCCGGATATGGGTAGCCTGATTGACCATACCAAACGCCGGAAAGTGACCACAGGTGCCAGGATGATGTATGCCTATGGCGAATGCAAGACGTGCGATGTTCGTATCGGACGAATCATCAACGTGAGCATGCCAAAAAACTTAGGAGGCAGCTTCTTAGGCTCTTATCGCGTGTACAGCATCGTACACGAGTTTGATCAGAAAGGCCGCTATATATCCAAATTTGAAGCAATACAGTCGGACTTGGAATATATACCGACACCTAAAATACATGTCCCCACGCCCAATTTAATCCAAGCCGAGGTGTGGGACAACGAGGATCCTGACGGAATGGGCCGTATTCGTGTACAATTTCCATTTGATGAGAAACCCTGTTTGGCATGGATACCGATCATGACCCCCGACGCAGGCGGTAAAGATGCAGGCCTTGGCCCCGCTTCGCGTGGATACAGTTTTATCTCAGAGATTGATGACACCGTGGCTATCAGCTTCTTGGATGGCTCTCAACTGTGCCATCCGGTAGCCATCGGCAGTATGTTTCACGGCAAGAATGCAGAGAATTTGGGAGGCGGAAAGAAGAATAATATCAAGACGATTGTTACCCGGAGCGGGCATACGATTAAGTTTGATGATACGAAAGAGAAAGAGAAAATACAGATATACGATTATAAGGGGAATATTGTTGAGATAGATACCCCAGCAGATACTGTGAATATATTTTCAAATAAAGCTGTGAACATCACAACTGGAACTGTTAATATAACTGCCAGCCAAAGTATAAATGCGACAGCAGGAACAATGGTAAATGTCGCCGCAGGAGCAACTACAACAATAGATTCCTGCATCAATACTCTTGTGGGAGCAGGTAATAATATCTCTATAAATGCAGGTAAAACTATTGGAGCAGTAGCCAAGAAAGAAGTCAATATGGCCTCTGGTGCTGGTGCTTCATTGGCTTTAGATTCAAAAGGGAAGGGTAAATTCAGTGCTAAAAAGAATATAGATGTAACCTCACAAGGGAAATTGAACATTAATAGTACAAAAAATGCAACTATAAAATCCAAGAAAACTCAAGTTACAGGACAATCAAAGATGACGGTTACTGGCTCAAAAGTAGAAGTAAAATAATAGAGTATGGCAAATTCAAAAGAATATGTAGTGCATGGAGCTACATTAAAATGTACAATGGGTAACAAAACTACCGCATTAAGAGTGACAAATAATCGTAAATATACGATGAGAGGTAAGAAAGTAGCAACGGTAATGGATTTTGCTCCTGCCTTAAACATATTTCCTCCCGTAGGAGCATTTGGTATATGCAAACCTTATTCTGCAGTTCCACCTCCGGGTAATTTATGTACACCTGCATTGATAGGGCCGTGGAAAATGCCCTATATGCCAAAAGTTGTTGGAATATTAAAACCATTATTGGGAAATTCGTTTATAACTTGTGGTAGAGGAGGAGGTATAATAACTATAAAAAAAACGGGACAATAAGCTATGGCCTTATCAAAAACACCTACGATTGTAAAAGGGGAAAAGCAGTTTTGTGATTTATGTAAGAAAGAGCACTTGATAAGAGTCGATAGAGTGGGCGATCCGGTTGGGAGTTCAAGTACGTTAGGACGTAATATTATGCAGAATAAAGCCCGGAAAAACCACCCGCTACATTACACGTCTGCCAGTAAAGTTATCAAAGCAAAAGGCTCTAAAACATGCAGTGGTAGAATAAGGGAAAGAGATGAAGAGATTACCATATCAGCAGGCTCTCTTCAAGCACACCATCTAATTTGTAGTGCCACATTTGGAGAAGATAACGAAAAATGGCGAAATATATGCGTTGATTATACACTATAAGACCAATTCCCCTACGGATGCCACATTGAACTGCAAGCTGTATGTAGCCTCAGGTACGAACCAAAGCCCTGCCCTGAGCCAGAACGGCAACTATGCCGCCGGACAGCTCTATGTAACGGAAATAAAGGATGAAGCAGGCAATACCTCCTATGAGTTCAGGGACAAGCTGGGGCAGGTTGTCCTGACGCGGCAGATGGACGGGACAACGGCCCACGATACCTACTATGTTTATAATGACTTCGGCAACAAATGCTTCGTGCTTCCCCCAAGGATACAAGACGAAGGCATAACACAGGCGAAACTCAACGAGCTGGCCTACCTCTACAAATACGACAGCCGCAACCGCTGTACCGCAAGGAAGGTACCCGGCTGTGACTGGATACGTTATGTTTACGACAGGGCCGGCCGCCTGATCTATACGCAGGACGGCGAGCAGTACGGCAAGAATCCGGAACAGTGGACTTTCACCATACCCGATGCTTTCGGGCGGGTTGTACTGACGGGCATCTGCAAGGATACCATCAGCGTAGCCGGTAAAGTGGTCAAAGGCGTCTATTCCGCCAATGGCAGCTACAAGCGGTATACAATACAAGTGGACGGGGTAAACAAACAATTTACCAATACCCCTGATATCCTGTCGGTAAATTACTACGATAACTATGACTTCCGGGGCATGGCGGAGGTTCCTGCCGGCGGGACCGAATACAATCCCGAAGCCGGTTATGGCGCCTGGTACGGCACGGATTACAGTGATGGCAACAGGTACAAAAGTAAGGGGCAGTTGACAGGGACGCTTACCGCACAGATGAATGCCGACGGCACTATATCGCCAAATTATCTCTATTCGGTAATATATTACGATGACAGGGGCAGGCCGGTGCAGATGAAGTCGAACAGCCACCTTGCCGGGGGCATCGAACAGGAATACATGGCTTACAACTTTACCGGGCAGCCAGTCAAAAGGAAACATGTGCACTCGGCTACAGGAAAGGATACCCAGACTGAGGCCTACACTTACACCTACGACCATGCCGGACGGTTGGAGAAAACCACCCACCAGTTGACCAGTGGCACAACGGTAAAGCCGCAGGTGACGCTTATCGAAAATACCTATGATGAGCTGGGACGGCTGATGACAAGCCAAAAAGGCGGGCAGGCCGGACTGAATACGGCATATGAGTATAACATCAGGTCGTGGATAAGCTCCATCGCAAGCAGCCTGTTCAGCGAGGACCTGGAATACGGCTACTCGGGCAATATCAGCCAAATGCAGTGGGTAACCGGAGGGCAAACCCGCAAATATGACTTCACTTACGACAACCTCTCCCGCCTGAAATCGGCCGGGTATACAGGCATCGGCAACGAACAGTACGGCACGTCGTATTCTTACGACAAGCACGGCAATATGCTGACCCTGCAACGCTGCGGCAAGAAAGGCGCGGGAACAAATGCTGTTGACTACGGGCTGGTAGATAACCTGACGGCGAAATATACAGGCAACCAGTTGAAATACATATCCGATGCGGTGGATAACTTCACGCTGAACTCCTCGATGGACTTTAAGGAATACACCGAAGGAACCAATACCGAATATTCCTACAACCTGAATGGCGCGATGTACAAGGACCTGAATAAAGGCATATCACAAATCCAATACAATAGCCTGGACCTGCCGCGGATAGTGGATATAAAGAACCAGTCGGTAGAAGGGCGCAATGAATATACCTATTCGGCATCGGGGGCGAAGTTAAAGGCTGTCCAGAAGTGGAATCCGGACTATAACAGCGCTCCGGTAATCGGCTCCGGTGTGAATGTAAGTGCACTGACAAAGAGTACTACGACCGATTATGCGGGCAATATCATCTATGAAAACGGAAAACTGAAAAGAATTCTGGTCGATGGCGGTTATTATGAAGATGGGAATTATTACTTTTACATCTCTGACCATCTGGGTAACAACCGGATAGTGGCCGATGCGGCGGCATCGGCAGTGCAGAGTACACAGTATTATCCGTTCGGGATGCTGTTCGCGGACGGTGCGGGACAGGATGTGCAGCCGTACAAGTATAACGGCAAAGAGCTGGATACAAGAAACGGGCTGAATACACATGATTACCTGACAAGGGCGCTGGGCGGTGATTTCCCTGTTTTCCGCACGCCTGACCGGCATGCTGAGAATTATTATCCGATGTCCCCGTATGCATATGCAGGGAATAATCCGGTTAATGTTATTGATCCGACAGGGATGGATACAACCCATGTTGCACATTATCCTGTGCAACATTATGATAATGTTGTCAATCTTGCAGCCGGTAATTCCGGCAGTTATAAAGTGCAACATGTCAGTCCCGGGGGTGAGAATATTATTGTTGTGGATAATGATTTACCGGAAGTGGTGGTTACTGCGGACGGGCCCCTGTCAGGAATAGAAAATCATGGGGGTGTCCTGAGGAAGAACGGACAGATAATGGGAGAAGCTCCATTAGTCCGGGTATACCCAGAAGCTGAAATCTTAATGGCCGGAAGGGGCATTGCGACTGCGGCAGGGAGAAGAATGGTTGCCGTAACAGTTGGTAATGGAGGTGACAATGTGGCTTCTATGAATATTATTAGAGAGATAAGAAAGGGAGAAAAAATTTCAGATATTGTGGCGGCAGCTCAAATGAGAACTTATTCGACTGGTGTTGAACATGCTGTCGTAACTTTAGGTGAGAACAGTATTGCTCCAGGGACAAGGGTATTAGTCAGTGGTGGTAAAGATGGAATAAGCTTTGGAGCAGGTGAAATTAAAACTCTTTTTGGTCATACTCACCCTTATCCGACGGGGGCCAGTCTCGGGGATAAACAGGCATTGCAAATATTGAATCAAAGTAAACAATATATATTTGAAGGATTTAATCCGAATCCAATAATTTTAAGAAAATAAATATGATATTTTTAAATCAATCAATTTGTCCTTTATGTGGCAATGTGATAAGTAATCAAGAAAATTTTATATCTTTTCCTCCATTTATACCAAATGCTAAAGATCCGTTGTCTGTTTTCAATGATAACAGTGTTCATTTAGAATGTTTATCAAATAATCCATTTAAGGATCAGATTCTTTATTTAAAAAATAAATATGAACTGGTACAAAATTCTATTAAATCAGAATTTTCTGGAATAGAAGATGCTAAGAATATATTATTTTTTAATTTGTTGACTTCTATTAAAAATGAACCTCTTTATAAATATAATTTTTTATATTTAGATCAACAAGATATTGAAAAATGGGAAGAAAGAGAAATTTTTTTAAAAGAAGCTAAACTTTTTTTAGAGAATGGAAAATGGGAATCTATTTCTCCTTTTAATTTCCTAAAATATTTAATAGAGAAAATAGAAGAAGCTGTTTGAGTTATAACGGAGTATTTGACTATTACAAGTGAAGTGTTTCGGTGCAGCCGACGGAAGGAGACCGCCGCAACGCGAAGCTTCTGCCACTTACCTCTAAAATGTTAAAATTTTGTATGGATAGAAATTCCGTTTATCTATAAAGAAACTAATTAGCAGATTAGCGAATTGGTAGATTAATAAATTTATTTATTTATTATGGCAAAGTACAGTACGGAATTGACAGAAAAGATTGTAAGCCTGCTTGAAGACGAGTTTTTCACCGTATCGCAGGTATGTAAGGCAACCGGCATCAGCCGTGAGACATATTATTGCTGGATGAATACCAGAGGCGATTTCCGCAGCGAAGTGGAACAGGCGGTAGCGCGCCGCGAAGCCGAACTGATGACGATGATGCATGCTTCGCTGAAAAAGAAACTTGAAGGCTATTACACCACGGTAGAAAAAGACATCTATGTCCCCGATGGGCATACAGGCGAACTTGTCTTCAAGCAAAAGACTGTTACGAAAAAGGAATGCCCGCCCGATCTGCGTACGATAAAGATGCTGCTTGACAGACAGGATAAGAGCCGGCAAGGAGAGGAGAAGTCCGCTAAAGAATGCGTAATGAAGAGTAAACCCGAAACTCTGAAGAAAAGAGTAGAACCTGAAGAAGAAATTATCCTGAATCCGGCGGAAGAAATATTGGAAACCTGCGCGGAGGCCATCACAGAGTTCCCCCCGAAAAACGGACATATAAAAAAGGATATGCAAGTACTTACATCTTCACAGAAAAGAAATGCCGAACACAAAAAGAAGAAAAATATGACGACTGAAAAAATTAAGAAAACTGTCAGATGTGTCAGGTTTTAACAAAAACAGATAAGTGATATAATTCAAACAGCTTCGAAGATAATTAATTAAAGTATTTCTCCTATTCAGTATAGGCTTCGTCTGCGCTTGATAAAAGATAAAAGAGATACAAAAGAAAAAATAATCCTTATTCCGGGCGGCATTATAAACCTGCCGCCTGTTTTTTATCCTATTCTTTACCGTAACAAACGGTAAAGACATATGGCATACCAACTCCTCGCCCGCGGTCAGGCGACCATACAGACCCTCAATGACGCAT
>JAITVV010000065.1 GCA_031285625.1 Prevotella sp.
CCTTTAAAAATCTCCTTATTTACATTAAAGCTAACAAGATAAAGTTATTCACACGCACGAAAATACTAATTCTCCCCGGTAAATAAAAATTTTTACTCCATAATAAAAATACAAAATGGATAAAAAATAGTGGGCAACAAGTCGCTGATTGTTTTGGACTTGCGTACCGATAATGAATATGTTGTAGTTATCAAAGAATAGAATGGGATGGGATGATATGATATGATATGGGTATATTATCGTTTGTCTAAAATATTCCAATTGCAATAACCTATTTTGATTTTTTTAGAATAAAATCATAAAAACGCTGATCTTTTAATGCAAAATCATATATCATCGCTAGAACAGAAAACTTCATTTCAGAAAAATGACGTTCTATTTCATCTGTTGATTCAAAAACTTTATCACTAAATACCTCAACAATTTCATCTAATTTCTTAATATCTACATTTGAGTACACTTTTTGTATAACGATAAAAAATACACGCAAATTGGTAAGAGATGCAGATAAATTCCTAAGTTTCTTTTTGTTATTCTTATATTTTAAAATATCGTCATATATAATAGAAAAAGATTCGTCTAATGCTGTAACAACCAATGACTTAAATTTATCATATTCAATCTCTTTTTTCCTCGTGTATTTTATTGTAAGAACAGAAAAAATGATAGCAATTATGGAAACAATAAGAGCTGAACAATCTATTATAGATAAAGAACTCTGCTCACTACCAGAGTATTCGTCAATAAAGTATAAATCAAAAAGGCTTAGAATCATTTTTATTTTTCAGATTTAAATATTGATTCAAGGATCATTAAATTTTTATCAACCGAATCAATAAAATATTCATCTCCAATAATCTGAAAATGTTTCAATATTTCCTCTTTTGATTTATATTTCTCCATAACTCCACTAAAAAAGCCTTTCCAAAAAGAATCATTTATAGCATTTATTCTTTCATCTATAATAATTTCTATATTGTATCCATCTTCTAAATTGGAAATAACTTTCTTATCTTTTAAATAAGCTTGCCCTGTCTTTCTTCCAGAAATAGAATCATCTTCTTTTGAAGTAAGCAACTCATCCAAATTTAATTTTAATATTTTATTCATATTATAGGGGAATTGTTGTTTCAATAATTACTCCAGGAAAAGTATAGTCATGATTTAATACATATTCGCTATCTGGTTTATCAAATATACTTCCGCTAGTATTAAGAGTTAATACTTTTCTCTCCCTGTTTAATATTTCTTGATCTGTTATTTTATATTTATTATCAATTTTTATAGTTGTTTTTCCCGAAGTCAAAACAACTCTACTAGAATTACTTAGCGTAAAACAATGTTCAATAAAATCTATTAATCCATAACCTCTAGTTTTATCTTCATCTAGCAAAGAACTAACACCTGCCTGTAAAGATAATAGAGTTAAAACATTCTCTTCTGTAAATTTTTCTTTTCCGAAATAATTGAAAAAACTCTTCTTTCTATGATTCTCGACGACAGTCCGAATAAAATCACTTACCTCTTCAGGAACTTGATTCACTAAGAATGTTTCAGCAATTGAGGGTCCAAAGTTATAAATTAAAACTGATATGGTATTTGTTTCTTTGTTGTATGTTGCACAAATATCTCCAAATTTAGCATTTTTTGCATGTTGATAGATGTTATCAAATTGTTCAGAAATAACGGAATGAATAACTTCATTAGTTTTTTTATCTAACTTAAAATCTTTATTCCCTGACTTTTGTTGTATTCCTAATTCAGTTAGTTCTCTTAACCTTTTAGATACTTTATCATAATTTTTAGTTGTCAAAACAGCTTCCTCTCTACGATCAATTTTGACGGGCTCATTCACGATAGATGACATTGCATAATCTTCATCTTGAGACTTATGAGTTCTCATATTATGAAACAGTTCTGACTGTGTTTTGTTCATACCCGATGTGTGCAGTCCCCATGTTTTATATCTACTCAAATGCCACCCTATCGTATCAATAAGAAATAATGCACCAAATCCAACTTTGACATTATTGAAATTTAATGAGAATTGAGGATTAGGATTAATTAAAAGTTTTAATATAATATTAAAAACTTCTCCGGGATTCACAAATAAATCCAACTCTTGGCATTTGACAGCATGTTTACTTTCTCTTTTTTTAATAAAAAAATCAATATATGATTTATTCACAGCAAGAAAATTATTTAAATCAGAGATTCTTTTCGGGGCATTAATTAAAATCAATTTCCGTAATTTCTTTTTCGTCTTTCTTTTTAAATCCTTTCTATGATGCTTTTTATTAAACCTTATATTATTCTTATCAGATTTCTTTATTTTTAAATGTTTGTAATAGTTTATAATCTTCATAAAATAGATAAAATAAATCCCGCAAAAACAGCCTTTTTATGATTTATTTTTTGGCATCCTTATCCAAAATGATCTTATTTTTCTTTGATACTGTCATTTAAGTCTGAATTAAGCTTATTATTGAACCGTAAATGTAGTGAAAATCTCCAAGTGTTAACTTTTATTTCTTGGAAACTTAATATTTACACTGATGAACGAATCAATTTGCTTTTTTATGTGCGAAAGTATTCTATTCAATAACAGGAAAAAATAAGAACGAGCAATGACTGCATCCGTTATTGTTACAGAATTACAGAAAGACAAGACTCTGTTTTTCTTCTCTAATGAATCAGTAAATATTTGGTTTTTTGGAGGCTGGAGGCATTAGTAAGCATTCGTTCCCAAAGGTGGATATTTTCTATTTTAACAATTAAACAGATAAAAAAAACGGAGTGGAAATTCACTCCGTTCATCCTTAACCAATAGGTAATTGCATCACATCACTTTGACACCTCTATTGACTTCTTTCTAAAATCTTTAAGGGCCTTCTCGATTTCAAG
>JAITVV010000076.1 GCA_031285625.1 Prevotella sp.
TAGTGAATGATGCAAAAACAGTGGAACACCTGAACCTGCTGCGTGAAGACTTAATAAATAACAGGCCAAAAGAGGTACAGCACATTGAACCCGGGAGCAAGCCCAGGCAGGAAGAATCACCAGCCACAGATACAGATAACACTAAGAACACAGAAATAAAACCTGTTGAAGAGAAAAAGTCGAAGTATGTTGCCTTAACCAGTAGTGCTGCCCAGATGGTCCCTCCGGGATATCGTTACAGAAGGTGACAATGAAAACATGTTCAAAAGTGTTACTTTTGTCACTTTTTATATGATATCCAAATAATTTACAGATAGTTTTTAAAATAGAATTTGTATTTTTGAATGAATTAAGTATGATTATTAACCATTCCGCAAACTCAAACTTTAGATATGAAAATACTGATTATAGAAGACGAATTTGAAATATTAAAATCAATCGAGTCGTTTTTATTGTCAGAAGGTTTCATCATAGAAAAGGCAACTGATTATAATTCCGGCATAGAGAAAATACATCTATATGAGTATGATTGTATTTTATTAGATATATCCTTACCGGGAGGCAGTGGGCTAAAAATACTGGAAGAGATGAAAAAGAGCGGAATAGTGGGAAACACAATTATTATTTCTGCGAAGAATTCTCTTGAAGATAAAATCACTGGTTTAGATCTGGGAGCAGATGATTATCTAACAAAACCATTTCATCTGGCTGAGCTTTTGGCCCGGATAAAAGCAGTTCTAAGAAGAAAACAACTTGGAGGCAAAGAGATACTAAAATTAAAAAACTTAGACATTGATTTTAATGGACATATTGTTTCCGTAAATAATAAAGAACTAAAACTGAACCGTAAAGAATTTGATATACTTTCTTTTTTTGCGACCAATATAAACCGGTTGATAACAAAAGAAGTTCTGGCCGAACATGTATGGGGCGATAATATAGATTCAGCGGATAATTTTGATTTTGTATACGCCCAGGTCAAAAATCTACGAAAAAAACTAAAAGATAATAAAGCCGGCATTACTATAGAAAACGTATATGGTGTCGGATACAAAATGACTCTATGAAATTATCTAATCATCTAACAATTAGACTATCCGGCATATTCATCCTGATTATGCTTGTTTGGTCTATTATATATTTTTTCTTTCAGATGACTGAAATATATGATGGTATAGATGAAGGCTTAAACAATCTGAAGCAGGAATTCATTTACGAAGCTAATAGATCTCCTGATTTTGTTGTAGATATGGAAAAGCACAACCCACTCAACATCATTATAGACAAAATCTCATTCGAGGAAGCAAAAGATTTTAAAGAAACATATACTGCTTCGAAGGTATACTTTATAACGGAGGAAGAAGAAGAGGAAGTCCGCATGCTTACCACAGCCTTTTTCTGTGAACAAAACAACCAATATTATAAATTAAAGATATTTACTTCAACTGTAGAGAGTGATGATTTGATAAAAAGTATGCTCTATCTTCTTATTGCCTTATGGGTCTGTCTTGCACTAGTCATAATTCTGGTAATAAAGAGAGTTATTCATAGCAGCAATAAGCCTTTTTATCAACTACTCCATGATCTCAAAAATTTCAAACTAGGTGATGGAAAAATGATAGAATTCCCGGCTAATAACATATATGAATATACTGAATTGAACAGTTCTGTGAAAGACTTATTAGAGGATAATATAAATGCCTACAATGAGCAAAAGAATTTCATAGAGAATGCATCCCATGAGCTACAGACTCCTCTGTCTATTACCATAGGTAAATTGGAACTGATAATGAACAGTAATAAACTGGACCAACAACAATTAGAGGAAATGGCGTCAGCCCTGAACAGCCTTAACAGGATGAAACGGCTGAATAGCAGCTTACTACTTCTTTCTAAGATAAAGAACAAACAATTTTCGGAAAAAGAGGCTGTCGATATGGTTAATATCTTTGAAGAAATTGCAAATGATTTTGAAGATATAACTAATCATAAAGAAATAACTCTTACGATTAATAAAAAAGTTGATACCCTTATTGTTCAGATGAATAAGGATTTAGCATACATACTAGTCAACAACCTAATTAAAAATGCAGTCTCACATAATATAAAGAAAGGTAAGATAGAAATTTCCATAGATGAAAATTCAGTAATAATAACCAATGACGGAGAACCTGTAAATACTGATATATTCGAACGCTATGTTTCTGCATCTAAGGATGCGAAGTCTTCGGGTTTAGGTTTATCTATTGTAAAATCAATAGTTGAGCTTTACAAATTTCGAATCACACACGAATATAAAGGAAAGCATATGTTCAAACTTGTTTTTCCAAACTAATACAAAAAATCCTGCGACCTTTATAATTGTTCTATTAATGATAATATTGTTTTATCATTAAACCATTATATAAAAAGAATGTCATAATAACAAAGAAGTAGCTACCATTCTGTATTAGTTTATTGTTTCTAAATCTAAATATCTATAATCATGAAAAGAATAAGAATAGTATTATCACTCGTCATATTTTCCTGCATTTTATCTTTTTCGTCCTGTGGAACAATGAATCTCGGCAGTAAACTAAAAAAAGTAGAAATAGGAATGAGCAAAAAAGAAGTAATCGATATTTTGGGCACAGGCTATGACCAAGTAGCAGCCCGCGATACGCCTGATGGTACACTCGAAATACTACGATATCATAATGCGACCATAGACGGGGCTATACCTTATATTGTAAGCTTCCTCAATGGAACATTGGTAGAGTGGTATCGCGAGCCGGCAAATTGATTCGTATCCTCTTCTTATTATTTCAGGCTACCTACCATATCTTCCGGCTTTACCCATTGATCGAATTCTTCCGCTGTTAGATAGCCGGAATTTATAGCTTCTTCTCGGAGAGATGTGCCGTTCTTATGAGCAGTTTTAGCTATCTGTGCCGATTTCTCATATCCAATATGTGTATTGAGGGCAGTGACCAACATAAGTGAATTATCAACGAGTTCTTTTATACGTTTCAGATTAGGCTTGATTCCTGATACACAATGTTCGGTAAATGATACACAGGCATCACCTAATAATTGTCCGGATTGTAAAAAGTTTGCAGCTAATACCGGTTTAAATACATTGAGCTCATAATGACCGTTTGCCCCTGCAAAAGTAATAGTTGTATTATTACCCATTACCTGAGCACAAACCATTGTCATAGCCTCATTCTGCGTTGGATTTACTTTGCCCGGCATAATGGATGATCCCGGTTCATTTTCAGGAAGAAGAAGTTCTCCGATACCGGAGCGGGGGCCTGAACCAAGCAGGCGAATATCACTGGCTATTTTGAATAAAGCTACAGCCATCTGATTTAAAGCTCCATGTGTACCTACAATAGCATCATTTGAAGCAAGGGCCTCAAATTTGTTTGGTGCTGTAGTGAACTCAATCCCAGTAAACTTAGATATGTATTCAGCTACTTTAATATCATATCCTCTAGGTGTATTTAGCCCTGTACCAACAGCCGTTCCTCCTAAAGCTAACTGAGATAGATGGGGTAAGGTAACTTTTACAGCATCTATCGCATAACGGAGTTGTGCAGCGTAGCCTGAAAATTCCTGACCTAATGTTAGAGGGGTAGCATCCTGCAAATGAGTACGTCCTATCTTTACTATATCTTTAAATTCTTTTGCCTTTTGATCGAGAGCTTGTTGAAGTATTCCGGCTGAAGGCAATGTATGTTCTGCCATTTTTTTATATGCAGCTATATGTAAAGCCGTAGGAAAAGTATCATTTGATGATTGCGACTTGTTTACATCATCATTAGGATGTACCGGGCTTTTTTCTCCTAGTTTTCCTCCACTCAAGACTAAAGCCCTATTAGAAATCACTTCATTGACATTCATATTCGATTGTGTACCCGAACCGGTCTGCCATATTACAAGTGGAAACTGGTCATCAAGTTTACCTTCCAGTATTTCACCGCAAACTTGTGCTATCAAATCTCTTTTTTCTACAGAGAGTACTCCTAATTCTGCATTTGTATATGCTGCCGCTTTCTTAAGATAAGCAAAAGCATAAATTATCTCTTTGGGGATAGAGGCAGGTTCTCCTATTTTGAAATTATTTCGGGAACGTTCAGTCTGTGCACCCCAATATTTATCGGCAGGTACTTTTACTTCACCCATGGTGTCTTTTTCGATACGGTATTCCATTATATATTTTTTATATTAATCATTTGTAAATATCTTTATTTATATAACCATAATCAATACCTAATTGTTATGATTTTTTGGATTCTAAATCATTATTTATTGCATTAGATAAATTTCAGGCTGTTTTCCCAAATCTTTTCAGATTTGGAATATAATATTTGTACTATAATTAATAAAACAAAAAAGAATATGAAAACTATTACATTATTTATAAGTATGGTACTGATTGCTTTCATTTCATGCCAATCTATTGTTGCACAACCTAATCCTTCGATCTCAAAAAAGTATTCGAACACTGAAATTGATAAAATGATTAGTGCACATAAAGGCGTTCACAGTCAGGACACATATCCGGCAGCAAGTTTATTACAACAATTAAAAAATGACTTTCCTAAAGCAAAAGATATGGATTGGGAAGTTGGTGCAAATATATATGAAGCCGAGTTTGAAATAGGATGGACAGACTATACTGCATATTACGACGAAGGAGCAAACCTACTGATGTATACAGTTGAGCTTCGCGAATCTGAACTACCGGCAATTGTTAAAAATGCAGCTATGTCTAAATACCCTAATTATAAGTTTGACGATATAAAAAAGATAGTAAAAGGTACGGATACATTCTATAAAGTAGAAATGGAGAAGAGAAACAGCATGGATATAAAAGCTACATTTAAGCCGGACGGAGCCTTCATTAAAGAGATAAAGGACTAAAAACAAAATAAAGATGAAAAAAGTATTATTTACAGTAGGCTTACTTATTATGTCATTTGCCTTTATAGCATGTGACGACGATGATGACAAGGAAATCTCTGTCGACAATCTGCCGACAAATGTCCAGACATTCTTACAAACGCATTTTGCTTCACAGGAAGTAAGAATGGTGGAAAAAGACAATGACAGTTATGACGTATATCTAATAAACGGTTTTGAAATTGAGTTCACATTATCTGGAGAATGGGATGATATAGACGGTCGCGGGCAACAAATACCAGCAAGTATTGTAGCTTTGATACCGACAAATATACCAACATATATCGCAACTAATTATCCCAATCAGTTCATTGTAGAAATCAATAAGGAACATTTTGGATATGAAATTGATCTGAATAACAATTTGGAACTGGAGTTTGATACTGAAGGCAATTTCCTGAGGATTGACTGATAAATAAGAATATAAGTTAACAGAGGAGTAGAAATTATCTGCTCCTTTGTTTTTTATATACCTTCGCAGGATAAAATATAATTCATAGTGAACGGCATAAATATATTTGATTTAAAAGAATTTTTGGATAAAAAAGTTGAGCAGTATAATACTCCTGATTTTATACCCAACGATCCAATCAGTATTCCACATAGCTTTTCGTTGAAGCAAGACAGAGAAATCATGGGATTCTTTGCAGCCATATTTGCATGGGGACAACGCAAGACAATTATCAATAAGTGCAAAGAGCTAGCTCACCGAATGGACAATTCACCATACGACTTTATAACAGGACATAACGATGCCGACCTAAAAAAGCTATTGGATTTCAAGCATCGAACCTTTAACGATACTGACCTACTTTATTGTATCGACTTTATGAAACGTCACTACACCACCTCAGATAGCCTGGAAGAAGCTTTCTTCCCAGATAAGAATATGGATGTAGAATCTGCCCTCAATTATTTTCAGATATACTTCTTTTCCCACCCGGATGCACCTCACCGCACACGAAAGCATATTCCTTCTCCAAAGCAAAAGTCAGCATGTAAGCGCCTGAATATGTATCTGCGATGGATGGTACGTAAAGATAATAAAGGAGTGGATTTTGGGTTATGGGAGAAGGTGAGCCCCGGTCAATTAATCTGCCCTCTGGATTTACACGTCGAACGTACAGCCCGTAAAATGGGTTTACTGGAACGGGATAAACCCGATTGGAAAGCAGCAGTAGAACTAACAGAAAACCTCCGTTTGCTTGACATAACTGATCCTGCCAAATATGACTTCGCCCTGTTTGGTATTTCTATCGAGGAAAAGTGTATTATACCTTAGGATAGGCAACCAATATCTTTTCTACTAGGGGATCAACCAAACCTATATTAAGAAATCTGAACTGATATTGAGGTACGGCACTCTTCAGTATCGGAGGTATTTCAAAAAAATCCTTACCCGTATGATATAATGAAATCAACAAGACAGGCTTATCTCTCTTTATTGTTTCCAATCCCCCCTTTATAGCGGAAAATTCGGCCCCTTCAATATCCATTTTGATTAGCCCAACACGATGGTTCTGACACTCATGGTCAATAGTGGTCAGATAAATCTTCCTTTTTTCGGTCTGCAAATTAGATGTCACTGAATCATTAACAGAACAACTCGACATCTGAGACGGGTTAATATGTATGTCCACCCCCTCTTCTTTGTCCCCTATACCCTTTTGCACAACTATTATCCGGTCTGTATTATTCTTACTTATAGTCTTTTCCAGTTGTTCCGCATTTTCCCTAACCGGCTCATATGCATAGATTTTATCCGGATGATATTTCTTCTGAAAGAAGATTGCCGTATCGCCAATATATGCACCTATATCCAGGAAGACTTTCCCTTTAATATATTCTCTTACATAATCAGGGAGATAAATCAGCCCATATTCATGAATAAATATATATTCTGCAAAACTATTTCCTGGCAAATAGAAATCATCACCATCCAAAGAGTAAGTGTATCCATCACCAGTTCTTGATACAACATCATAAATTGCCTTTCGTCGGCTACTCATCTTTTGTTGCTCAAGAGTTAACGATAAACATTCATATCCGGAAATTATCGATTTAAGGCGATTATCAATAAATGTTTCCAATGTATCCTCATCTTCCTCCGGATAATATTCATCTGTTTTGAGACAAATTTCATTGGTTAAGCAGTATTGTAAAAAATCAACTGCATATGGATGCAGGGTCTCTAAGTTAATCTGATTTACTCCTTTCTTTTTCGAAGCCTTGTATTGCACAAATACAGAATAAGCCGGATTAAAAGGATGAAATAAGATACTCCTTAACCATTCTGGAAATTTATCTTTTATCCTGAATAATTTATCTGCTTTTGCTCGTTCAGGCTGGGCAACCTGCTGTTTCTCTTTTATAAGATAATCCAGTCTTTGAACAATGTAGGTTTTATCAATGAGCATTTATATATGGTATTAACAAATACAAATGTAAGGAAAGATTTCATTATACTATCATAAAGCAACCTATAAATAACTCTCAATAAACTTCATGCTCCTATGTATCTCTTCCATTATCGAAAGATGAGTCGATACTCTCTCTATTTTATCTAACAGCCGTTGACTCTCTGGTAATGGAAAAGCGGAACAACATAAGGCTATCTTCCAGAGAATGAGTTCATCATCTTTGTATTGCCCATACAGTTTTTCTATCTCCTTAAAATTAGTTGCAGTAGCTAACTCTCCATTATAAAAAGCCATGTACCCAACAGCATCTATCAATTCTGACACTTTATCTCTTTCGCGTATAGCCAGTTGCGCTAACAGAACAGGAAAGACCGATTTATCCATCCGGCTCAAAGTCCGGGATATAATATCTCTTTGCAGAGGGAAGCTTTTCTTTTTAGATGGAACACCTACGGTTTTATGCTGATTTTTGCCTATTTGCCCTAAATAGTCACACATAACCAATGCTGTATGCATATTTCCTGAAGCAAGGGTGTTACATATTTCCAATCTGGTATACAGTGCGTTCTCTATAGCAAGTCTGTCTAAAAGATATTTTATATATTCACTATTATTATAATCAATCTTTTTGCGCAAGATAATTGCTGCTTCAGTTCTTTCTGATGCTAGTGTCGAATTCATTTTCTGAAACAATTCATCTTGTGTAAAAGACACACAAGCATCTACTTCTGAATCATCTACAAACCCGCGCCTTCTCAGTTCATCCTTATTGCTTTTCATATTAAAAATATCTGACATCAAAAAGTGACAAAAGTAACAGGTTTTTATACTTTTCTATTGTAACTTTTTCTCTTTTACGATCCATTGGCAAAGCTCATGTAATAAGATAAATTATTTAAAAATCCCTGAAAGCAACTACAGATACATTTTCATCTTTTATTTTCCATGCGACTCCATAGCTGCCGGCAGCATCGCCATTTGTCATAGATATAAAAAGAGAACCGTCATCACCAACAGCTACAAACATATTATCTGGGTTAGGTGAAAAATATCCCATAAGATACTTTCCAGTTAAAATCCAAATAAATTGGATGATTATTTTAAATTAATTTCAGTTTTATATCTTTGTGTCAGGATGTTAAGAGGAAACAGGCACTGCTGGGGAGCAACCTGTCAGCAATA
>JAITVV010000019.1 GCA_031285625.1 Prevotella sp.
TATGATTTTGAAGATCCATTGGGACGAAAAAACTGGTCAAAAATGTTTGTATCTAAACTATTAGAGACAGGAAAAGGCAATTGCCATTCATTACCTTACCTGTACAAGATTCTTGCAGATGAATTGAATATACCCTGCAATTTAGCCTTTGCGCCCAATCATATTTATATCAAACTCTTTTCCGAAAAAACAGGCTGGTATAATACCGAACTGACAAACGGATCATTCCCCATCGACGCATGGGTTATGGCTTCGGGATATGTCACAATAGACGCTATACGCAATAGCCTGTACATGGATACCCTGAGCAATAAACAGGCTGTGGCTAATTGTTTGCTCGATCTGGCTTTAGGGTATCAGCACAAGTACGGAAAGGATAACCCTGATTTTGTAGTAATGTGCTGCAATACGGTTTTACAATACCATCCGTCCAATGCGAATGCCATGCTGACTAAAGCCGAAGCGCAGAAGCATTATATCCATTCACTGATGAAGGAACGGAAGCTAAAGAAACCGGATGCCCTTTTTTCAGATCCGGCCATAAAAGAGATGTACGCGGAAATGGAAGCTACCTATATAGGACTGCATAAATCCGGATATCGTCAAATGCCGGAAGAAATGTATATGCAATGGTTGAATATGCTCAATGAGGAACCGGGTAAATATATGAATCAAAGATTGAAAAAATAATTAATCAGGTTATAAATGAGTAAATGGTATATGTACCGAAAGCTACATCTTATCCGATTGGATATTCTCTTCTGACGGATTACAATGAGCCATAGAAACGGCCAGCTCAATAGCCTTGCCAATTTCATCCGGATTGGTCTTCTCCGGATTGAAAATAATATGCAGTATACCATCTGCTTCAATGAAAACCGAGCCGTATACCCCGGCTACACACAAAGCAGCCAATTCTATTCTATAATAGTTTTGTCCTGTTCGCACATCTGCCCGATTTCCATAAATACATATTCCGAGCATCTGAAGATTGTTTCCATGATTTAATTCAATCAAGGTCAGCAGGAGCCCACTCTCCTGCTTTCTGGAATTAACAAATAAGGACATCTATTGTTTAAGCGCTTGAACTGAAATACAATGGAAACGGCATATTCTAATGTTATATAAGTGATTATAAATACCGCTCCCGGTTTTAACAAAGAAATGTGGGAACCATACCCGTGAATCTATCCGGATTTTATTACTTTTGCGGCACAAATAGCTATTTTAATATTAAAATCTATTCATAGAAAAAAATGGATAAGGATACAGGTTCCTTTAAAACGGAAGCGCTGGCAGGGGTAGTTTTCAGACTGTTAAAAGAGCATCGCCTGCTGGCGGATTTTGAAATGAAAAGGGATGTGGACAGATACGGGTACAGCAACCCGGTAGCCACATCTTTCCCTACAGTGGCAGACGCTATCGCTTTCTTCAGTCAGTTCGATGAACCGGAAGGATTGGACCTCCATCACAGCCGCTTTACCCAATATGCCAATGCCATAATGTTCGAGATCACACTGAAATTAATATAACGATTTATTGATATCCGTGTATTTTCATTGGTATTGCAGCAATGTCATTATTAATTGAAAAAATGAATATCCGTAACAACACCTATAAATCATGTAATTATCTATAAAACAGAATATTGTAGACAATTTAACAAATACATTAATATTGTTCATTACCAAATAGTTAGATAAGATTTTAGGTAAGAATGCGGATACTCATTTTGAAAAATATGTACTTCCAGAATTTATATTTATCTTTGGATTGTTATTGTATTTATAATATTATATCTTTGCAATCTCTATATTTGGGCAAACTCACTTAAAATGCAATAGTTACATCCGGATAATTTATAGTCGATATGAAAACTAATGATGAAATATTAAAAATCAAGGCTACCGCTCTTTATATACTGAAAAGTTTTACGGATGGTGTTGATTTCATAAAGCTGTTTAAAATCATGTATTTTGCCCAGCAGGAAAATCTTGTTAAATATGGCAGGCCAATATTTAATGATACTTTTCACGCACTGAAACACGGACCTGTACCAACGTTCCTTTACAAATGCATTCAGGCGCTTGAAGGCCGCGGGGTGCAAATGGATGTTTCCGATATGTTTAACAAGGCTCTGAAAGTGCAAGAAGCAAAAGTATTCTTATTAGAAGAGCCTGATACGGATGAACTGTCAAAAGCAGAACTTCGTATCCTGGATAATGCTGTTAATAAATATAAAGACATTCCATCCTACACACTTTCGGGTAAATCACATGACAAGGCTTGGAGAGAAGCTTATACACGGGCGCAGGATGACCCTGAAAAAGACAGGATATCACTTATTGAAATTGCAAGAGCTGGAAATGCAAATAATGATATCGTAAAATATATCAGGGAAAAAGAGCAACTTAAAAGAACACTGACATTGTGAAAGATGGAATGAAGGAGCAGTTAGAAAAATTGCTCACAGGGCTCAAAAAGAAAGGTGAATCAAAAGAAGAAAAGAAGGGTAAACATAACACAAAAAAGAAAAAAAGGCCTCAGGGAATTCCGATAAAAGACACTTCTTATCAAACCGGCAAAATATTGGAAATGAGACTTGATGAATCGGATGGTATTGTTCCAAAGGATGGCTATGAGTCCCGAAGAAAATATTTCGTTGTTTTAGGAGAATATAAAAATGACAGTGTTATCGGTGTTTTTCTTATAAACAGTGATGTCAATAAAAATTCAATAAACACCAAAGAACTTATTGATTGCCAATTTCCTCTAAAAGAGGCTGACTACGAAACAATATTGGATTATGACAGTTATCTGGATTGTAGCGAGATTATGGAACTTAGCAAAATTAAGATAAATACCTTGGGCGCTGAACTAGGGCAGCTAACCGATTCGGATAAAGGTTTAGTAATCGATACAATAGAAAAATCCGAAGTCATTCCTCCTAAACAGAAAAGAAAATTCGGTTTCGAAGATAAATCTTAATTGATTTTATATATCATGCTCTCATAAGTAACTATTCAGTGAATAATAAAATTTTAAAATGCTAATATTCAACATATTACAAAATCATCGATTCATCTGTTTCAAGAATAACCCTGCGTAAAATCTTGGCTCTCTCTTTTAAATACATCCACAGGATGTTTTTCGGGTGGTGATGTAAAAAGTATGCTGGTCATTTTTTGTAGTTATCTCAGGCACAAGAAGACCTCGTTAGACAATTGTTTCAGGCATATTTACTGTTGGCTTTATACAGTAATTTAGACTTCTTTGATAGGTAGCATACTTTTTACATCACCACCGTTTTTCGTAATAAATTGTCTTGTGGTATAATCAAATTATACAGTTCTGAATAATTACTGAATGTAAGAGATTGCTGTTGTGGCAACATAATAGAGGTTTTAACTACCTCAAGAGACAAAAAATAGTGAAAATGAAGCTGTTATTCTTCACTTTCACTATTCAATGTGAAATCCAAAAGACTTTTTCAGTGGCCTCAAACTTCTGAGACACCCCCTCTACAAGTATGTAGAACAGAGACTAAAAATTTCGCACGTTTACCCTAATTAAAATTTAGACATACTTAGTTTTTAATTTTTTTTAATTATATTGGAGCTCAATAGAGAATAGAGTGATACTCTATCGTATATAACTTGGTTGAATACATTTTCCAATCAGGAATATTCATAATTCATAATGGATGTTAAGATATTATATGAATTAAAACAGGGAAATGAAAGTGCCTTCGAGACCATTTTCAAAAAATACAATGCAAAAATTTATCATTTTGCCGTGGATACATTATACAATAAAAACTTGGCAGAAGACATCACTCAAAATGTTTTCCTATCTGTATGGGAACACAGGTCGGATATTATTCCCGAGAAAAATTTCCAGGCTTACCTCTATACTATCGCTAAAAACCTGGTATTCAGGGAAACTGAAAAAATGATACTGGCATTCCGTTATGAAGACCACATACATAAAAGCTCTTTAGGAAAAATAGACTTATCCACGGAAGAAAAAATTATTTCCGATTCTTTGGAAGAAATGCTCTTTCTATTGATCGACCGGCTTCCCACAGCACGAAAAGAAATATTTCTTTTATACTTAAAAGAAGGCTTAAACAACAAGGAAATAGCCCAAAAACTTTCCATCTCTGAAAAAAATGTCGGGATGCAGATCAGGCGTTCTCTGGACTATATCCGCAAGTATCTTAAGGATTATATTACTTTTTTGTTTTTTTAACAAATAGTTAAAATATATTAAAATAGCTATTTATTGTTAGGCAAATGCCATGTTCGCGTATATTATATAAAGTAGCATCAGGATGAAATGAAAGACGAGTTAACCTTATTGATAGAAAAACTTCTCCGCGGGCAGACGGAAGCCGGGGAACTTTCCCGTTTAAAAGAATTATTTATACAAGCGGAGGCAAAAGACATGCTTTCTGATTTATATGACAAAAAATGGGAACAAGCAGCCTCTGATTCTGAAAAAGACGTAGAAGAGCGAATCTGGTCGAAACTGCATAAACAAATACAATCAGAGCCTGTCGGAAATTTAGCTGTGCCTGTGAAATATTCCCTACTGCAAAAAGGATTACGCATAGCGGCCTCTGTATTGATTCCTTTATTCTGTATCGGGTTGGGGTATTTCGCATCGGAAAATAAAGGTACACGGGGAAATGATAAAATAACCGTCCGGGCAGAAGCCGGACAAAAGGCTGGTATACAGTTGCCTGATGGATCATCTATCCTCCTGAATTCGTCCAGTTCACTGACATATGACGGGTCTTTTAATAATAAAGAGCGGATTGTTTACCTGCAGGGAGAGGCCTATTTCGAAGTAAACAAGGATAAAGCCCGCCCCTTTATCGTGAAAGTGAATGATATTTCCGTCGAAGCATTGGGCACAAGTTTCGATGTCAAGGCCTACCCTGATGATAATTATATCATGGCAACACTGATAGAAGGGAGCATCCGTGTAAAATCCCCCTATCAATCGGAAGTTCTGTTTTCCAACGAGAAGCTGACGCTTTCTAAAAGCAACGGGGCATTTACCAAAAACTCATTGCCGGACGCGGCAAAAAATATCTCATGGATAGATAACCGGTTGGCATTCGAACAGGAACCTCTGGGAAATATAGCCAAGATACTGGAACGGATGTATAGCATCCGGATAATATTCGCTTCGGATGAATTGAAGGATATCCGTTTTTCGGGAGTGATCAATAATAATAGTCTGGATAATGTATTGCAATTAATCACGCTTGTTTCTCCGGTTAGCTATTCCAGGAAAAATAACGCAACTATCATTATCCATAGTAAGTAACCTAAATAATCTAAAGATATGGATACATCATAATAACCTACCATAAAAACGGAATAATGTTGACGCATTATTCCGTTCACTGCAGATGGTTAGTCTCATAATATACATAAAACGTCATTGAGGAAATATTCTTCAAGAGGGTGTTTTATGTCCAGTCTGCACAACAAAGATAATAAAATATCAATAAGAATACCAAATAGTTAACCATATGAAAAACATAAAAAAAGCCATTGGTTGCTTGTTGCTGCTCCTTTTTGTTGCAGCTTACCAAACATCCGTCTTCGCGCAGATTACGGTTTCGGTTAAAAACACTAAAATAAGACAGATCATCCAGCAACTGGAAAAGAGTAGCGGATATAGTTTTTTCTATAGTGATGATTATATAGACCTGGATAAGATAATCAGTGTGGATATAAAAAATGAAAATATAGAGTCCGCTCTGAACCGGATATTCAAGGATACGAATATAAAATATGCTGTCGGTGAAAATAAGCAGGTTATATTGGCCGACGGCAAGCAGAATAATGAAAGAGTAAGACCGCTTGTTATGTCTCAGAAGAAAATAACCGGTATTATCAAGGATGAAAAGGGTGAACCCGTTATCGGGGCTTCCGTCACGGTAAAAGGTACCACTACCGGTACAATTAGTGATATCGATGGCTCGTTTTCTTTGGATGTTCCGCAAAATGCTACGCTAATCATATCATATCTCGGTTTTTTGCCTGAGGAAATTAAGGTAGGGGATAAAACTGTATTGGATATTATCCTCGAAGAAAACACCCAGACTTTGGATGAAATTGTCGTTGTCGGTTATGGCGTACAGAAGAAAATAAACCTGTCGGGCGCGGTACAGGCTGTCGGTGCTGAAGCATTGGCAAGCCGCCCTATATCCAATGTCGGCTCGGGACTCCAGGGTATGGTTCCCAATTTGAATATTACGGTAAATAGCGGCCGGGCCGATGACGCGCCTATTCTTAACATACGAGGATTTACATCAATAAATGATACGAATGGCGAGGCTTTTGTTCTGGTTGACAATATGCCTGTAACCCGGGAAGAGTTAGCTCGCCTGAACCCCGATGATATAGCTAATGTATCGGTACTTAAAGACGCGTCGGCCGCGGCGATATACGGGGCGCGTGCTGCATTTGGAGTAGTATTGATTACTACCAGAAGCGCACAGGACGGTAAATTACAAATTAACTTCAGTGGAAACTATGCTTTGAGGGACAGGGGGATCGCTCCTGGTATAGAAACCGATGTAGAAACTGTGATGAATATGAAAAGTGCTGCCAGATACCCGTTATCTGCCATATTCAGTCCTCAACAGCTTGAATATGCAAAACAGATCACAGCTAACCCGGGTATCGATAGAACTATCGTAGATCCGACCAATCCGAATGTGTGGCAATATTATGGACAAACAGACTGGTTTGACGAAACCCATAAAAACACGGCGGCAACATATACTGCCAACCTGAACATCTCGAAGAAAACGGATAACCTTTCCTACTATGTATCAGGCGGCTATTATAAACAAGACGGATTATTGAAATATGGAAATGATATACTGAACAGGTACAATATCCGCTCAAAGGCTGATGTAAAATTGACAAATTGGTGGAATCTGGGCGCTAATCTAACATATACGCATATAAATTATGATTCGCCGTCATTTCTGGATGGTTATTTTTATTGGCAGGTAAACAGAACCAGTTCCCTGGATGTGCCTAAAAATCCTGATGGAACATGGACAACCGCCGGAGCGACACTGCTCGGGGTGCTAAATGAAGGAGGACGCCGTAAAGACCGTACCAATGAAACACAAGTATCTATTACCACCCAGTTTGATATTGTCAAGGATATATGGAAAGTTAACGCGGATATAAACTTCAGACGGACAAACAAAACCCGGGATAAGGAAAACCTTGCCGTCAAATACCGTACAGGGCCAAACCAACCTATTCTCCAGACTTTTGGCGAGAGGGGCGGCAGTGGTAACAATTCAGTAAACAATATAGCCTACTATAGCTGGGAAGATATGTACAGCGTATACAACATATATACAAATTTTACGAAGACATTTGCAGGTAAGCATTATTTTAATTCCATGCTGGGATACAACAGGGAATTTCAAACAAGATACTATTATTCAACTGTTAAAACCGGTTTGATCACACCGGCCCTGCCCGAAATCAACTTGTCAACGGGTGATGTCACTGCGACCAATACCCGTAGGGAATTGGCATTGGAGGGCATATTCGGCAGGCTGAACTACATATATGATAACCGTTACATATTCGAAATGAACGGACGTTATGACGGATCTTCACGTTTTCTGAAAGGTGACCGCTATGGATTTTTCCCATCAGCATCAGTAGCATGGTCTGTAATCAATGAGCCGTTTTTCAGGGCGCCGGCCGAAAAACTTCATATGACCAATCTGAAATTCAGGGGGTCTTACGGAGCCTTGGGAAACCAGGCATTAGCAGACTATTATCCGGCCATACCTTACATGACGGGAAGTAAAATGTCATACATTCTGGATGGGGCCCAACCTATTATGATGGGCCAGCCCGGAGTTGTTTCTCCTACTCTGACCTGGGAAAAAGTCAGGACCGTCAATTTTGGAGTGGACCTCGGTTTATTCAACAAGTTTGATCTCAACTTCGATGTATACAGCCGTTATACTGACGATATGTTGACACAAAGCAAAGAACTGCCTGCTGTTTTCGGTGCAACTCCTCCAAAAACAAATGCGGCGGACCTGAAAACAAACGGTTGGGAATTATCATTGGCTTATAGGGACAAATTCACAGTGAAAGGATCTCCCCTGAACTGGTCTGTTAAGTTTATGATCTCTGACAGCCAATCCAAAATTACCAAATATGATAATCCGACATATAATTTCGGGAAGGACGGAAACTCCTATTACGAAGGGAAGAAAATTGGGGAAATCTGGGGATTTACAACGGATGGATATTTCAAAACACAGGAAGAGGCTGACGCTTTAAACCAAAGGGAGATTGGTACCGATGATGTAGGATACGTATTTCAGGTGGGAGATATTAAGATGAAAGACCTCGACGGTGATAAAAAAATCTCGTTTGGAGATAATACACTGGAAAAACCCGGCGACAGGAAAGTTATCGGGAATACTTCTGCCCGTTATCCATACAGTTTTGAACTTTCCGCGGACTGGAAAGGATTCGACATACGCGCGTTTTTTCAGGGTGTAGGTAAACGCGACTGGTATCCGGGAGCTGCCAGTATCTACTTCTGGGGAGTTTACGCACAGCCTTGGACTAACGTTACCACCAAAAATATGGATCATTGGACTGAAGATAATCCGAATGCCTATTTTCCAAGGGTAAAAGCTTATGCGGCCGAAGACGGCAATATGGAATTGGCTGCCGCGCAGACAAAGTATTTGCAGGATGCCTCTTACCTGCGCCTGAAGAATTTAACTATTGGCTATTCTATACCGAAGAATATTTTGAAAAGCCTGAATATTTCTTATTTACGCTTTTATTTCAGTGCGGAGAACCTCTTTACTGTTAGTCATCTGGATAAAGGGATTGACTTGGACCCTGAAATTATCGACCGGTATAATGGATTTAACAGTGGAACATATCCAATGCAACGTATATATTCTATCGGGGCAAATCTGACTTTCTGACACATAATTAATCAAGTAAAATGCATAAATATGAAAAAGAATATATTAGGTATAATAATATCAGCTTCTGTACTGGTATTCTCCTCTTGTGAAGATTCCCTGGACAAAGTTCCTAAAACAGAAATTACAGCCAAAAATTATTTCAAAACGGCATCCGATCTGGAAACATATACCAATGGTCTCTACCAGGCATTGATATCGGCACCGATTGACGATGTCGGATCAGACAATGTATCCATAAGCACCAATGCCAATACAATGTACACGATGGTAAACAGCGACGGTATCTCATCGAGCAATATTGGAGGCTGGGATACTAATGATTGGGCTAACTTGCGCAGGATTAATTATATGCTGAACAATATCCATCCTGATCAAATGGAAATTTCAGGCGAAGATCTCAGGCATTATGTAGGTATTGCTAAATTCTTCAGAGGCAATTATTATTACAACAAGGTGAAGAATTATTCGTCCGTACCATTCTACAATACCGCAATGGATCCGACAAGCGAAGATCTTTACAAGGCATCCGATTCGAGGGTGGTAGTTGTCGATTCGGTTATGCGCGATCTGGAATTTGCAGCCCGGTATATAAGACCTGTTATCGGCCAGCGTACACGCGTCAGCCAATATGCGGCGCTGGCCCAGCTGGCCAGGGTCAGCTTACATGAAGCGACATTTCGTAAGTACCATTCAAGTCTGGGGCTAATGGCATCCGCCAACACATATTTTGAAAAAGCAATAACAGTGTGTGAAGAAATTATCGTATCGGAGAAATTCCGGATTCATGGGACAAATGCCCATGATTACAGCACGTTATTCTGTTCGTCCAAGTTAAGAGATAATAATGAGATCATTATGTTCATGGAATGCGATCAGACTTTGGGTAAAGGGAATAATTCCCATACCGTACTGGGCGAATATTGGGGACTCAGCCGTTCGCTGATGGAAACCTATCAAATGAAAGACGGAACTGACTTCAACCCTGCTAATCCGGATGGTTCTCTCAAAACATATGTAGAGTTGTTCAAGGACAGGGATCCGCGTTTTGCAGAAACATTTGCATATCCGGGATTCAAGATTTCCCCTGAAATCGAATCGAGCGCACCTTATCGTCCCAAAATTACCTATGGAGGGTTTATCCAGTTGAAGTACTATCCCAAGGAAACAGCCCAACGCTTTGGATGGAATATGAATTATACGTCTTTACCCCTGTTCAGGTATGCGGAGATACTGCTGATCTATGCTGAAGCTAAAGCCGAGTTGGGTACGCTTACCCAAGCCGATCTGGATAAATCCGTAAATCTGATAAGAGACCGAGCAGGAATGCCGAAAATCGTAATGTCATCAAATATACTGGAAAATATCCGTAGGGAAAGAAGAGTCGAACTGGCATGTGAAGGATTCCGTCTGGATGACATAAAACGCTGGGCAAAAGGTGAATTGTTAGGGCAAAAACCACAGGGCGTATATATCCATAAATTCGGAGCATTTGACGTAACGGGCGATGGTATTCCAGATATTGCAATATTACCTGATCCGGGCGATGAATCTTCAATTGCGGATTTACCTGAAAATGTCAGGGTGTCGCTTGTCAAGGAATATTTAAGGAACGCCAATGGGAAGGAGACAAGTATCTATCTGGACGGGGTTGATGGAAAATCAGGATATATAGAATTTTATACGAGCAAAAGCCGGAAATGGACGGATAAATTTTATTTCACTCCAATCCCTAAACGGCAGATGCAATTGAATCCTAACCTGATACAGTCTCCGGGTTGGGAAAATAACTGACCTGCCTGTCACGGATAAAAGACATACAATACAAAGGTGTTCAAGATCTTTTAAATACCTTTGTATTGTAATTTATGTACTAAAAAAATAAATATGAAGAAATATTTTATGCTAATACTTAGTATTGTACTTTACTTTTCCGGTATCGGTGCACAAACAGCGGACTCAAAACAGAAACGGGCCGGTCATGTTATTTTGATCGGGCTTGACGGTTGGGGAGCATACAGTGTGCCAAAAGCCGAAATGCCGAATGTAAAAAAGCAGATGGAGCAGGGATGTTACACTTTAACGAAACGAAGTGTCTTCCCTTCATCCAGCGCAGCTAATTGGGCATCCATGTTTATGGGCGCAGGCCCGGAGCTTCACGGCTATACCGAATGGGGATCCAAGACACCTGAATTTCCATCAAAAATCATTAAAAAGAATAATATATTCCCTACAATTTTCCAGCTTTTACGTGATAATGATCCTAAAGCCGGAATAGCCTGCTTTTATGAATGGGAGGGTATAAAATTCTTAGTAGATACAATATCCCTGGATTACCATGCCCAAGTTCCGGACTACAATAAACATCCGGATGCCCTATGTGAAATGAGTGTAAAATATATACTGGGGGAAAAACCTGAGTTATTGGCGGTTTGCTTTGACAATCCCGACCATACAGGGCATGAAGACGGACACGATACTCCCGCTTATTACTCAAAACTGAGAGAACTTGACGATTATATCGGTAGGATAATAAAAGCAACCGAACAAGCCGGTATCATTGATCAAACCGTTTTTATTATAACATCCGATCATGGTGGAATTCAAAAAGGGCATGGAGGTAAAACCGTAGCGGAGATGGAAACTCCTTTCATTATAGCCGGAAAAGGGATTAAGCGAGGAGGATGTTTCGAAGAAAGCATGATGCAATTTGACATAGCTTCTACTATTGCATACATCTTCGCATTGAAACAACCGCAGGTTTGGATAGGACGGCCTATGCTCAATGTTTTTGAGAAATGATGTAATAAATGATGATACAAAAACAAAAGAAAGCATACGGGCTATACGAACAAAAAATTATACGCATGAATAAAAAATTTATAATAGGACTTTTATTATTTATATCGGTCGGATTATCGGCCTCTCATCGGGGAAGGGTTTTCGTCGATGATAACAAGAATGGGTTGTACGATAAAAATGAAAGGCTCTTGAACGGGATTATGGTTACAGACGGATTAAATGTCGTAAAAACGAATTCGTCGGGAGAGTTTGAACTTCCCGGACATTCCCGGGAGCGCTTTATTACAGTCACTACCCCATCCGGATATAAAACCGGTAGGACTCATTATATCCGGATAAATAGCGATATAGATTCCTATGATTTTGCCTTAAACGTATGGAATACGCGTGTAGCGAAAGATGGTAGCCATAAGTTTGTCCAGATCTCCGACACCGAAATATTTAATACATCCGATCAGGAAAGATGGGTACAAGATATTCGTGATTATGCGAAAAATGAAGAGATAGCCTTTACAATACATACAGGTGATATTTGTTATGAAGATGGGTTGCGGAAGCATATAAAGCTTATGAACAGTAATGAGTTGGGTTGCCCCATGTATTATATAATCGGAAATCATGATCTGGTCAAGGGTGATTATGGAGAACAATTTTTCGAGAATATATATGGGCCTGTCTGGTTCTCCTTTGATTACGGTAATGTCCACTATATAGTCACCCCAATGCTTCAGGGAGATTACAGCCCAAGCTACAAAGAGGCTGATGTATACGAATGGCTGAAAAATGATTTGGCCCATTTAAGTGCAGGTACTCCGGTAATATGTTTCAACCATGATTTGAAATCCTATACGGACGAATTTGTCTTTAAGAAGAGCGATAATGAAAAACTGATACTTAGTGATTACAATCTGAAAGCCTGGATATACGGGCACTGGCACAACCATTTCGTACGCCGACAGGATAAAGTAAAAACCATCTCAACTGCCACTCCCGACAAGGGTGGTATAGACCATTCGCCTGCGGCATTCAGAGTTATGTCGGTAGATACGAAAGGAAATGTGAGTACACAGTTGAGATATACTTATATCAAAAACAGTATCGTAGTAGCATCGATAGGAAACGGGGCAACTCCGGTTAGCGGCAAGGGACGAATCCCTTTATACGTAAATGCTTATAATTCGGTATCACCTATTGTAATGATCAATTATACTTTAAGCGATGAAAACAGAACAGTCAAGTCCGGTCAGGATTTAAAACAAAATTCGGACTGGACTTGGTATGCCGAAATCGATATTCCTGCGCAGAACTTCAATAAACAGTTGTTTATCGAAGTGTCATCCCTGAGTGGAAATGGCGAAATAGCTAAGATCCGGAAACCTTTCGTACATATCCCGGATCAAAAGCCGAACGTATGTATAGGCAATAACTGGACTACTTTATTAGGCAACCCGGAGCATAATGCTTACGGTACTGATTCGCTGAATAAGCCAAAGCTGGAGTGGGTGAACAATGTTGGGGCTAATATATTCATGTCTTCGCCGTTAATATATGATAATACAATCTATGTAGCTTCTGTCGATGAAGACTTGGAGGGAAAATGTGGCCTGCATGCCTTGGGCATCAGGTATGGCGAACGGAAGTGGTTTTTCAGGACGCGAAACTCGATTAAGAATACAATAGCTGTTGAAGGTGATAATGTTTTTGCGCAAGATGCGGAAGGATATTTATATGCCGTTGATACGAAAACCGGGAAATTGTCATGGGAAAAAAAGTTGAAAATAAAGGGGCTACCTGTACTGGATAATGGATTGGCTGTGAGAAACGGATTGGTCTATGCCGGTACGGGAAAAGGGTTCGCAGCTTATGACAGTAAAACCGGGGAACTAAAATGGACCAATACGGATTGGGAACAGGGAGAAGGAACAACAAGTACTGTTGCGGTAAATGACGATGTGGCTATAAACAGTGCTCAATGGCGTGGAATGTATGCCAATGATGCTAAAACCGGTAAATTACTTTGGTCTCAGGGTAAAAACGGTATATCAAGCAGGGGAGCAAGCCCTGCTTTGCACGATGGATTAGCATACTTTATTTCTTCCGAATCTTTGTTTATCCTAGACATCCAATCCGGGAAAATCATATTGTCCAAAAAACTACCATATAGCGTTGATGTGACATCTACCCCGCTTGTAACGGATAAGCTAATAATTTTTGGAACTGCCGGCAACGGCTTGGTTGCATTAGACCGGGAGAACTATGAAGAAAAGTGGAAGGTTAATACCATGGAATCCCTGATCTATACAGCTCCTTATACACGCCATCCTGTAACAAGTATTGAAACCAGTCCTGTACGTTTTGGGAACCATGTTATTTTCGGAGCTTCCGATGGATATATTTATGCTATAAATATGGATAATGGAAAGGTCGACTGGAAGCATGGAACAGGAGCTCCTATTCTCAATTCTGTGGCGGTTTCCGGAAATTCATTTTTTGCGGCAGATTTCGGAGGTAATGTATATGCATTTTCCTGTGAATAACAAGTTATTAAAATTCGAAAACACCTTTTTTTCAGTAGATTAAAATATAATATTTCATAAGTTACTGATAATCGTCTAAACTAAACTATTATAAATGAGTCCTAAATTTTGAAATCTGATACCTTTTGTTTGCTCCAACCAATATTTGGTAGCTTCATTAACTGTTAGGTTATACCATTCAATACTGTAAATATTTTTATTTCACGTTATTAAATATTAAAATCTATTTATAGATAAAAAATGGATACAGGTTCCTTAAAAACGGAGGAGTTGGCAGGGATGGTTTTCAGGCTGTTAAAAGAGCATCGCCGGCTGGCGGATTTTGAAACGAAAAGGGATGTGGACAGATACGGGTACAGCAACCTGGTAGCCACATCCTTCCCTACGGTAACAGACGCTATTGCTTTCCTCAGGCAGTACAGGTCTGGACCTCCATCATAGCCGCTTTACCCAATATGCCAATGCAACGATGTTCGAGATCGCACTGAAATTAATCAAATAGTGTTTCTGAAAACATCCTGCCATATATGGTTTTATTAATGCGGCCTGCAAATTGCTTATGGATCTCGCCTCAAAAGGACAATGAGTACGTCTATATTTGGTTATTACTTATGGCCTATTCAGGCTTTCTTTACTGGTAACCTGGGATTATTACCGACCGGCAGAAGACAAACACTAATTCCAACATAAGGCTATTGGAAGTTCCCAAGCGTATTATAGAAAAGTACAGGAGAATGGTAAAGGATAAGTTCCGGGCAACAGTAACTGCAATACGAAGCTGAAAAAATAGGAGTACTATGTGGAATCAAGACTAAGCTGACATATCACCTCGCCTGATACAGCGGCTACCCTTATTTTTTATCGCAGGGGATATCTATTGAAACGGTAAGCAGGTTATTGGGGCATACCAATATCAAGACTATCCAATGCATTTTTCTATAAATTACGGGCAGGCCACTACCTCCAACTATCAGCCGAAGGACTGTTTGTTTATCCTTTTTAAGTCCCCCCTCCTACTTTCCCTGATTACTTCGTTCACTTTTTCCTGTTCTCTTGCATTAATCACTATTGAGAAAGAGCTTCCTAAGGCAAGTCCCGGTTATGAAAAGGTATCAATTCTTTAAACCTTCCCCCTTGTCGATCCCAAAAAATACCGGTAACTGCGATAGGACCTGAAGCCGGCTTCAATGATTAATTCAATCTCACTCAAGCCATCATATTTGGACAGGCTGCGCATCCGTTCCACTTCCTGCATCCGCAATGTGTTAATATACCGGCTAAAATTCATTCCGTATTCCTTATTGACAAATTCGGACATGTACTGGCGATTAGTACAGAATGGAAGCAGTAAATCTGTTATTTTTAGTTCAGGATCCAAATACGGTTTGTACTTATGCATATAGGTTTCAAAGGCAGTACGGTTCAGTCTTAATACCTCTTTTCCTTTACTTTCTCCGACAGGAGATGAAACTATTATATAATTTCCTCGCAGTAAATTGTAGCAAAGAACAGGATATAGTCCAATCGGCAAAGCCCGCCATAAAAAGGGAATAATATAATCTGCCAGTATATAACTGCCTGAAAACCGGGTCATCAGGAAAAACGAAACCAGTGACAGTACTATATAAAACAGGTGGAAGATCAAATAAAGCGATACCACGGTACTTCGCCCATAATCCACAGAATGTTTGTCTGTTTTTCGGCGGAAACGGTTTAGTCTTCTTATTCCCATCCCGGTATATAAGGAAGTGAATACAATGCTGAATATAGCGGGGATAAACCGGGGAACAAACAGATATTGAAAATATTCTGGCTTCTTATTGCTATATTGTGTCCTATATTCCATCCACAACAAGATTACCACTACTACAAGAGTTATTACAATGGGGAAAATATAGTGAAAGATAGAAAAGCGTTCTTTGATTCCCGTACCTGTCAGTAAAAAGACCAGATAATAGCCGCTAACCTGTGAAAATACCAGACTTATGTAAAATAGAGGATAAATACTGGCAAATACTGCCGGGGAGGAGACAACAAGCCATCTGCATACATTCATGCTATAATAAACGATCATGGTATATACTGGCTTGTTGTCTCTCTGCCTCTCTTCTTCAAGAAAGCAGTAACCAAGCGAGAGTAAAAGGCATAAGAATGCCGTTAGTACCGGAAGCAGGTAACTGATTAGCTGAACAGTCTCACTCGCCACCATCTTTTTTCAAATTTATATTGTAGCCTTTCTTTGTCCAGAGTCGCTTTTGACGTTCCGCTTTGCAGCGCTGATAACTTCTAAGGCTTCCAAACCCGGACTGGAGAATAAGGTCAGCAGTTTTTTTACCGGCATTAGCCGGTAATGAGAGTAAGCGTTCCATTTCCTCCAGACGCAAAGCATTCAAATATTGACGAAAATTCATATTATAGGTTTCCCTGATAAACGCGGAAAAAGTAAACTGGTCAATACCCAACTCTTCAACCAGGGCGCCGGAGGAAATCCGAGGATTGGCATATAATTTGTTCTTTACAAAAAGAGTTTCAAAGTCTCGGCGTTTTAATACGAAACTTTCGGACTGCGGTATCAAGGTCGGTATATTTTCAGCCTCTTCTCCCTGCACAGCTACGTTTACCCCCCTCTTTTTACCGGGATCTTTAAATATTAGGTTACATGGGCATATCAGGTTATATATAAGGATGATAAATTGGGCTGAAACCAGTGTTGACCCCAGAAATTCCCATGGCATATATTTTCTGGCTGGCAGGAAAATAGGGATAGCTGTATCGAATAAAAGTAAAAAAGACAAAAAAGTCAATACTATTATCCAACGTGTAAGTACAGGCTTACTTTCAGGGGTTACAGATTGTAATTCCAGATTACGCTTAAACAACCTGTAGCAAGACGACATAAAGTAAAATAAGGATGATAGAAAATAACATGTAAGAAGCCATGTGGTAATCTGTTCTTCCGGATTGACCGGGGAAATATGAAAAATGAGGACGAAGACTCCAGAAAGAATGCCTAGTATTGCTGCAGGGAGGAAATGAAAGGACAGGAACCCGGGAACAGATTGCCTGTAAATTAGGCGACATATAAAAAGGTATAATGCCGCGGGAGCGCTCAGCACAAAGAAAACATGGACAGGAAGAATTACATAAAATATGCTCCTGTCAAAGAAATACAGGAATATGCCTGTCCACATCCCCAGCATCAGAGAAAAATAAAGCATCAGAGACCGTTTTTGATTAGCCTCTTCACTGGTTATACTGCCCCGGTAGGAAAGCAGTAACATTAGAAGTCCGGCTATAATAAATAGAGATGGCATGCAAAGTAAACTTAAATACATAATTTGCCGAATCCAGTTATCCATGACACAAATATATTATCAAAACAGTAAACCAAGATAGACAATAATCTGCTTTTAGCTGTTTCATCTTTACAAAATACCCAATCGCAGGTAATTAAATACTAAACTCTAAAATCAGGATTAGGATATAAATATCCTCATTCAGCATAAATTCACGTTGACAAATCGTAAAATAAGCCAGCGCCATAATTATTTTTTTAATTATTATGACACCGTCAAGGGTGCAATAATTGCAATATTCTTAAGATAGCATATATCGCAGTATGCCTGTGGGACAAGACATTATACCTCACCTGTATTTTCGGGGAAACTTGACGCTATATCTTTTTATGGTTTTACGCAGCATTATGTAGGCCAAATGCTTTATTTGCATTGTTTTAAAATAGTAATAAAGAAATGGAGAGGGAGAATATTTTACATAATTTATGTGACCGTATTAAGGGATCAAGAATATATTCGGCTTCATCCGGAGAACGGTTATATATTCCATATTATGTTCATCATCCATATATAATTAAAGTGCGGGCGTTTCTTGAAGTTATCAATACCAAGGTACAACTTTTTGTGAGGGTATCTTCAGATATATATACCCAAGCTTGGTGCAAGCAAGAATCTTTTCGGATAAAAGCCATATTAAATGAGCAACTATCTGAAGTTATTTGTAGTTGTGAACGGGAGCCTTATATTGGTTTACCTCACATGTCATTGCTGGATAATAATATCCAGCCTGTATTGTCGGGCTCGACATCTGAGCAAGCAAAAGCCATACGTTTTCTATGTCAGCGGAAAGTGGCTTTACTTATTTCGGAAGACCGGGGCGAACGATGGACCATCGCTCTACGAATAGCTGAGAGCCGGCACACAGCAAAAAAAATCGATAGGCTGCTGGTCTTTTTACCTGGAATCCATATTGAAAAGTTCAGGGAAGCATATGTGAAGCAGAAAGTAAAGATATATCCGATAATCATAGCCGGCATCGAAAGACTCAGCCATAATTTTTATTTGTATAAAAAGCTGCTTGATTATACGGGGCGGTCAACCATGATTATCGCAGACGACTGCCATCTGTTTAAATCTCCTGATTCCCTCCGCTCAAAACGCATAATGGTTATTGCGCGACAATGTAATTATAAATTATTGATGACTGCTTCATTGGTTACCAACAATATTCATGACGTATATATGCCTTACAATATACTGGACGAACGGATTCTTTGCTATTATCGCTGGGAATACTTTTCAAAAATACATATTATATATGGGGGAGTAGATGGCTCTCAAATATTAGGATACAAGAATATAGCCTATCTGATCAGCAAATTAGAACCTTACACATATAGCATAAACCGAATAAAACCTTGTTCGGCCGAAGTACAATCTATGGAGATGCAAATATATTGTTGTGAATTGACAACCATGCAAAAATATTACTACGCAAATGAAAAGCAGGAGTTGCTTTCGTTGATTGAAGAGGACAGGCTGAGTGTGTATGATATTTTCCGCATTTTTATCCGTATGCAAAAGATTGTCTGCGGATATCCTTTGGATAAAGACAAGTATGATAACAATAAAATATATGAAACTAACAAAAAAGAACTGCTAAAAGAAAATTTGCCTGCCGGTGTATGTGTTATTTTTTGCAAATTCCGTTTTGAGATCGATCTGTTATTGTTCCTTCTTGGTGAAAAGAATTGCAGGGTTATAAATAATAAATGTAAGGTTGGTATTTCTAAGAATGAACAGGAAAATGCCTTTCTGCAAGAGAAATACTTCCTTTCAACCCTTTATTCTCCGGAATCAAAATTACAGGGAGTTAAAGATTTTACTCATATCCTTTTTTTTAGCCTATCTTTCTGTTATACCGATTATTTACAGTGTTTCTCCTACATTTCCGATAACGGAATGGGGCAAAAGGTATCTTTTGCCTGCTTTGCAACTAATTCCGGAATAGATCACCTTATCATCCAGAACCTGAAACGGAAGGGAATGCTGGCTACTGAATTACGGGATTCCCTGGCAAACAAATCCCGATTAGCCCGCCTTGTTGAAATTTTATAAGATGAATCGGCTTGTTCCGGTACGGAATTACAATAGTTAAATACTTGAATAAAAATGACAGATATACAACAGCGTATTGAAAAAATATGGGGTACAGACAATCGTCTCCACCAATTAATAGGCCCTTTTGTTATGAATCCCGATATAATCCGCATAAATAGAGGATATCCTTTTAAAAATACTGAGGATCATTTATGGTATATTGCCTTGAAAAATAAGAATATGGTAATGGGATTCCTTGCGGTTTGTAATGGGCGTATTTGTAATGATTTCACATGGCAGGATTGTGAGGTGCTGGAGTTTCTACTGAAGAAAGTCCTTGATGATATGGAAAAGGAAATGCTTGTTTCTTTCATCGCTGAAGATTATGAAGTGGGCTTGTTGGAAGAATTAGGCTTCCAACAGGAACGGAGAACTAAACGATATGTCAAGATGGTCAAGGTAACTTAATGGAAATAAAGTAGAAAAAATAACATATACTGATGCAAGCTGAAAATGTATATCAAAAAGCGATGGGACGGATTGAATATATCTTCTCCAGATTCGATAATATCTGCGTTTCCTTCTCAGGGGGAAAGGATAGTGGCGTAATGCTAAATCTGGTATTGGATTATATGCGTTCACACAAGATCAAAAGAAAAATAGCGGTACTGCATATCGATGTGGAAGCGTCATACAGGCGGACGATGGACTTTGTTGAAAAAATATATCTCGACAATCTTGATCTGATCGATCCTTATTGGATATGTTTGCCGATGATTACGACAAACGCCGTGTCGATGTACGAACCCTACTGGATATTCTGGGATAGGGACAAAAAGGAAAAATGGGTCAGGCCAATGCCTGACCATCCCTTTATTATCCATCAGGGAAACTGCCCTTTTGGGTTTTACCACTTGAATATGACCTTCGAGGAATTCGTTTCTTATTTCGGAGATTGGCTGAATGGATACAGGAAAGCGGAAAAAACAGCATGCTTGGTAGGAATCCGCTCAAACGAAAGTTTAAATCGTTACCGGGCAGTTTCACGAAAGGATAAAGCCATGTTTGAAGATAAAGAATATTCTACCCGTATTTCAGAAAATACGTATAATTTCTATCCGGTTTATGACTGGAAGGTAGACGATATTTGGATTTATAACGGTAAGTTCGATAAACCGTACAATACAATTTACGATTTATTCTATAAGGCGGGAATTTCCCTTTCAAAAATGAGGATATGCGAGCCTTACGGGGATGAGCAGAAAGCAGGGTTAAATTTGTTCAAAGTGCTGGAACCCGAAACCTGGATCCGGCTCGTGGACAGGGTCAGCGGAGCTAATTTCGGGAATATATACTGTGGCACCAAAGCTTTGGGGGTACGTCAAATATCCTTACCTGAAGGACATACCTGGAGAAAGTATTGTAAGTTCCTGCTGGATTCTTTACCTGAAGAAACCAGGAATATATATACAGCTAAATTTCTCCGTTTTATCCGTTATTGGAATAAGACCGGCTGTCCTGTTGCAGATGGGGATATACAAAGACTTAACCCGGACACGATTATCAATACATATGAGTTTAGCAGACGGGGTAAATCCGACAAGTATGTGGTAAAATTCCGAATCATTCCTGATGCCTTGCCCGGATTGGATAATAAAACAGATTTTCTTTCATGGAAAAGAATGTGCATGGCTATTTTAAAAAACGACATAACATGCCATACCCTTTCTTTCTCTATGACCAAAAGGCAAATATTACATCAACAGCAACTACTTGAAAAGTATAAGAATATGTTATGAAAGAGAATATAAATCTCCCGGATGAGATCATCCGGGCATTGACCGGTGAACTATGCGACAGGATAAAGGAGATACCGGATACCGACTCCCGGATAGACACTTTGAATTATATACGTATGATGTTACATCAAGTCAGCCCGTTAAAACATCATCCCGTTGATTTCGTTGCTTGGGAAAGATCCGTAATAATAGAAGCAAATGATTACAATCCTAACAGTGTTGCCCCGCCGGAAATGCGGTTATTGGTTACCTCTATCGAAGATGATGGCTATACAATGCCGGTAGTAACATGTCCTGAAGAATGTATATTCCGTATCGTAGATGGCTTTCACCGTAGACAAGCGGAAAAAAAATCGAAGAATATATCCATCAGTACATATGGACGGCTGCCGGTTACTTTTATCAGGGAATCGCGACGAGGCCTCGACGACCGGATGGCATCTACAGTTCGTCATAACAGGGCGAGAGGTGCGCATAATATTGACTTAATGTCAAATATTGTCAGGGAATTAATATTCATGGGAAGATCTCTTCAATGGATATCCAGGCATGTGGGAATGGATATGGATGAAATCCTCCGGTTAAAGCAACTGACGGGACTGGCTGCTTTGTTTGCCGGAAAGGAGTTTTCTTATAGCGAAAATATGGATTCTTTTAAATCCCCTTAATATTTTAATAATAAATCGGTTACCCCTCGAACTGAAGAATTAAAAGAAAGATGAATCAGTACAAATTTATATTACTGGGAGAAACAGTGGAAACGATTGTTCAGGTCAATGCTACTGATTACCTAAAGGCCTCAATAAAAATAATAGGTTGGATTACATCCAATCCTCAGGAATTAGAGAACATGAGATATCACGGGATTACTTTAATTAAAAGAGGGCGGCCGTTGATTTTTATAAAATCATATTCAGAATAAATATTTTAAGTAGCTCACTCTTTTTCCATCCGAAGCTTCCCTGGCAGTTTTGGCTGCCTGTACGTTTTGGCGGACAGCCCTGATAGCGGCAAGATACTTATAAAAATAAATAACCTCTATTACGAATTAAAAATTTTAAAAGATGAGAGAACTAAACAAAAAGACGATGTTAGTAACATTTATTATACTTATGTTACTGACTATATTTACACAGACTTCGTATGCACAGGTAACAATCGGTGCAGGAGAGCCACCCCAGGAATTTTCTATCCTTGAAATTTCGGCAAAATATACAAAGGGCGGCCTTGACTTGCCCCAGCTGTCGACACACGAACGGGACTCGATAACGGCTACACCGGCTTTCAAGAAAGAAATGGCAGGTAAAGCCTGTGGATTAACCTTGTTTAATACCGATAAGAAGGAAGTACAATACTGGGACGGGGCACAATGGGTAACAGCCGGAAAAAACTCACCGTGGCATGTATCCCCGGTTTCCGGTGCTTCCTCAAATCCTGCAGACCATCAGACAGCTACCGGTTATAACCAAGATATCTACAGGACAGGCCATGTTACCATAGGCAACCATACAAAGAAAATAGATCCGGCAGCCATACTCAATGTCGTAGCCAGTGATAAAGGAGTGCTGCTACCCAGGGTAGCATTAATAAGTTCTACCGACATGACCACCATTGCGAATCCTACCACGGGCTTGCTGGCCTATAATACGGGGACGGCAGGACTCAAGGCCGAAGGCTATGTATATTGGAACGGGAATGAATGGAGAAAATTCGGTAACAGCTCCCTGTCCCCGGGAACCATAGGCAGCATAACCTGTAACGGTGTCTCACTGACTCCCAGTATCTATAAAGCCGGGATACCTTATGAAGGAACTATGATAATCCCATATACAGGCGGTAACGGCGGAATGTATCCCGAACAGACAACAAGCAAGGTAAACGGGCTTACGGCAACTTTAGTTTCAGGGAATTTCGAGGTAGGAGCGGGCAATCTTGCTTATACTGTAAAAGGTATTCCGACAAAAACAACTCCCGAGACTACGACATTTACCGTAAATGTCGGCGGTAAAACCTGCCATGCGGTAATCGGGACAGGAGACGGGATTGCACCGGGTGATTTGGTTTATTATGCCACGGATGAATTTGACGCTGCAGTCAGCGGTGTTGATCTGGGAACTTTCAATTATGCAGGCGACCCGAATAATGGATATTATGCTACGGGATGGTTGAGCTCTTATATAAAAAATCTCCCTATAATAGGGGGAAAACTCAGGCTGGACGGCTATTTTAATAAATCTTCCTCGAAAGGAAAGGGAACGGTCAGCTTCAATCCCCGGCTGGTTAATATTACCGATAAAAATGTAAAGTTCTGGTTCAGCGCCATGACTACCGTTAACAATTACAATGCTTCGAATATTGTTTTAGCACCCGGCAAATGGGTGAATCTTGATGACGGTATTTATCTCAACCTCGGAATGAACAGTACGGTAACCTCCCCGACAAATCCTAACACCCATAATAAATATGGAGTAACAGTAAGCGGGGATCAATCGGAAGTTGTTACATTGGACTTGTCCCTGGATAGTAAATGGTATAGGGTTTACTATTATCCCATAATTGACAATAAGGATGGTTCTACCACTCCTAAGAGAAAGATATATATGTCTATACAAAGGCTATATTGATCCGGCTGAAATGGGAGTTATGGGAAAGATTATCAACAGGACACTGCTTCTGGGTACTTGTAAGATAATCTACCCATTCCCATTATCTATCCACTTTTACATTGGAAAATCCTTTCTATTGGGCACTCCCTATATAGCGACTAAATTTTCTTCCTCTTCTAACTCGACATCTGCCTCCACTGCTTGTTTCTTTTCCAGTTCTTCCAGTTCCCTTTTTATTTTACGCTCCAGCCCGTCCAATTCGATTTTCATTTGTTTCAGTTCTTCCTCTTTTTTCCACGGGATAGCCACTATCTTCTGAAGCTTCGCAATATCTTCTTCCAACACGGCATTCTCTTTTTCATACTTTCCAA
>JAITVV010000056.1 GCA_031285625.1 Prevotella sp.
TACATTCCAAATATTTTATCGAAATAATTTAACCGACTTTTTTATAAAACAACAACAAATACAACTAAACTCCTTATTTAAAACACATTGGAAAATATCAGAAATTTAATATAAACTGAATAATTTAATCATCATCCTAATATAATTATAAAATGAAATGCCTGAAAATAAAAAATAGTATTGTATTATATGTTTTATATTATAAGAATAGATCGTCACACTCATATAAAATTCACTACTTTTACACAAAATATCACATAAAGACCCAATTTATGATCTATAACCAGTTGATAAACCCAAAAAGTATTGTAGTAGTAGGCGCATCTGATAACATTTTGAAACCTGGAGGTAGTGTTTTACATAATATTATAAGTGGAACATTCGACAAGGAATTGTATGTTGTAAACTCAAGAGGTGGCACCATACAAGGAGTAAAAGCATATGAGAGTATCGAGAAAATTCCTCAAACCGATCTGGCCATAATTTCTATTCCTGCCAATCAATGTTTACCAACAGTGGATTATCTGGCAAACAACAAAGGAGTCAAGGCTTTCATCGTTTTCTCTGCAGGGTTTAGCGAGGAGTCTGAAGAAGGAGCGATAAGGGAAAAGGAACTTGTAGAAATAGTAAATAAGGCTGGGTCAGTTATGATCGGACCTAACTGTTCAGGATTTTTTAATACAAAGCATCAAAGTATTTTTACTCGCCCTGTTCCTAATCTCGATCCTCATGGAGTAGATATTATTTCAAGTTCGGGGGGTACTATCACATACATCATAGAATCCGCTATGCGCATCGGCCTCCGCTTCAATTCGGCATGGTCAATCGGGAATGCTGCTCAAGTAGGAATAGAAGATATACTAGAATATTTAGATAATGAGTTCGATCCTGAAAATAGTCCTAAAATCAAACTCCTATATTTAGAAAAAATCGCCGATCCTGACAGATTCTTACAACACTCATCATCATTAATCAACAAAGGGTGTAAAATAGCTGCGATAAAATCGGGAAGTTCCTCATCCGGAAGCCGCGCTGCTTCATCTCATACAGGAGCCATAGCTAGTTCGGACTCGGCAGTAGAAGCCTTGTTTCGTAAGGCTGGCATCATACGTTGTTATTCGCGCGAGGAGTTGGCTAATGTTGCTGCGGTATTAACTCTAAAGAAATTAAATGGACGTAACCTAGCTATCATTACTCAGGCCGGAGGACCTGCTGTAATACTTACAGATGCTTTGTCAAAGGGGAATATTGATGTCCCTGAAATGAATAAAGAACTGGCAACAGAACTAAAAAAGCATCTTCTTCCGGGCGCTGCTGTATCAAACCCGATCGATATAATCGGAACAGGAACAGGAGAACATATGGCTATATGTATCGATTTTTGCGAGAAGTACTTTAAAGAAATTGACGGTATTGCTGTTATATATGGTAATCCGGGTGTAAGCAATGTTGCAGAAGCCTACGAAATTCTGGATCAAAAGATCAAAAGCTGTAAACTACCCATTTATCCTATATTACCGTCAGTTATAGCTGCAATGCAGGAGATGGATAACTTTGTAAAAAGAGGACATGTGAATTTTACTGACGAGTATGCTTTAGCAAACGCACTATCAAAAGTAGTATCATGGACTCCGCCTTCGGTAGGTAAAATTGAGGATGTACCGGTGGATATTCCACGTATACGTTCTATTATAGATAAAGCTCCGAATGGATATGTAGACAGCAACATTGTAAAACAACTATTTGATGCAGCCGGTATTCCACAGGTGGAGGAATTAGTCAGTGCCGGCAAAGAAGAAATTATAGCTTTTGCTGAAAGAATAGGATTCCCGGTAGTAGCAAAATGCGTAGGACCTGTCCACAAATCAGACGTAGGAGGTGTAGTATTGAATATACATTCTGCAAATCACTTAGCGCTTGAGTTTGATCGGTTAATGAAAATACCTGAGACTACCTCTGTTATGATACAACCAATGCTTTCGGGACAAGAACTTTTTATCGGTGCTAAATATGAACCTACCTACGGACACATTGTATTGTGCGGGCTGGGAGGCATTTTTGTAGAGATATTAAAAGATGTAGCATCAGGACTTGCACCATTAAGTTTCCATGAAGCATCATCGATGGTACAATCGCTTAAGGCATATAAAATAATCAAGGGCACACGAGGGCAGAAAGGGCTGAATGAACAACTATTTGTGGAAATAATTGTCAGATTATCTGTCATGCTGAGATTTACTCCCGAGATAAAAGAGATGGATATTAATCCTCTCTTAGCCAATGAAGAAAAGGTAATAGCTGTAGATGCCAGAATAAGAGTAGAAAAATAAGAAAAGCCGGTATCGAATACCGGCTTTTCATTTATTTATGGAAAATCAGTTCTGTGGATAATTTCATATAATATGGGACAAAAGCCAACACATGATCGCCTAGAGTCGGCCAGAATTTAACCTTACCTCCAATAGCATTTTGCTTGTCGGCAAAATCTTTAGCATTCGCATAATACACAGAAATATCGTCGAGACCATGAGTCATTATAAATTTACAATCGTTTTTCCATGGTTCAACACTATTTTCTACCAAAATAGTATTTAAGTATTGCAGGGATGGGTCTATGTCCAGATCTTTAATAAATCTTTCAGTATATAAATCTGAGATTTTATGGGGAAATTCTTCATTCAGATCACCACGGGTTCCATCAAACAATTCTTTGGATGTTGAAGCATAAGGCTCCTTCATAATAGAGTTTACATCCACAAACGGGTATTTATTCAATTTATATCCCCAAACTGCATATGGAAGGAAATATGTATGTACTGTTTCATCAGAAGCCCTAACGATATCCGCAATCATTTTTAGATTACAAGGAGTACCACCCGTAAAGAGAAGATTAACTTTATATCCATGTGATGTATTTGTTTCAAGCTCTCTCGCCAAAGCAGCAGCAACAAATCCACCCTGTGAATATCCGGAAATAACCAATTCTTTTTTATATCTGTATCCATTTGCAGATAGAACATTTCTAGCAGCACCCAACAGGTCAATAGTCGACTCAACCAGTGCCTTAGAATCAAGATAAGGATGGAAACACTCTCCATATGAATCTCCAAATCCCGGATAATCCGGCATAAGAACTACATATCCCCTTTTAGCCTGCAACGTCCAAAAATAATTAATATTAATATCACCATTAGAAACTAATGATATGTTCTTGAAAGCATTGCTTGGTGCAGCATTATTAGCAGTATAAGTTCCCGGAGTAGCTACAATAATCCTGAAAGTGCTAAGGCTGGTAAATATAGTCCGCTTAGGAACTAATAAAACTCCTGAAGTATTAATATAAGTACCATTACCCGATGGATGTGGAGTTTTGCATGAAACTTTTATGGCCTTAACTAAAGGGTCATTCAAAAAAATACCCTTTGTTTGAGGTACAGAATCTTCAGCTAATTCAGGAAGTTCAATACCGGAATTTAATAAATGTTGCTCCATTATTTCCAGATCGGAAATATCAAAGGTTGTCAACACGCCTTCTTCTAAAGGATCATCATCTACATTTGCAACCGAGTCGAATTCATCATTTTGACAAGAATAAAAAAACACAAAGAATAGAACTAGAAATAAGTTTAATGTTCTCTTTTTCATAACTTAATTGTAATTTTTGGTTAAGGTTTTGCCTATAAATAGATAAAATTACAATTGTTAATTTACGCAAGACACTTAGTTAAGATTTAAATTAACCTTATATAATATAAAAATACTCTTATTAACATTATATAATATAACAGAACATTGATTGCAATAAGTAATTTTTTTATATTTTTGTACACAATTTAATAAAGATGGAAACATGAATATAGATAAAATATAAAATAAAAGCCGGACCTGTTCTCGGCTTTTTTTATGTTCTATATGACAAATATCAATGCCAAAGATGAAAGACGAAAAGAAAATTGTATTAGCCATTAACGAGAAACCCAAACCTATACAATGGCTGTTGTTAAGTGTGCAACATCTATTTGCTATGTTTGGGGCAACAGTATTAGTACCCGCCTTAACAGGGATGAGCCCTGCTGTGGCTCTTATATCCAGCGGTATAGGAACATTAGCATTTATAGTTATTACCAAAGGTCGAGTACCATCTTATCTGGGTTCTTCCTTCGCCTTTATCAATCCGATTATAGCAGTTAAGGCTTTAGAACTCGATCCTTCTTCGGGCGTAGGCATTGGGAGCTTCATGGTAGGTAGTTTTATGGTAGGGGTTACCTATTCACTGGTTGCACTCATCATTAACAAGGCTGGCACTAAATGGCTGATGAAATTACTTCCTCCTGTTGTAGTAGGGCCTGTAATAATGGTTATCGGATTGGGGCTAGCGGCTACTGCCGTGAATATGTCAACTAATAATCCTGCAGGAGAATACGATCTCACTTATGTATTAATAGGGTTAGTTACTCTGACCATTACCATATTAACGGCTATTTTTACACGGGGTTTCTTAAGTGTTATCCCTGTATTGGTAGGTATTATTGGAGGATACGTTTTCTCTATCATTATGGGTGTAGTCGATCTACAACATGTAATAGAAGCAAACTGGATAGAAATACCTCCATTTATGGTCCCTTTTGTTGATTACACCCCATCATTTACATGGCGTGTCTTTCTTATGATGGTACCTGTTGCTATAGTTCCTATTGCTGAGCATATCGGGCACCAGTTGGTATTAAGCAAAGTAGTTGGAAAAGATCTTATAAAAGATCCGGGACTGGACCGTTCTATGTTTGGGGACGGAGTAGCAACCATGCTGGCATCATTTATAGGAGGACCTCCTAATACAACATATGGAGAAAACATTGGTGTGTTAGCCATTACCCGTGCATTCAGTATATATGTGTTTGTTGGAGCGGCCATCTTTGCAATATTATTCGGGTTCTGTGGAAAAATAGCTGTACTACTTGCAACCATTCCTACTCCAGTGATGGGTGGTGTTTCAATCCTGCTATTTGGTATTATTGCATCAAGTGGCCTTCGCATGTTAGTTGAAAACAAAGTAGATTTCAGCCGTAAACGCAACCTCATCATATCTTCAGTAATCCTTGTAATTGGTATTGGAGGAGCAGCAATTCACATCGGTAAGGTATTTTCTCTGGAAGGGATGGCTTTAGCTTCAATCATAGGAGTAGTGCTCAATCAGGTATTACCGGGAAAACAGGTAGTTGATTTTGACGAGATGTTTAAGGACTAAATATCATGGAGGAATCCGAAAACATATTTGATCAGGTCAGAGAATTCTTCACTCACCATCCGCTTTATTTTGGCATATTTCTGGTCATTATTGGTATCGGATTACTCTTAACGGCAATCTATGACGGAGAATGGCTATTCGGGAATACAAGGTCGTATAACCTACAGAAAGTTGACGGATGGGTAAATTTCTTTGGTAGAAAAACAGCACGGATATTTGTCAGCATAATGGCTTTTGTCCTAATGGCTTCCGGTATAATTTGGGCGATAATAGGATAAACTGCAATCAAGCATTACTTTGCCGGAGTAATCTTTATTACTTTTCCTATAATCTTACTTCTATGTATAGCGCCAACCCAACGACTATCGTATGAGTTACTCCTGTTATCACCCATTATAAAGAAATAATCATCCGGTATTTTTATTGTTTCTGTTATATATTCCTCCCGTTCTATATCAGGCCAATGGTAAATTAATATACTTTTTCCATTAGGAAATATTTCTTCATATAGATCATTATTTCTATCGGATTCTATCCATTTAGACTTTTGTTTTAGCCTATACCTATTTTCAATGCCATTGATAATGCAGAAATCATATTTAATTTTTATACTGTCCCCAGGCAATCCTACTATTCTGGATAGCACAATTTGTTCATCTTCTATTTCATACTATATTTTTTGATAACAAGCGATTATATCACCATAGTCGAGATTTTTATTCTGCTTTTCTATTTTGACAACATCGTCAGGATTTAGGTTTGGACTCATTGAAGAGTCTGAGATTCGAAAATTATTCAAGCGAATATTACATGATAATAATGTAAGAAAAAAGATAGTGGTGATTATATATTTCATATCAGAATTGTCATTTTGCAAACTGCATTTTCAAAACTGACCTCTTCCTCCTTAATAGATGATTCCTGATCCATTCTCATAACTCTTATAGTACCATTCTTAAAAGATCGATGTTTTATCCCCCATTCGAGTACACTATTCTTAGGAACATCTTGCAATGACAGGAAAATTGTACCTCCTTGTATTGGACTAGCGACTTCGCCTTTTTCATTGATTTCTTTATCAAAAGCATATGAGACTGCTTTCAATTCAAATTCTTCACTATCGACAATTAATTTTGTTTTGTAACCGTAAGGCATAAGACGTTTGTTAAGTTTGTAAAATGTAAATTGTTAAGGTTTTATTACTATAGTAATAATAGATAAAGTTAATTTTTTTATATATAAGTCTGAAATTCTTAAAGCAGAAATTCAGATATAAAAAAACAGATGCCCAATGAACATCTGTAATAATTAGTAATCGGCTGTTATTCCTACTCCTTATAATATATATGCTTCACCCTATTCGAAATAGAAGTGAGAATTTCGTATGGAATTGTATCTATCTTTTTAGCTAAGTCTATCACAGGCAATTTCTCCCCGAAAATAGTAACCGAGTCGCCCTCTTTTACTTCTACACCGGTCACATCTATCATTGTCAGGTCCATGCATACATTACCAACAATAGGGACAACATTGCCATTTACCAAGACACACCCTACTCCATTTCCAAACTGGCGGCTTATACCATCCGCATACCCGATACGTATGGTAGCAATAGTTGCATCTTTATCAAAATGTCCTTTACGTCCATAGCCGACTGTTTCACCGGCCTTTATATGTTTTATTTGCAGGACTGTGGTCTTAAGAGTACATACATTACGAAGTCCTTCCAAACCACTGGCACTGACACCATACAAGCTGATTCCCAAACGAACCATATCCATTTGCTCTTCAGGGAATCGTTCGATACCTGCAGAGTTCAGTATATGCTTCATCACCGGATAATGGCAACTTTCTTCAACCTCTTTCGCTATCTTCTTAAATGTTTTTATCTGCTCTGTTGTAAAATCATCAAAATTCCAGCTTTCACTTGCTGCCAGATGCGAAAACACAGACTGAATACGCACCCCTGTTTGTCCTTTCACCCTTTCCATCAATGCAGGAATGTCTTCTTCTGTAAAGCCCAGACGGTGCATCCCTGTATCTATCTTGATATGTATAGGATAGTTTGTTATCCCCTGCAATTTTGCCTCCTTGATAAAAGCATCGAGTATTCTGAAATTATACACCTCCGGTTCGAGCGAGTATGTTGCCAGTTCTTCAAAGCCACCTACTTCGGAATTTAAGACTATAATAGGAATCTTGATTCCCTGCTTACGCAAGAAAACACCTTCTTCGGCTACAGCTATAGCTAAATAATCACACTTGTGATATTGCAATGTTTTGGCTACCTCTGAGGCACCTGTTCCGTATCCGTCAGCCTTTACCATACATATCAGTTTGGTTTTGGGTTTAAGCCTCGAACGATAGAACTTGAAGTTATGAACAATAGCATCCAGATCTATATCAAGAACTGTTTCGTGAGTCTTAACTTCCAGAAGCTTATTTATGCTCTCAAACGAGAAACTCCGAGCACCCTTTAGTAAGATAAACATATCTTCGAAATTATGCCAGAGATCTGAATGTATAAAATCATTTGTCGTATTAAAGAAATACCCTTCGGTATCTTTAAACATTTCTTTATGCCCAGATATTTCTTTACCGATACCGATAAGAAGATCTATTTTCTTATTCAGCACCAAATTGGAAGCCAGATAATATAATTCCTTCAGTACAAGCCCCGATTGGGGAATATCTGATATAATGAGTACTTTCTTTTTTGCACTATCAGTTGCTCTCTGAGCCAAGAAGTCCAGAGCTATATTCAAAGAGTTAATATCAGAATTGTAAGAATCATTTATCAGGATAGAGTTATTTTTTCCCTGGCGTACATCAAGACGCATTGCCACAGGCTCAAGAGTAGCCATACGTTCATTTATATCAGGCAACGACACATGCAGATAAATTGCTGTAGCCAGAACATGGATTGCATCTTCTATAGCAGCACTATCTGTAAATGGGATTGTAAGCTTTGATACCATCCCCAGTATAGCATAATGAATCGTAGTAGACATATCATGCTTTTCTACCTTCATGATGTACAAAGGGCTTTTATTCGAACCCTTACGTGACCATGTAAGACGTTTATGCGACAGACAGGCTATCTCCATGCATTCGTCAATCAGTTCATTTTCTTCTTCACAAACAATGACATCACAATTAATAAAAAGTTCAAGTTTTTCGAGGCATTTTTGCTTCATTGACTTAAAACCTTCCTGATGGGCCTGTCCTATATTGGTAAAGATGCCGATAGTCGGACGTATGATAGCTTCCAATTTCGACATTTCTTCGGGCTGGGATATCCCGGCTTCAAATATGCCAAGCTGCGTATGGTCATTCATCTGCCAGACCGACAAAGGAACACCTATCTGAGAATTATAGCTGCGGGGAGAATGTGCTATATTAAAATCCTGATGAAGTATCTGATAGAGCCACTCTTTTACAACAGTCTTTCCATTACTGCCTGTAATACCGATAACAGGGATATCATACTGGTGACGATGATAGGCAGCCACACGCTGTAAAGCCCACAGCGTATTAGTCACAACCAGAAAGTTGGCATCATATTCTTCCCATTCGGGCTGTAAAGATGTCACTACAAAATTGCGGACTCCCAATTCATATAATTCCGAAATATATTTATGCCCATCGTTATTCTTTGTAGATAATGCAAAAAATAATGTTTCGTCAGGAAAAAATACCTGCCGGCTATCAGTAAGCAAAATGCTTATCGAAGCTTCGTTAAGATCTGTAGGTATTGCATCTAATATCTTAGCTATCTTATGTATAGAATACTTCATTTATTTCTCTGTTCTTTATGATCTATTCTCCAAATCTGAAATCTCGTTGCTACAACAAATGTATGGATATTTATCATTGAATGCTTTTAGCTTTAACAAAGTTTGCCTTAAAAAAAGCTTATATTCATCACTATCGCTATTAATAGGTCTATGGTTCAAAGCCTGGTACAGCTTCCGCCATTCATCTATTACCGGATGGGCCTCCGGAGTAAAATAAGTCTCGGAAAACCGTTCCCATATATATTTGATTGCGACCTGATTAGGATGAATCATATCTTCATTATAAAAACGATAATCGCGTAGCTCATCCAACACAATCTCATAAGAAGGGAAATAATGTAATCCTTCATACAGATGAATTATCTGATCTATAGCAAGAAGTAAGGTAGATTTACTTAACTGGTTTTCATGAGTGCCGTCTTTCAGATGGCGGATCGGACTAACAGTAAAGATAATCTGAAGCATCGGATTTACTTCCCGTAATTCCTCAATCAGTTGTTTCCAATCATTTAGAATATCTTCAACATTTAGGCGATATCGGTCAAAGCAGGAAGAAGGTAACTTGTGGCAATTGCCTACTACCATATCTTGCTCTTTTGAGTAGAAAACATAGGCAGTACCAAAAGTAATAAATAAGATATCAGCTTTTCGGAGATACTCTTCTGACCTGACTATCTCAGTATTGATATTTGCCAAACACTTGTCCTTATCTACATCCGAAAAAGCACCATGATGCCAAAAGCTATGATGCATTCCCTTATACTCAAACACATCTTTCTCTGTAAACTTTTTTTTATTGATAAGTATCCTCAAAGCCTGACTGATAGATTGCGGATTGTAAAGTATACCAAAAGGATTGAGATTTACATTAAATTTATTTTCGATTAAGAGTCTCCCTATATTTTCTATAAAGCAGGATCCCATCATCAATATCCGACTTTTATGGGAAATATATAGATTCGATGGAGGTATATCTGTTTTTGTTCTAAAATCCATTTATTTTCATTTTCAGTTAAAAAAGCAACAAGTACAATAAGATATAAAACTATAATTTATAACACATTACAATAAAAAAGTGACAAAAGTGACACATTTTTGATAGTTTATTCTTTGTTACCTTCTGTATCAATTACAACTAACAAACTTATTATTAGATAATTTTTATACTTAAAGACTTATCATCTCTTTCTAAAGTAAAGGTATAAAACTTTTAGTAGAATATTCAAATACAAACCTCTATTTATAAGCAGGTTTTAATTTGAAAAAAGACAGAATAAATTCTTATAAAATAAATTTACTTATAATACGTTCTATGCATGTAGCCCACGTTTCAGATACTAAACATGTATACAAATGATAAAATTAATAAACATTGTAATCTTTTTAAGATTTCTGCGACATATAAGGGGAAATAAGGAAATCGAATTATACGAACTTGACTAATATTAACAACTAACTATTTTATGAAATCGAAATTATCACGACGCAAGACCTGGGTACTATTCCTATGGTTATTCTCTCTCTTTTTAGCACCATCGATTGCTTATGCCCAGACTTATAAAATCAGTGGTTCTGTTTTAGACTCACAAACAAAGGAAACATTAGTAGGAGTACCTATTATCATCAAAAACCGTAACGGTAGCGGAGTTTCTTCAGATGAAAAAGGTAAGTACAGTATAACACTCCCCAAAGGTGAGTATACTTTGTATACCGAATATATGGGATTCGAGAAGAAGGAAATCAAAATATCACTCACACAAAACATCAACCAAGATATAGAACTCACCCAAACCTCGATAGGATTGGGAGAAGTGATTGTTTCAGCCGAAAGGCCCGATGCAAATGTTTCCGCTCCACAAGCAGGTATTGAAAAGATGGAGATAAAACAGATAAATAAGATACCAGTCCTTCTGGGAGAACGTGATATTATAAAAACAATACAATTAATGCCCGGAGTACAGGGCGCGGGAGAAGGTAGTTCCGGTTTTTATGTACGTGGAGGTAGTGCCGATCAAAACCTTATACTGCTAGACAATGTTTCACTATATAATGCGTCGCATCTAATGGGTTTCTTTTCCACATTCAACTCGGAAGTATTACGTGACGTCACATTATATAAAGGGGCCATGCCAGCCCAATATGGAGAACGCCTAGCATCTGTATTGGATGTACAACAACGCAATGGAGATAACCAAAAATATCATGTTGCCGGAGGTATCGGGCTTATATCCTCCAATTTGAACGTAGAAGGGCCTATCCAAAAAGGGAAATCATCATTTCTTATAGGAGCCAGACGTACCTATGCAGATGCTATAGCTCGCTTATCAGGAATAGCAGATGCAAAAAATGCTTACCTGTACTTCTACGATCTGAACATGAAACTAAACTTTGCCTTATCAGATAAAGACCAACTATCCGTATCGGGCTATCTGGGTAAAGATAAAATGGTACTGAAGGATGCAGCCGAAACAAACTGGGGGAACCGCTTTTTAACAGTTAACTGGAACAGAACAATAAACAACAAATGGATTTCCAAAACCTCTCTAGCCTATAATCAGTATGATTATTATTTCGGGATGGAAGTAGGTATGGACCTCGATGGGGGAGCTAAAATTAAGGACTATACCTTCAAACAGGAATTTCTATTCCAGCCTAAGAAGGATAATGAATGGCGGTTTGGACTTAATTCCACCTATCACGATTTAGCGCCGGGAGATTACAATCTGGATTCAGATGAGCAAAAAAACTCAGTTAATCTGCATCACCGCTACTCTTCAGAGAATGCTATCTATGCATCCAATCAGATAAAAGTATCCGAAAATCTGGAGGTCATATACGGATTACGCTTATCTGCTTTTATGGCATTAGGAAAAGGCGAGTACTACACAATGGATAGTCAGAATAATGTAACTGACAGTACATGGTACAAATCAGGAAAAGTGGTTAAAACCTATGTAAACCTTGAACCCCGTATCTCTGCAGCATATAAGTTGAACAAAACCTCATCATTAAAAGCTGCATATGCACGTACAGTACAGAATATGCACTTATTGTCATATTCAGCACAAGGAACTCCATACGACCGTTGGGCTTCAAGTTCAAATAATATCAAACCGGAAATAGCTGATCAGGTATCCCTCGGATATTTTCGCAATTTCTCCGATAATATGTTCGAATTCAGCATCGAAGGGTATTACAAGCAGATGAAAAACCTGTATGATTTTAAAGATAATGCCGATATTAACGGTTATGATGTGATAGAAACGGAACTATTATCAGGCAAAGGAAGAGCGTATGGTATCGAGCTATCCTTGAAAAAACGACTGGGAAGGCTTACAGGATGGATCGGATATACCTTATCCAAATCTGAAAAGAAAATTGACGGTATTAATGAAGGTAAGTGGTACAATGCATTTCAGGACAGAACACATGATATTTCTGTAGTTGGTATGTACGAACTGAATAAGAAATGGACTTTATCTGCAGCATGGGTATTTTATACAGGAAATGCCATAACATATCCGAGTGGCAAGTATCAGATAAACGGAAAAGATGTAATGTATTATACTGAAAGGAACGGGTACAGGATGCCAAATTACCATCGTCTCGACCTGGGAGCTACCTGTCAGCTCAAGAAAACAGCTAAATTCGAATCAGAGCTGGTATTCGGACTTTATAATGCATACGGACGCGAAAATGCGTATATGATACAGTTCCGTACAAATACTAAGAATCCGGAAAAAACAACAGCATATCAGTATTCATTATTTACATATGTTCCATCTATATCATGGAATTTCAAATTCTAAGATTGCAGATCTCTCAATTATTTAAAATGAAAAATTTTATGACTAATATAATAAAGAAATACAGCCTTGCATTTTCAGTGTTATTTATCACTTTGATATTCTGCTCATGCGAAAAAGAAATAGATGTTGATCTAAAGACTGCGCCTCCACATATCCAGATTGAAGGTCTCGTTAAACAGGATCAACTTGCCATGGTAAGAGTAAGCCATACTGTCGACTTCAACGATAATAGCGGATACCCTCTGCTAAAAGGGGCTATTGTAAAAATATCTGATGATGCAGGAAACTCTGAAATTCTGAAACAAGATAATACAGGGTGGTATGTTGCTGAAAATATGAAAGGTGTAGTTGGCCGGAAATATGATATGTCTGTGACATATGAGGGAAAAGAATATACTTCAACATCACAGATGCCTCCTCAGGTGAAACTCGATTCACTGACAATGTACAAAATATTGGTAATGGATTACGCTCTGCCAATGATCCACTTTAAAGATCCGGTAGGTGTTACTAATCAATATTACAGATGTCTTGTATATATAAATGGGAAGCAACTTCCGGATATGAACGAATTGGTCCTCTCTACGGAGTTTATGGATGGAAGCCCTATTCATCAGTTCTTACCGGTCTTTACACACGATGATGATGTAGATCCTATAGAGCAAGATGACGAGATACTGATCGAATTCCAATGCTTAGATAAAGGGGCATATACTTTCTTTGAAACATTAAGCCGCATTGAGGAATCACTGACAAACCCGACATCCAATATTACAGGAGGGGCTTTAGGCTATTTCTGTGCCTGCACTGTTGATCAAATGACAATTACTGCAAAGTGGTAATAACCATATACTTCATAAAAAGCTTCCTTACAAGGAAGCTTTTTTTATTTCAAGTTACTTTTTAAGATTCAAACTGCTTTGCCTGGCCCATCTATTCGATGTAAAAATGCCTTTTTTCTTATATCTGATATCTTCAACCAGATAAAATACATCCGGATCAAATGCTGAGATTATATCGACAACTTCCCCTAACGATTTACGCCCAATCACAATCTCAACAATGTGTACTTGCGATACTGCTCCTTCCCCTTTTATAAAGGTTGCTCCAATATTACGTTTATTCAATGATTTGGTAAGTTCTGCCCCGTCTTTCTTTGTATACACCCGCAAAAGTTGATATCCAAAAGCAATCCTGTTCTCAACCAGAATACCAACATAGTTTCCTGCAGCATAACCCGCTGCGTATGCAAGATATGCAATAATACTATTTGCATGTGAAAATATCTGGGAGATAATCACAACCCATATGAATACCTCAACAAAGCCTACAATAGGCGCTTTATACCGTTCGCCCTTGGATACGAATATAATCCGCAATGTGCCTAACGTAACATCACAAATACGCCCAAAGAATATAACTATGGGTAACAACCATGGATAGGTTCCAAAAATCTCAAACATATTATTTCATTTATAAGATTATCTTCAACAGCATAAAGTTACAAAACAAATCGGTGAGATTCAAGTATATAATATTTCAAGCTCTGTTTATAACATTAAATAAGTTTCACATATTATGCCATGCAATACACCAATTAAAAAGCAAAGTTCACCATCCCTATTAAATCCTATTACTTATCTTTCTATTTTTGCATTGATTGAATTATCCCTATAATATGAAAAGGACGATATCAGTTATATGCCTTCTAATTTTAGTACTTGTAAGATAAGAACAAGCGCTCAACACAAAATGATAACAAAGCCTGAGAGAGCTGCGATATATCCAAATACAAGTATAGGGATAATGTGGCTGTCTCAGAAAAAGGATACGAAGGTGTAGTTGAAGTCTCTGATTCAAAAGCCTCCCCAATCTTACCCATCGAATATAAGTTAATATCTTATTTGGGTGATGATTTTTTTAAAATAGTACAAGATAGAGTAGCTAGAGTTGTAGATGCCGAAAACAATGTGATAATAACCTGTTCTGTCTCTAATAGTATAATATATTTATAGTGAAGACTATAAATGTTACCAAATAAAGCCACTATGTTCTTCTATATCACTATAAAAAAGAAAAGGTTGTCATCTCGACAACCAATCTTCATTGTTAACCTTAAATCTAATACTATGAAAAACACATTACAAAGGTAAGCCCCTGAAAGCAATCTTCCAAATAATAAAGAGTGTAATTTTAACAGTTTAAATTTGTTTAACTGAGACTACCTAAATGAGCCCAAAACTGTTAAAGAACCTTGCAGATTATAAACAAAAAGAAAACGACACATTGAGTATCGTTTTCTTCCAATTATGTATTTTAGATGATTTTTTATCTGTTCACTATCTCCATTGTATCGGAGGCAATCATATATTCTTCATCGGTAGGAACCACCATTACTGTGACTTTAGAATCCGGGGCACTTATAACAGCCTCATCGCCATGAATCTCATTATTTTTATCCAGATCAAGTTTGATACCCATATATTCCATATCATTGCAGACACCTTCACGAACCTGTGAGGCATTTTCTCCAATTCCACCTGTAAACATAAGAATATCAACACCTCCTAAAACAGCAGCATAGCTTCCTACATATTTCTTAATACGGTGAACAAACATATCAAAAGCCAGGATAGCTCTTTCATTGCCTGCATTCATTGCTTCACGCAGTTCTCTCATATCCGACGATACACCTGATACACCCAATAGTCCACTGTGTTTATTTACCAAAGTAGAAATAGCCTGCGTTCCAATATTTTCTTTTTCCATGATGAAAGAAACAATCCCCGCATCCACATCTCCCGAACGAGTTCCCATGATCAGTCCTTCTACCGGTGTCATTCCCATAGAAGTATCAATAGACTTTCCTCCATAGATTGCAGCTAAAGACCCTCCGTTACCTATATGAGCAGTAATAATACGTTGTTTTTCATACGGAACACCTAATATATCACATCCCTTGCGCGAAACATACCTGTGGCTTGTTCCGTGAAAACCGTACCGGCGAATTGCATACTTTTCGTACAATGAATATGGTAATCCATACATGTATGCTTTTGGAGGCATGGTCTGATGATAAGCTGTATCGAAAACGCCCACCTGCGGCACATCACCCATCAGCTCTCTTACAGCATATATGCCTGCAAGGTTAGGCGGATTATGAAGGGGTGCCAACTCAATACATTCTTCCATTTTCTTTATCACCTCATCAGTGATATATACACTGCTATTAAATTCTTCTCCACCATGTACCACACGGTGTCCTACAGCATCTATTTCGTCCAATGACTTAATGCAGCCATACTTTTCGCTCATAAGAACACCCAGTATATATTCTATACCGGCCTGATGTTCCAATATTTCTCCTTCGAGTACAACTTTATCGCCATTAGCCAGAGGAAACTTCAGAAACGAACCTTTTAAGCCAATTTTTTCAACTCCTCCTTGTGCCAGTACCTCTTTGCTCTCCATTTCGAAAAGCTTATATTTGATAGATGAACTACCACAGTTCAATACTAATATCTTCATGTTAAATTAAATTGTTTGGTCCTATTATTTTACCTGAATCATCGTAAACATAAAATCCTCTCTTGGTGGATACTCCGAGTTGTTTAGATCTGAATAGCCTCCAAAGTACAGGAGTAGCTTTATATTTCTTATCTCCATATTCATGAAACATATCTTCCATTAACATAACAAGCTTTTCAATACCCAGAATATCTGCTAATTGGAATATACCGAACCGTTGTCCGAAAATAATAGTAAATTCTTTATCAATATCTTCTATTGAAGCTATATTCTCCATCCATATCTGACATGCTTCGTTCAGCATGGTTATCATCATACGGAAACTCACAAGGCCACTGCTTTCGTGTACAGGTATTGCTGTATGCTTTATCATATGGGCAAAATGGAACACCTTATGTACAGCCTCATCGGATGTGAAAGTTCCACTTACCACTTCCAGTAAACGTGCATCTGTATGCGATACAGGGAAGTGCAAACTGATACAACGGTCTTTATATTTGAGATCAGCAGCCAGTTCACTGATAATTACAGTGGTCGCATTGGTTGCTATAATAGCATCAGGAGCCAGTACTTGTTCCAGATTACGGAAAACTTCCTTGCGTAGTTCCGTGCTACGTTCTCCATCCATATCGTAACGGATGCACTCTATTACAAAATCGCAGTCTTTGAGGTCCCCATAATTAAGGGAACCTTTGATACGTCCCATTGTAGCACGTTTCTCACTCTGGGTCAATCCCCAATTCTCTATTTTTGTATCCAGTCCGTTTTCTATGCTTTTAAATGCTGCATGGATTCTTTCATCTGAAACTTCAATAAAGATCACTTCTATTCCTGATAGAGCCGTCAGGCCCACGATATGCCTACCATCTCTGCCGCAGCCTACAACACCGATCTTAGAGAAAAGAGATTTCTTTTTATGTTTTGTACTTAACCCATATTCCTCAATAGGTTCTATGATTTCTGCCATATGTATTTTTGTTATTTATTTACTTTTTTGCTGCTATAGCCTGATTAGCAGCAATAGCCACCATATTATAGATATCACTCACCGAGCAACCTCTGGATAGGTCATTTACAGGAGCGGCCATACCTTGAAGGATCGGGCCCACAGCTTCAGCAGCACCCAGACGTTGTACTAATTTATAAGCTATATTACCTACTTCAAGTGATGGGAATACCAGCACATTTGCCTGTCCTGCCACTTCACTTCCTGGAGCTTTTTGCTTACCTACCGATGCTACTAGAGCAGCATCTGCTTGCAATTCTCCATCGATCTTCATAGTTGGATCGATCTTTTGAGCCAATTGAGTAGCTTCGATAACCTTATCTACCATCGCGTGTTTAGCACTTCCCTTAGTAGAGAAACTCAGGATAGCTACCTGAGGCTCCTCACCCACTAGTGCACGCGCTGTCTGTCCTGTAGCAACAGCTATTTCAGCCAGCTGTGAAGCCGTAGGATCGGGAGTTACTGCACAATCTGCAAAAAGGAGTAGCCCATCTTTGCCATATTGCTTCTGAGTAGTAAACATTAAAAAAGCACCTGATACCACACTGATTCCCGGTGCTGTCTTTATAATCTGTAATGCAGGACGAAGCACATCTCCTGTTGTATTTTTTGCTCCGGCTATCTCGCCATCAGCATCTCCATTTTTAATCATCAAACACCCAATATATAATGGATCTTCAGCTAATTTCGCCGCCTGTTCGATAGTCATTCCTTTTGACTTTCTCAGATCGAAAAGAAGATTTGTATAAATTTCTTTCTTTTCATAATTCTGAGGGTCCAGAATGATAGCCTTATCTATATTCTTCAGGTTCAAATTAGCTGCAAGGTCTTTTATGTCCTTTTCAGCTCCGATAAGAATAATCTCGGCCACTCCATCTCGTAACAGCTCATCAGCTGCTTTTATAGTTCTTTCTTCTGTTCCTTCCGGCAATACGATACGTTGTTTATTCGCCTTAGCTCTTTCTACAATTTGTTTTATTAAATCCATGATACGATATTTTGTGTTTCTTGTACGAAGACAGTAAAAAAGTCTCTGTTTCCAAATTCGAGCAAATGTAGTAAAAATTGCAAACTCTACTTTACATTTTAGGCTAAAATAATCTCTATAATGTGAAATAAGTTAAAAAAACAAGTCATTTCCATTTCCAATCCAGTTTCTTCAAATAAGGTATCCTGGAATCCTCTTTATATTTTTCCAACTGATCACGAAATATTTTTATTTGCGAAATCTGACTTCTGGGAATAATTATATATATCTGGTTTATGATTATATAAAAATACTCTGCAGTCTCACTAATATATTCTATATCGCGAACATTAAGACGCCTATGCCCTTTTTTGCTGTCGATTTCTATAACATCATTATCCAAGAAAAGTTTTATAAGATAAGGTAAATCATCTTTCATATTTTCTTTAACCTGTCTTTTATAAAATCTTTTGTAAAACCAGGCAGACCACCACTTATAAAGTATAAAAAACAAAAATGAAGATATAATGAGTATATATGCCCATACACTTGATCTGTCATCAAATAACAAAACCACCCCAAACAAAAGAGACAAACCTGGTAAACGGATACGGTCCCTATTTCTTTGGCTCAAAAATTTATCACTCTGTGATGCGTAATAAAGCTGAAAATTGAGAAAATCTTTCTCGCTCAGGGAATAATTCAATTCCATATATGATGATATAAAAGACTCCCACAACTTTTAAGTTATGGGAGTTTGTAGTTATGAATTAGCTGCTTTTTCCTCAGCTTTTTCTATAAAATATTTTAGTTTTTCTACCATATTGGAACTACCACAATAAAACGGCACCCGTTGATGCAATTCGGTAGGTTGTAATTCAAGGATACGATTTTTTCCATCTGTAGCACTTCCTCCCGCCTGCTCTGTTATGAACGCCATCGGATTGCATTCATATAGCAACCGTAGTTTTCCTTTTGGGGCACTATACGTTGAAGGATAAAAATAGATACCGCCGGTAATAAGGTTACGATGGCAATCCGAAACAAGGCTTCCGATATACCGCATCGAATACGGACGGTCATCCTTTACTTCCTGACAGTATTTTATATAATCTTTTACACCCTGAGGAAAATGTTCAAAATTACCACTATTCACAGAATATATCTTTCCGTTTTTGGCACATCTCATATTAGGATGTGATAAATAAAAACTACCGATTGCAGGATTTAAAGTAAATCCGTTAACGCCTCTTCCTGTTGTATATACAATCATTGTAGAGGTACCATACAGTATATATCCAGCAGCAACCTGATTGACTCCCGGCTGTAAAAAATCATCCATGGTAACAGGTGAGCCAATTGGAGATATACGGCGATAAATAGAGAAAATAGTACCTACCGAAACGTTCATTTCAATATTAGAAGAACCATCAAGAGGATCCATCAGTACCACATACTTATTGTTGTGACCTTCATCAAGACCTTCAATAGTAATGAAATTATCGTTTTCTTCGGATGCAATACCACAAACTATCTCCCGGTTTACAAGTGTTTGTATAAATACATTATTTGCATATACATCCAGTTTTTTCTGATCCTCACCCTGCACATTGGTATTACCTGCTGCACCCAGTATGTCTACTAAGCCAGCCTTATTTACTTTATAGCTTACAACTCTGGCTGCAAGGAGAAGAGAGTTTAACAAACGAGAGAGCTCCCCTGTAGAATACTTAAAGTCTTCTTGTCTCTCAATAATGAATTCATCGAGCGTTTTTCTAGCAATGTCTTTCATGATATTATACTATTATTGTGTCCTTCAAAGATAAGAATTAAAAAATGATAAGATAATTCAGATATCAAAAAATGATTTACTTTTGCGTCGCAAATCTAAATTGACATAAAAATGAATCTTGCAGGATTATATACGATATTATTATTAATTGCGTCCAATATGTTCATGACTTTCGCATGGTACGGACATCTTAAAATGAAAGAATACTCCTGGTTTGCCGCCCTACCCCTCTTCGGAGTGATCCTTTTTAGTTGGTTCATTGCTTTTTTTGAATATTGTTTCCAAGTCCCTGCCAACCGCTTGGGTTATGAAGGTAATGGCGGACCATTTTCACTAATGCAACTCAAAATCATACAAGAGGTCATCACCCTCACTGTTTTTGTATTGTTTAGTACATTGGCTTTTAAAACTGAAACTTTCAAATGGAATCACGTGTTAGCCTTTGTTTTTCTCATAGCAGCAGTCTATCTGGTTTTCAAAAAATAAGGATCGTAAAACATTAACATGCTGAATTAGTTGCATCTATATATGTTATAATTATTTAAAATAATTTTTATCTATTATAGTGAAACTCCCTCTTTTTTAGGGTGATTCTGCTTATAACATGTTTTAAAACATAGCTACAATGCTGTTAAATAGTCCTTTTTTAAAGGATCGAAGGTTGTAGTACAATAAAATAAGTTTTATATTTGACGTCTATATCAGATAAATCTTATTTATTTTTACAATACACGCATGGAAAAAACCCTTGTTATTCTGAAGCCTTCTTGTGTTCAAAGAGCACTTATGGGAGAAGTCATCTCCCGCTTCGAAAGAAAAGGTTTACGTTTAGCAGGGATGAAAATGGTACAATTAACAGATGCCATTTTGAGCGAACACTATGCACACTTAAAAGACAGACCCTTCTTTCAACGTGTAAAAGATTCGATGAGAACCTGCCCTGTTATTGTTCAATGCTGGGAAGGCAAGAATGCAACCAAAGTTGTACGTCATATCATTGGAGTTACAAATGGAAGAGAAGCTGCCGCCGGAACCATCCGGGGTGATTTTTCCGTGAGTTCACAGGAAAATATTGTACACGCCTCAGATTCTCCTGAATCGGCAAAAACCGAACTTAAACGTTTTTTTACAGACAATGAAATTTTCGAATACAAACTATCCACACTGACGAATCTATATTCGGATGACGAGATCTAAATTATATTATGAACAAAGAAAGTATTTTGACAAAAAACATTAAACGAATAAGATTACTGCCAATCGCAGCAATGCTTTTACTACCAATGAGTAGTTTTGCTCAAAATAAAACGACAGAAGCCAATCCTGACAGAGTAGAACTAAAGTACAAACAAAGACACAGCAGACAAACACCAAATTCGAACCTGTATGCTGATGGTATCAAAATCAAAAGAGACCTTTCCATTTTAAAAGAAATTCAAGAAGAACGTGTTTTGAGCGAAACTGAAATACCGTCTGAAGAGCTTTATGGAGGTATATGGAATAATCGTTATGTGAACGCATATCGTTCAATAGAGAATATTCCAGATACATTCAAAGTCAACCTGGACAATTTCACCATGCCAACAATGGGATATGTAACTTCTAATTTCGGACCACGTCGCCGCCGTATGCATTACGGAATCGACCTTAAGGTACAAGTAGGAGATACGATCTATGCTGCCTTTGACGGTAAAGTGCGGGTAAAACAGTATGAGAGACGCGGATATGGATACTACCTTGCTCTACGTCATCCAAACGGATTGGAAACTGTCTATGGACACTTATCTAAATTCTTAGTGGAAGAAGATCAGGTTGTAAGATCAGGTGAACCGATTGCACTAGGAGGCAACACAGGCCGTTCTACCGGATCTCATCTACATTTTGAGATTCGTTTTCTGGGAAATCCGATAAATCCTACATTTATTGTTGACTTCGACAATAAAGTATGTCATAAAGATACCTATACCGTAACTCACAATAGCTATAGCAGAAGCAGTAAGGGCGTTGATATTAGAAATCTGGCTTCTTCCTCTGCAACAAGATCAAGTAGCACTGTGAAGAATAAATATGCCAGTGGAAGTATTAAATATCATCGTATACGGAAAGGAGACTCTCTGGGGAAAATAGCCCAGAAAAACGGAACAACTGTAAGTAAAATATGTAAGTTGAATAATATCACAACAAAAACCACTCTTCGTGTGGGAAAATCATTAAGAGTTTCTTAAAACAATATAAATAAAGGGCGGCAAAATATTTTGCCGCCTTTATTTTATATATAAGTATTACCATTCTATCGGGGCTATCCCTTTCGATTCCAAATATTTATTAGCTTCACTAAAGTGATTATTTCCAAAAAATCCATTATGTGCAGATAATGGCGATGGATGAACAGACCTCAACACAAGATGTTTACTACCATCAATAAATGATACTTTCTTTTGTGCATAAGATCCCCACAATATGAATACTAAATTCTCCCTTTTATCAGCTAGCTGACGAATCGCGGCATCGGTAAACGGTTCCCAACCTTTTTTCTGGTGTGATCCAGCCATATGAGCCTGAACAGTCAGAGTCGCATTTAACAAAAGGACACCTTGATTGGCCCAACGGGTCAGATTACCGGACTTAGGTACCGGAATATCCATATCCCGGTTTATTTCCTTAAATATATTCACTAAAGATGGAGGAGCAGGTATACCATCCGGAACAGAAAAAGATAACCCATGAGCCTGTCCATCGTTATGATAAGGGTCCTGCCCCAATATAACTACTTTTACCTTATCAAAAGGGGTATGTTCAAATGCATTGAAAATCAATTTTGCAGGAGGGAATATCTGTTTAGTCCTATATTCTTCCCTTACAAATTCTGTAAGTTTTACAAAATAATCTTTATTAAATTCATCTTTTAATTGTTCTTTCCAACTCTCTTCGATTTTTACATCCATAGTTTTATAGTTATATTAAATTTTCAGATTATTTGATAAGATAAAGATACAATATTACTTTATCTGATGCAATATTGACGACTTACCATCTCCTTTTTGAACTAAATAAATATAGTTCCCAGCTACGATAAAATCACTGACTTTGCCTTTGCCTTTCGGAATTTCTAATGACGACAACTTCTTGCCTGTATTTTTTTCAATAATAGTCAGATAGTTATCATTTACAGATATTATCATATTATCCTTTATTATTTCATACGGATCAAACAATCCACTCTCAGGAAGAAATTCAGTATAATCATCAATACGATATGTCAACTCTTCTAAATCAATCCGCAACAGTATCCTTTTATTTCCATCACGAAACACAGTACAAAATTCATTTTCGGTCAAATAAAATTCTGCACATCTCTCCATTTTAAAACTGTGCTTTATCAATATTTCATTTTCAATTTTACCATCCGGAATATTTATAATAAATAACTTATCATTTTTACCCAAAATATATAGCTTACCTCCACAGATATAACTGGCCATTATTGCCTCATATTTTTTTGAAGATATTTCCCAGATTTTCTCAGATTTTAATGGATCAACTAAAGCAATATTTACCATACTACCACAGAGTACCATATTTCTTTCATTCAGTTTATGTACACGAACAAACCGTTTGCTGGTATTTGAATAAAACTTCTGTTTTTTATCCATTTTACTGGCTACCTCAACTTTTGCCACTGTTTTTCCCAAAGTTTTCGAAGTAATATAAAGCATCTTCACATCACTGGAATAAATATATTCTTCGTCTTGTACAAACCGGGGCGTAATAGAAGACGAGGATGAACCACAAGTCCACACTATTTCATTCGTGTCCAGATCGTATTTCACCAGATTTCGCGACTCAGCTTCAAAACCCTTTATGGCCATGGTATAAAAATAGTTTTTATCCATAAGTACCCCGGACATTCTCCGTTCATCCACAGATGTTATCCTACAACAAGTACCATTTTTAAGATTAAACAAATCAGTAACTTCTTCCCACGATCCTGATACTGCCTGAAGATATTCGTCATCTAATAATTTCAAGCCTTCATTTACTTCACCAGTCTCTGCGATATCATTATCCTGACAAATATAACTGGCAACTATTTTAATATCATTAATCTCAGTCTTAGCACCGAAGCTATCTTGAATTTGGAGATTTGTTTTTACAAAAGGCAGATTTACAGGTATCCTTTTTTCTTTACTTTTTGCAGGTGCATCTTTCTTTATTGCTTTTGCAGTTTTAGAGCTCGCTTTTTCATCCAGCCATTTTTCATCATCATTATCCCCACTGGGTAGTTCTGAATAACCTTCTTTGAATTTCTTCTGTATCAGCTTTAATGCATCTTTCTTTGCGAAATTTTCATCTGCGTATTCATCTTTTACATCTCTGCCTTTACTCCCTGTTTTTCCATAAGATTTAATAACAAATTTACCTTCAATGTCTATATTCCAGAATTTAGATTCTTCTTCCGTTTTTAGTTCAAAGTACCTCATTGTGTATTAGTTTATTTTTGTTCATGTTATGTATAAGTTTAACAAAAATAATAAATTATTATTGTTAATATTACATCTTTCGATATTTGCACCTTTATTATAACTATCGTACTTTTGTAATAATTGGAATCACAACAAATTTTAAACCCAGAATGTAATTATGTCTAGATTAACCTTTTTCTTACTATTTATTACGACTTCCTTATTTGCCCAAAATGTAGAACAAACATACCGTAATCCGGTGATTGCAGGAGACTTGCCCGACCCCACTGTGATTCGCGTAGGGAATGATTATTATGCAGCGGGAACAACCTCCGAGTTTGTGCCTGATTACCCTCTTTTCCACTCCAAAGATCTTATAAATTGGGAAAGGATAGGCGCAGTTTTTACCAACCCACCAGCATGGATAAAAGGTGATTGCTGGGCTCCGGAGCTATACTATAATAATGGAACATACTTTGTATATTATACCGCCCGAAAGAAAAGTGATAATATATCATGCATTGGTGTTGCCTCTACTACTGATATAACCAAGGGATTTACAGATCATGGTCCTCTGATTGAATGGGGAAATGAGGCGATCGACGCTTATATTTTCAAAGATGATGACGGGAAATTATATATATCATGGAAAGCATATGGACTGGATAAGCGCCCGATAGAGATATTAGCATCAGAACTATCAGCCGATGGGTTATCACTTGTCGGAGAGCATTTTACCCTAACCGATCATACCAAAGGATGGATAGGAAGAGGTGATGAAGGCCAATGTATCGTAAAGCGCAATGGTTATTATTATCACTTCTATTCGATAGGAGGATGCTGTGACAACCGTTGTGATTACCGTGTGCATGTATCCCGTGCAAAAAGCCTGCGTGGAGAATGGGAGCAATATGAGCCTAATGCGATACTACAAGGGGGAGGGGCATGGTTATGCTCAGGCCATGGCACTTTGGTACAGACTCCCGACAACAGATATTTTTATTTATACCATGCTTATAATACCAATGATTTTGAATATGTAGGTCGTCAGGCTTTACTCGACGAACTGGTATGGAATGATGAAACAGGATGGCCATATTTTAAGTACGGGAACACACCTACTACACAAGCACCAGTTCCATTTAAAGGCACAGTACAACAACGGAATATAGATTTTAATGATGATTTTTCATCTGCTGAAAAAGATAAATTCTGGCAATGGGATATGTATTCATCCAAACCCGTGGCAACTAAAAATAGTAACAGCCTTAACCTGACCAATACAAAAGAAGGCTATTCATTCTGGGGAATAAACTCACAGACGGGTAATTATACAATGTCGACTAAGGTATCTACTAAAGGTTCCAACTTCAAAGGTTTGACAATATATGGGGGAATTAATAAATTATATGCGTGGGGTGTCTCTGGAAACGAAATAAAATTATTCAAATTGGATAATGATCAGAAAACCGAACTATATTCTACCCCTGCCGGTAATTCATCCACAATATACTTGAAAGCTGAAGCTATCAATGCACGCCTTTATCGTTTCTATTGGTCCACAAACGATATAGAGTGGCACATCTTTCCGCTGAATAACCAACATGTGGATATTTCAGGACTACCTCAATGGGGACGTGGACTACGTATTGGCCTTTTGGTGGAAAATAATGGCAATGATAATAACGCTACATTTTCTCATTTCAATCTGACAAATAAATATTGATAAGTTACGAGCAATGAGTTATAAGTTGAAGAACTAAACCTTCTAACTCACTGCTTAATACTTGATAAGTACAAATGAACAAAAGCATATTACGATTAGCAATACCCAATATTATATCCAATATAACTGTTCCGCTGCTGGGTATTGTTGACATGTTCATAGTAGGCCATATGGACTCGGAAGATTACATTGGTGCTATAGCATTGGCTACTATGCTTTTCAATTTCATTTATTGGAGCTTCTCTTTCTTACGAATGGGTACCAGTGGTTTTACAGCGCAGGCCTATGGTGCTAAAGATCATCAAGAGCAGAGCAATACCCTGCTTCGATCCCTTGCTGTAGCTATGGCAGCAGGAATATTGATTATCTTATTGCAATATTTCATTGCACTTGTTGGTTTCTATTTTTTAAATGCAGAACCTGTAGTAAAGGTGTTTGCCCATGAATACTTCTATATCTACATATGGGCTGCTCCTGCTGTGCTGGGTATGTATACCTTTAATGGCTGGTATGTAGGTATGCAGAATGCAAAGATACCAATGATAGTGGCTATAGCTGTAAATATTGTAAATATAGCCCTTAGTTTTACCTTTGTTTATGGATTCGGCATGAAGATTAAAGGCGTAGCATTAGCCTCAGCCTGTGCACAATATACAGGATTCTTATCATTTCTATTGATATGGAACCTTAAATACGGATGGCTCAAACAATACTTCAACTTGTCAGTATTGAAAGACATACGTTCCTATATACCATTCTTTAAAGTCAACAGTGATATTTTTATCAGAACAATGGCACTAGTAGCAGTGACTACATTTTTCATGTCTGCCTCAGCCAAATCAGGAAAGGATATATTGGCCGTTAATGCGCTTCTGATGCAAATGTTCATACTATTTTCTTATATGATGGATGGCTTCGCTTATGCAGCAGAAGCATTGACAGGTAAATATATCGGAGAAAATAACAGACTTATATTAACATATCTGGTAAAACGGCTCTTTACCTGGGGTGTATGTATCGCCATAATTTTCACTTTAATTTATGCCATATTCCTGGATCCGATACTAGCGCTTATTACTGATAAACAAAATATATTAGCGTTAAGCAAAAGTTATCAGTTCTGGGTATTGCTAATTCCTGTGGCAGGTTTTTCAGCCTTCCTATGGGATGGGATCTTCGTTGGAGCCACAGCCTCTCATCAAATGAGAAACTCAATGCTCATAGCTGTTACTAGTTTTTTTATTATCTATTTCACATTTTCGTACCTCTCCCCGAACAATATTCTGTGGTTAGCGTTTATTGTGTATCTGGCTTTGCGAGGGATAGTTCAGACCTTTATGGCTCCTGCTATTTTGAATGATTCCAGATAATTGATAATCAATTTAATAAAAATTCTTAACTAGTTATGAGCAAAATTGCAATAGTTTACGGCTCATCTACCGGAGCCACAGAATCGGTAGCAGAAAAAATAAAAGCTTCATTCGATGACGCTACGCTATTTAATGCAGATAGTGTGAGCGTTGACGATCTGAAGCCGTACGACTTCCTGATTTTTGGAGCATCTACAACAGGTGTTGGAGATCTACAGGACGATTGGGAAATTCTTCTACCAAAAATTGAAAAAATGGATTTCTCTGGAAAAAAAGTAGCAATCTTCGGTTTAGGAGATAGTGCTTCTTTTTCTACCAGTTTTGCAGGAGGAATGTATGTAATATACAAAGCTCTAAAAGGGAAAGCTGAATTTGTAGGATTCGTTTCTACAGATGGATATACTTTTGATGAGTCAGATGCAGTTGTAGATGGTAAATTTGTAGGATTGGCATTGGACGAGGATAATGAGTACAATGAAACTGACGCGCGCATTGCCGCATGGGTAGAAGATTTGAAAAAGTATCTGAACTAATATATTATTATTTAGTTGTGTATAGAAACCGGGTAATTGTTATCCGGTTTTTATTTTTTCAGAGACTACCACTACGTATACGGCTCAACGATTCGGGTGTCATTAATAAATATGAGGCTATATGATTAATAGAAGCTCTTTTTGCTGCCTCCGGAAATTCATTAACAAAGCGCTCATAACGCTCTCTTACTGTTTCGAAACGCCACGAGTCAGCTTTCTGCTGAGACAGGATTAAAGAATATTCCAATATCTTACACTTCAACTTTGCAAACAAGGGATATTGAATAGATAATTCATCTAATTTTTGATAAGGTATACTATAAATACAGCTCGGTTCTATAGCTTCTATCATCAGCTGTGTGGGTACTCCTCTGAAAAGACTGGTAATACAAAATGTAATAAAGCCCTCACACGTAAAGTGTTCTGTAATATCACGTCCATCTTTATAGTAAAATTGCCTCAACATACCGGATTCAACATAAAAAATATGTCTCGCTATCTGCCCTTCTCCTAAAAGGATTTCTCCTTTCATCAATCTATGGTTTTCTATAATAGATCCGAGTTTGTTCAACTCTGCATCAGGTAATGCCAAAAAAGAGCTTGTTATCGTTTTCGCTATATTTATAGATTCCATTATCAGAAATATTTACTGACAAATATACACTTTCTGATTTATATCATATTTTATCAAATCAGGTCTTTTTAATTTTGTATAGAATAATAAACTATACAAGATTATGATGAAGCAGGTTTTAGTGGATATGGATGGAGTTCTGGCTGATGTTTATTCTCAATTTTCGAGACTTGAACTGGGAGAAACAGGAACGGTCATCGACATTGAATCTCTGTATGGTAAATTAGAATCAGAAGCTTTTCCTAACTACGAGAAACACGTCCGTTCTACAAACTTCTTCAGAACAGCTCCGGTTATACCTGATAGTGTAGGCGGACTGAAATACTTAAATGAGAAATATAACGTATTAATTGTATCATCAGCAACAGAATTTCCTGACAGCCTGAAAGAAAAAGTAGAATGGTTAAATGAGCATTTCCCATTTATTAAATGGCAGCAAATAATCCTTTGTGGTACTAAAAATTCAATTAAAGGAGATATAATGATCGATGATCACCCCAAAAATCTGGACTATTTTGAAGGAAAAAAAATATTATTCAGCCAACCGCACAACATGTATATGGTCAAAGATGATTGCACCAGAGTCAACACTTGGCAGGATATTATAAATATACTATAATATAGATTTTATTTCAGATAATTCCTTCACAATATATGTCGGTTGAAAATCTTTAACAGGCTTATTTTTAGGATTAAACCATACCTGATCGATACCACTGTTATATGCACCGCCAATATCTGTAAAAAGATTATCACCTATCATAATAGTATTGTCTGTACCTGTTCCTATTTTTTTCAATGCAAATGAGAATAAATCGGGATGAGGCTTATTTACACCAACCTCATCGGATAAGATCACTTTATCAAAATAATCATCAAGTCCGGCACTCTTTATTTTCACATACTGCATCTCGGTAAATCCATTGGAAAGAATATGAATCTTATATCTAGGCTGCAGATAGTTTAGCAAATCTACTGCACCATTTATAAGAGTTCCCTTTTGCATTACCCTCTCTATAAAATCATCATTTATAGCTAAAGCCTGCTCTTCTGTAATCTCTTCAACAGAATTGAGCGGAGCAATAAACCGTTCTCTCTGCAAAGTCGCTTTTGTAATCTTACCTCTTCCATACAACTCCCATAGCTGGCTCACATTTGCAAAATAGATTTCATAAAAATCGGCAAAAGATGGAAAATAGTTTCCAAACCGATAGTCGTCATATAGTTCAATAAGGGTCAAACGGGTATTTTCAACTGTGTCTATGAGTGTATCATCGAGGTCGAGAAGTATATCTGTATATCTCATGCAATAATTTTGAATATTGAAAAGCGATAAAGATACTAAATTAGTTGCAATCCGCATAGATACAAACCTCAGCCACTACAAGATTTGGTACGTTATTATTTTATTTATACCTAGGTTTTTCAGTAACACAAATAGCTGTGATTCAATTTTTATTATCTTTGCACTTCGATACAAAATGATTTATAAATTATCTGTTAAGAGATTATAAACAGAGTAATATTTAAATAAAATATGGCAAAAGAACTTAAAGAACTGACCCCAAGAAGCAAGGATTATAGTCAGTGGTATCTTGATTTGGTATTAAAAGCAGAGTTAGCAGAAAATTCTGCTGTTCGCGGATGTATGGTTATTAAACCATACGGATATGCGATATGGGAAAAAATGCAACGTCAGTTGGACGATATGTTCAAAGAGACAGGTCATGTAAATGCTTATTTCCCGCTCTTTATCCCCAAATCTTTTTTAAGTAAAGAAGCCGACCACGTTGAAGGATTTGCTAAAGAATGTGCTGTAGTCACACATTACCGATTAAAGAACGATCCTGATGGTAAAGGTGTGATCGTTGATCCTGATGCAAAACTGGAAGAAGAACTAATAGTACGCCCTACTTCAGAAACCATTATATGGAGTACATACCGCAACTGGATCCAATCATACAGAGATTTGCCTTTGCTTATAAACCAATGGGCGAATGTAGTACGCTGGGAAATGCGCACGCGCCTGTTCTTACGTACTGCAGAATTCTTATGGCAGGAAGGCCATACAGCACATGCAACAAAAGATGAGGCTGAAGAAGAAGCAATAAAAATGCTTAATGTATATGCACAGTTTGCTGAAGATCACATGGCAATGCCTGTAATAAAAGGGGTAAAATCGGCATCAGAACGCTTTGCTGGGGCAGTAGAGACTTATACTATAGAAGCAATGATGCAGGACGGCAAAGCCCTACAATCCGGAACATCCCACTTCTTAGGTCAAAACTTTGCAAAAGCATTTGATGTGAAATTTGCAGACAAAGAAGGGAAGATGGATTATGTATGGGCTACATCATGGGGATTATCTACCCGTATGATCGGAGCTTTGATCATGGCACATTCTGATGACAATGGTCTTGTACTTCCTCCCAAATTAGCTCCTTTCCAGGTAGTGATTGTGCCTATTTACAAAGGAGACGAGCAATTAGCTTTAATCAATGAAAAGGTGGATGGTATCATAAAATCTTTGAAGGCTCTAGGAATCAGTGTAAAATATGACAATGCAGACAACAAGAAACCAGGATGGAAATTCTCCGAGTATGAATTGAAAGGTGTACCTGTACGCTTAGCAATGGGTGCCCGCGATATGGAAAACAATACTGTAGAAGTTGCCCGTCGCGACATGCTAACCAAAGAAACGGTATCTTGTGACGGATTGGATATATATATCAAAAACCTGTTAGAAGACATACAAGCCAACATTTATAAAAAAGCTTTTGACCTAAGGGAGAAACAAACTATAAAAGTAGATACTTACGAAGAATTCAAAACAAAAATTGAGGATGGTGTATTTATACTTGCTCACTGGGACGGAACTGCTGAAACGGAAGAAAAAGTAAAAGCAGAAACTAAAGCTACAATCCGTTGTATACCACTGGAAGGAGACAAAACTCCGGGCACATGTATGGTTACAGGAAAACCTTCAGCCCAGAGAGTTGTGTTTGCCAGAGCTTACTAAAGCACATTTAATTATATATGATTAAAAAGAGGTTTGAATATTCAAACCTCTTTTTTTACTTTATATGACTTCCATTTATTTCTTACTATACTTTTTAATCCAATCGAGTACCAAATAGCATCCCGGAGCACACACAGCTCCATGGTCGAAACCCTGAAGTTCATTCAATTCTATATTTTTGTTTCCTAAGGATTTTAAGATAGACTCTAAATGTGCATTCTCTTCGTATCTTGCTGTCATTTCCAGTTTACGGTCACCTGTTATCAGTAAGGTAGGAGGCAGGTCAGCTCTGGCTTTATTTAAAGGTGAATATTCGTCTACAATCGGAATATTGAGAGGCAGTCCTCTTTCTTTGCGAATTGTATAATGTGTGTTTGTTTGCCCGCTAATGGGTATCAATCCCTTAATATCATTTGCATCGACACCAAATTTGTTCAAATAACTTTTATCTAGACCCACCATCAAAGTAAGGTATCCGCCGGCAGAATGCCCTGATATATAAATATCCTTGATACTGCCACCATATTTAGCTATGTTATTAAAGGTCCAGGCTATCGACTCAGCCGCATCTTCTATATAAGCAGGGTTAGTAGCTTTAGGACTAAGACGATAGTTGACTGCCACAACGGCTACTCCCCTTTCTTTCAACTCATCAGGAATACCCTTTTCACCTCCTTCGAGCCCGCCTCCATGAAACCATACTATAACAGGAAAATCCTTTTTATCAGTTGGATAATATAGATCCAGTTTACACCGGTCTATGCGATAGGCATCCTTCTCTTGCGAGCCAACATAGGATATATCCTTTTCCAGTTTATATGTATCCTTTACAGGATTTTGAGCGCTTATAGCCAAAGCGCAGAACCATAAGAGGACAAAGAATGTTTTATTCATAATGTTATTTTAATTATAATTTGTTTTTATGATATATAATTCGAAAATACAGAATAAAAATGATATCATCCTTCAAGCATCAAATATTATTCACAACCAGGAATTAAATTCCTTTTCTGAATAATCAACAAATCTGTTTTGTATCTTTGTGAGATATGGAATATATATTTGTCTATGTATACTGAGTCAAGTAGATATACGACAAAAAAATGAAAGAGGAATAGATCGTAAAAGAATTAAATAAAAAAGTGACAAATAAAAACAGTAATAAAAGTGTCACCTTTGTCACTTTTTATACATAAATATAACAACATCAATAATTTACAATTTTACTAGATTGTTACCTTTTGATAAGATGTAAACACAAAATAGACTCAAATGAAAAAAACAGTATTAATTGCTATGACAGGATTTTCTATGCTATTTGCAGGTTGTGGAGGAGCTCAGAAACCTTCCGGCGGACAAACAGAAGCTAACATTGTTAGCGACACTGTACCTGCTGATTTTAAATATGAAGTAGATGCTTTTGCAGACCTTCAGATCTTACGTTACTATGTTCCCGGATTTAACAATCTCACTCTGGAACAAAAGGAACTGGTTTATTACCTCTCTATGGCTGCACTGGAAGGCCGCGATATTCTCTATGACCAAAACAATAAATACAATCTGGCTATCCGACGGATACTCGAAGCGATCTATACTAATTATAAAGGCGATAAAAATACCAATGACTACAAAGAACTTGAGGTCTATCTTAAACGTGTATGGTTCTCTAATGGCATCCACCATCATTATGGAGAAGAAAAATTCCTACCCGGATTTTCCAAACAATTTTTTGCAGAGCAAGTGAAGTCACTTCCTGACAATTTGATTCCCAGAGACTGTCGTGCTCAATGTGAATATATATCAGCAGATAATTTTATAAAAGTAATTACTCCCGTAATGTTTGATCCGAGAGTAATGGCTAAGAAAGTAAACCAATCCGGTAGTGACCTGATTGCTACATCTGCCAATAACTATTATGGTGACGGAGTTACACAAAAAGAGGTGCAGGCTTTTTATGCCGCCATGAAAGATACAACTAACCAGACTCCTGTTTCGTACGGTCTGAATAGCCGTTTAGTAAAAACCGGAAGCGGCCTGGTTGAAGACGTCTGGAAAGTGGGTGGACTATACTCTCCTGCTATCGAAAAAATTGTTGGCTGGCTGGAGAAAGCCCAAGGTGTAGCCGAAAATGAAAAGCAAAAAGAGGTTATAACAAAACTTATCTCTTATTATAAAACAGGAGACTTAAAAACCTTTGACCAATATGCTATTGCATGGGTGGAAGATCTTAACTCTCAGGTGGACTTTGTAAATGGTTTCACCGAAGTATACGGCGATCCGCTGGGAATCAAAGCCAGTTGGGAATCTATCGTTAATTTTAAAAATGTGGAGGCTACAAAACGTACTGAGATCATAAGTACAAACGCTCAGTGGTTTGAAGACCACTCTCCTGTAGACAAACGTTTCAAGAAAGAGAGTGTAAAAGGAGTTTCGGCAAAAGTGATCACGGTTGCTCAACTTGGGGGAGACTGCTATCCTGCAACGCCTATAGGCATTAATCTCCCGAATGCAGACTGGATACGTAAAGAACATGGTTCTAAATCGGTTACGATAGAGAACATAATGGAAGCTTATGATGCTGCCGGAGCACATACCGGATTCAACGAAGAATTTATGTGGTCTGATGCAGAAGTAAGCCTGATAAAGAAATATGGTTTTATTACAGATGTATTGCATACAGATTTGCATGAGTGCCTGGGACATGGTTCGGGTAAATTATTGCCTGAAGTTGATCCGAATGCACTGGGCGAATTTAGTTCTACAATAGAGGAAACCCGTGCAGATTTATTCGGATTGTATTTTCTCGCCGATACTAAACTATTGGATTTAGGCATCATTCCTAATGCAGAAGCGTATAAAGCTGAATATTATAAATTTATGATGAATGGCCTTATGACCCAATTAGTACGTATCGAACCGGGAAAGAACATTGAGGAGTCACATATGCGCAATCGTCAGCTAATTGCTAAGTGGGTTTTTGAGAAAGGAAAAGTAGATAATGTTATTGAGTTTAAAGTAAAAGACAACAAAACATATGTGGTAATCAATGATTACAATAAATTACGCACATTATTTGGAGACTTATTAGCTGAAATCCAACGGATAAAATCGGAAGGAGACTTTAAGGGAGCAAAAGCAATTGTTGAAAACTATGCTGTAAAAGTAGATCAGAAATTACATAAAGAAATTCTGAACCGTTATAAAACGTTAAACATGAAACCATACAAGGGTTTTGTGAATCCTGTTTTTGAACTGGCAAAAGACAACGATGGCAAAATTACAGATATAAAGATATCATATAGTGAAGGTTATGCAGAGCAGATGTTACGCTACTCTAAAGAATTTTCTACTTTACCAACCAATAACGATTAAATTCTTAATAGTTTAAAAAACCGGATAATCTATTTATCCGGTTTTTTTATTTCTATATTTGTCTCATAGAATTCTATTAGCATAAATATGAAAAACATTCTAACACTCCTCCTCTTTTGTGTATACTTCTCATCAATCTACAGTCAGACAAAAGAAGAAAAAGCTTATGAAAAAGGCAAAGAAGCCGTTCAACTCATGGATAAAGGCAAGATAGACGAAAGTCTTATATTATTACAAGAGGCCCGGAAACTGGACTCCAGAAGTTTTGACTATCCTTATGAAATGGCATATGCTTATTGCCTGAAAGAAGACTATAATGAAGCTATAAAAATACTGAAGAAAATAGAGAAACATAAAGACGTATCTGACATGTTATATCAGATGCTTGGAAATTGCTATGACTATTTGGGCGATAGCAATGAAGCAGTAAAAACATATGAAAAAGGCCTGAAAAAATTTCCCGATTCAGGATGCTTGAATCTCGAAATGGGAAATATGCAAATGGCACAAAACAATTATGAGAAAGCTCTTTATTACTTCGAAAACGGGATAGATGCTGACCCTTCATTTCCTTCAAACTATTACTGGGCAACTAAACTATTCTGCGATTCGGAAGACGAGGTATGGGGCATGATATATGGAGAAATATTCATGAACCTTGAACGCAATAGCCCCCGCACAGTAGAGATTAGTAAATTACTACACGACACCTATATCAATGAGATTAAGGTATTAAGTGATTCGTCCATATCTGTCAGCTTCAGTAAAAACAATACAATAAATCCATACAATGTAAAACTTCCTTTTGGAGTTGGAATCTATGAACCCGTATTAATGTTATCCATCGCTTCTATCAAAGATATAAATATGAATACCTTAAATAAGGTCCGCTCAAATTTTATAGATATATACTACAGTAAGAATTTAGATGAAACTCATCCCAATGTTTTGTTTGCATACCAGAAAAAAGTAAAACAGGCAGGACATATGGATGCCTACAACCATTGGATATTAATGCAAGGAGACACTCACGGTTTTCTGGAATGGAAACTTGCTAATGAAGACAAATGGAATAAATTTCTGGACTGGTTTCTATTAAACCCCATAAAGCTGGATCAAAAGAACAAATTCCTTAGAGACTAATACCTAGAATAACTGGAACTTAAGTCCAAAAGACAATCTCAGATAATCGGTTGGTTTCAGATATGAATTTGAGAAAGCACTCACCATATATAAGTCATTTGTGCTCAATTCATAAAACAGGGAAACGGATTTAGCAAAGAAACGTCTGTTCTCTGGTATTTTATACCCAATACGTTGTCCGATATAAATATTAAATCTCATCCTCGTTGAAAACGAATAATACCCATTAGGATACTTATCAGGTTCGCTCACCCAAAAATCGCCATTAAATATTGTATTTACGTATAGGCCGCAAGCCAGAGGCTCCAGAAAAAAATCATTATCCTTACCCAAATCTACTTTCCAGGGTATGAAGTTTTGCTTTAGGGTGAATGTTACCTTATTCTCTTTGGTAGAGTAACGAGGCAGAAATCCAAGAAAAACATCAGTTTCCCATTGATTATTTTTTCCATAATCCCATCCTGCACCAAGGGAAATAAGTCCCATTCCCCCTGCATATTGTATTTTTGTATGGGTCGGAATCAACCGAATCCATTGATTCTGATATTTTTCTATGCGCCTGTCATAGCCATTTTGAGCATATGTAAAAAAAGGAAGAAATAACAAGAAAAGGATGAGAACTATCTTATGCTTAAAAGCCAACCACTTCATATTCATATGTATTATCCGAATTTAATGTAAAAAGAAGATATTGGCGTTTTGCAACATTTGGTGTACCATAATAAATAACTCCATCATCAAAGAGATCATCCACTGCAAGATTATGATCATGCGCATTCAGACAAAACTGGAGATTAGGGTATTCTTTTATATAACGTTGAAATACATTTGCCACATTATTATTGAACTGTTCCGAAAAAGGGCGTACATGCATTGCCAGTACTGTTTTTTCATATTCATCACGTCGTGATTCATATTCTTGTTCGATAAACTGAAAGTCCGGAACGGGGAGGGAGTAATCGAATTCCAGAGCATTTGTATTCAAGCAGATAAATTTTGTTTTACCAGCAACAAAAGAAAAATTTTCTCTACCAAATACTCTACGGAATACTTCCAGACCATTAGCTAAACAGTCGTGATTACCTAACAATACCACATAGGGAACAGATAGTTTATTCAATATATCCCGTTGCCATAAGAATTCTTTCGTAAGTCCAAAATCTGCGACATCTCCTCCATGTATCAGAAAGTCAATATCATTTCTTCCGTTCAGACTTTTTACAAAGTCTTCTGTTTCATTATACCAACGTTGTGTATCGCCTGTCAATGCGAAGCGGATAGATGTTTTGTCTTTACATGCCTTTTCGATCCGTGCTATATTCTTATTATTTATATCTGTTTCGCCTGTAACCCTGCCATCATAAGGGTGGTATTCTATCATTTCACATGATTGGAAGATTGTTGCGAAGACGAATAGCGAAAAAATAACCTTATTCATAGTTCTATTTTATCATGCAATGATATCCATAATAAAGTGCAGTTTATTATTTTATATACATTGAAATCTTTATCCTGCTTTCTTTTTAATAATTTTTTCACAAAAATATACATAAATTACGAATTAACGCTATTGTTTTATTTTTATCAATATTGCATTGCAACTAAATAAATCGCCTATCTTTATTCTCAAAAGGAAAAAATATGAAACTGAAAGAAGAACAAAAAAATAAGTCAGTACTCACCACTAGTTATGTTTTAACTAATGGCTCTCCCGTGACGTTTGTCCTATATGACGAAGATGGCGATTGGCAACTGTTTGGAGAGGATGAGGTGAATGAAGATGAAGATGCATATCTTGTTTCTGTAGATGAAATATTAGAAATGGAGCCCATTCTCCGAAAACTACCTGATCTACAACCCGGGCAAGCAGCTTCACGTGAAAAAGACAGCACGCGATGGTTTATTGTCGAGGATGAATAGATTATTTTTTGCGATTTATCATGCCTTATATTATTTCTTAAAGGAATTATATAGCCTTGTTCCTTAAAATTGATTATTTTTGCGTCGCTGAACTAAATAATGTGACTTCTCTTGCAGGTAGAGATGTTTGGCTTATGCCCAAATCCTATATATAAGCTTGTAGAGCTCAATCTTACAAAATAACGCGCTGATATGATCTTACACTTGGTACATGATGAAAAAATTATCAATAGAACCATTGATGTATTCGAAACTGTATTTCCTAAAGAAAATTTATTTGTAGTATTCACCCGTAAAAAGTTCAAATTTGTACGGGAAGGCAAAAATATATTTGCTTATCAGGATTTTGAGAAAAATAAAGAAGACTTTAAAGTCACAGCCATCATTATCCACTATATGAATAGCCGGAAGATGGACTTTGTTAATAAGCTATATCCACCCAGAATACCCGTATACTGGATCATTTGGGGAGCAGATTTATACAATAAGCTTTTAGAGCCTAAAGGCTTCGAAATGATCGATAAAAAAAGCGCTTATCAATCTCGTAATCTTACAAAGATTTTATCATTACCTTATAATAAGATAAGAGAGAAAGTAAGAACAAAAAAGAACATTAAATTCATAAATGAAAGGGTCAACTATATTGTAACAGACACTACAGAGAATGATTATGATATGTTGATTCAATATTATCCTCAGTTAAGACATATACCCTGGAAAGATTTCTTTTACTATCCAATCGATGTCGTATTAGGAGAAGAGCTAATCGAAAAATATATTGACGGTGACAATATACAGATAGGAAACTCAGCTTCCCTAACCAATAATCACGAATATGCTATAAACATTTTATCGAAACTCAATATAAAGAATCGAAAAGTGATAATCCCACTCAGTTACTCTGGAAGTGAAAGTTATAAGAAATATGTTATAAATTGTGGCAACAAGTTAATAGGAAATAATTTCACCCCTCTCACAGATTTTATACCTTTACAAGAGTATAATAAACTCTTAACAAGCATCAATGTTGCAATTTATGGGAACTGGAGACAAGAGGCTATCGGTAATATAATCATATCATTGTATTTGGGAGCAAAGGTATTCTTATCATATCGTACTCCGGTACTACAATGGGCACAAAACCATAATCTAATTGTTTTCGAACTGGAAAAAATAACCCAAAATGATATTGATACACCGCTGAGCAGAGAGGACAAGGAACATAACAGACAGATACTTCTGAAATTATACAATAAAGAAAGACTATATAAATTGATAAAAGACGGTTTTAAGGAGAAAAAACATGAGAAAATTAATAATCTGGCTATTCCTATTAGGAATGCTAAATATGCACGCTCAAACTACAGAAAAAAATAAATATACCATCTTGTTAACAGGAGCATCATTTGCCTCATCAAATAACGGATGGTTTGAATTAGGATGTAAAGAATTAGATGCAACGCCAATTAATAGAGCTGTAGGTGCCGAAGCTATTGCAGATGCTGCAAATAAGATCGCAACAGATAGCCTGTACAGCAAGGAAGAGCTTGAAGAAATAGATGCACTAGTTATTATGCATGTACACGACAAGGATGTTGCAAGTGAAGTCGGATTAAAGAAGAGTTTTAAAGATTATCCGATACCATTCGACAGATCCAATTATGCTGCCGCCTATGACTATCTGATAAAAAAATACATTTCGGAGTGCTACAATCTAAAATTTACTAAAAACTCAAAATATTATGGTACTCCCAGTGGAAAACCGGCAATCATTATTTTATGTACACACTGGCACGATGCACGTACAATTTTTAATCCTGCAATTCGCAAATTAGGAGCAAGATGGGGATTCCCTGTAGTAGAGTTTGATAAATATGTTGGTTTCTCTAAAAACGTATTGCATCCTGTAACAGGTAAACAATATAGTATCCTTTATGCCCATAATAATGAAACCATGAATGGAGTAGAATATGGATGGCATCCTTATGAAGGTCAAAATCAATATATACAGCAACGTATGGCTGCCATATTTGCCGACTTAATGAAAAAAGTTCTACCTTTGAAGTAGTATGTTATACTTTAAGAATTATATAACTGATTCAACATTATTAGGAATATGGAAAGTAGATGAAGACCGCACAGAGCTACTTTCTCAACTATCTCATCATGAGTGGATTCAAAGCATATACTCTATTCGTTCCGAATCGCGTGTACTTGAAATATTATCTGCCCGTATATTGATAAAGGAACTTGTAGGAGAAGAAAAGCAGGTACAATATAATGTTACTGGCAAACCTTTTTTAACTGATAAGTCATATCATATCAGTGTATCACATACAAAAAAATATGTAGCAGTTGTCATTAACAAAGAGAAGCCTATAGGACTCGATATAGAATATATTTCCGAAAAAATAAGGCGGGTTCAAAGCCGCGTCATATCAGCTGATGAATATATTGATCCCTGCAACGAATTAATACATCTCTTACTTCATTGGTCTGCCAAAGAAGCTATGTTTAAATTTCTCGATGAAGAAGGGGTTGATTTTCGCAAAAATTTATTTATTAGCAGATTTACACCCGAAGAGGAAGGTGCATTCTCTGCATTTGAGACCAAAACAAAGCAAAATATCCACTTTAATGCCTATTATAAGGTTGGAAACGAGTTTGTGATGGTTTGTATAGAGAATGCCGATAAATAAATTGAATTATATAGATTTAAAACATTTATAAGTGAGTATGCGTTTAATCCTCCGGAATTAACGCTTACATTTTTTTACACTTTATATAACAAAATAGACAAAATGAATAACTATTATAAGAAGTTAATTTCTCTATTGATAATCATATTAGCAACCCAAAACACATTGGTTGGGCAAGTTACTATAGGATCAGACAATTCTCCTGCAGCCGGAGCTTTACTCCATCTTAAGGAGGATGAAGGGATCGGTATTAATTCAAAAAAGGGCTTAAACATGCCTCGGGTAACAATGACCACCACAACCCCTCTTGTAGGACAACTCGCTCAATCTATCGGATCATCGGGCACATGGGACGAAGCTGATCACATCGGGCTGGTAGTTTATAATACGAATAAATGTGTAAACAGCACAGGGATGGATGATGGTCTGTATGTTTGGAATGGCACACAATGGAAAATCATGCCACACCCAACCACCTCAAGTGAGGTACAAAGTTATACAGACACCCGGGATAACGAAGTCTACCTTTATCGCTCTTTTGGTAATGAGGCAGGTATTTGGATGCTCGAGAATATGCGCTATATTGATAATAGTTTCACGGCTAGCGCCGGTAGTTCGAGCCCTACAGACAGGCTATATACCTATCCCAATGCAAACCCAGCAACTTCAGATACAAAACCTTCTACTTGGGAAAGAAGGCAAGGATTAATCTATTCATATGCTGCTGCTACCCTTGGTGTACAAGACGGATTAAATGTAAATCAAGCTGAAGGGCAAGGCACTCAGGGACCTGCAACTCCTATCCAGGGTATATGCCCCGCTGGCTGGCATATTCCCAGTGACAGTGAATGGAATCAACTGGAAAAGGAAATCTACAATAACCCTCAAAAATATAGTAGTTATACGAGTCCGGGACAATTTAATCCCACGTCATGGAACGACGCATGGAATACCACATATTCTTCGCGCGGTTCAGACAACGAGAATGGTCATGGCCTTGCCATGCAATCCCCGTGCCAATTACCCGGAGCCTCAGGCATCACCAGTGGAACCAGTCTTCCGGCCTCACAAGGAGGGTTTAATGTTTTACTTGTAGGACGCGCAAATGGAGGATCAGTAACATCCTATGGTAACTATGCCAATTTTTGGTGCAGCAGTGTCAGTGGTAGCGACAACGCATGGTTCCGCTTTCTGAACAGACTACCACTGGGAGCGAATTATCCTCCTCAGCAAATAGAAAGAGCTAGCACTAGCCGTCAGTACCTATTCTCAGTGCGCTGTAAAAAGGATTAGTATAGTATTAGCTCAACCTGCTGATTTCCTTCACTCCTTTTACAGTTTTTAGTTTCTTTATCAGGCCATTCAGCATATCTGTATTATTCAGCATAACAGAGATATTTCCATGGAACAACCCGTCATTAGAATCAATACTGATGGAACGCATGCTGATTCCTGTTTCCTTAGCAATAATAGAAGTCAGATTGTTGATAATTCCAATATCATCATTTCCTATTACCCTCAAGGTCACAGTATAAGTAGAACCAGATTTGCCTGACCATTTAGCCGGAATCACACGATAAGCAAATCTGGAAAACATATCTTTTGCATTCGGGCAGTTCTTACGGTGAATCTTTATACCTTGAGAGGAAACGAATCCGAATATCTCATCACCATAGATGGGATTGCAGCATTTTGCCAACTTATAATCCACACCTGTCAGATTCTGATCTATTATCAGCTCCTCCTTATTTACAGAATCTTTTTTGGTTTCCGGCGTATGGACAACATAGTTTTCAGCGCTTATAGCTTCATGTCTTTCGTGTTGTTCGGTTTCCTTTTTTTCCAATTCCAAATACTGATCGATAACTGTATTTATATCAAGGCTCTCCTCCGCTATTTTGATATAAAAATCCGTAATCGTCTTAAAACCGAGTTTTTTAATCAGCCGCATCATTATCGATTCGTTGATCTCTATCTTGCGGTTTTTTACACGACGTTTAAGCTGTTCTTTCGCTATCTCAACCTGCTTATTGGCTTCTTCTTTAAGGCTTTGACGAATCTTATTTTTAGCCTTCGAGGTAACTACAAAGTTTAGCCAATCTTGCTTCGGGGACTGATTTGGAGAAGTAAGTATCTCTATCTGGTCTCCATTTTTCAACTTATGGCGGATAGAAACATTTCTGCCATTTACTTTACCCGAAACACAAGTAGAACCGACACGGGAGTGGATAGAAAATGCAAAATCAAGAATAGTAGCGCCGTAAGGCAGTTTATGCAAATCACCTTTTGGAGTAAATACATAAATCTCATCTTCATACAGATCCAGTTTGAAATTTTCCAGTTTCTCTCCGGTATCCAGATTTTTATTCTCCAGCATTTCACGTAAACCGGTTAACCAGTCATCCATTTTCGACTGGCTTTTCACCCCTTTGTACTTCCAGTGGGCGGCAAGTCCACGTTCTGCTATTTCATCCATACGCCTTGTACGTATCTGTACTTCTACCCAACGCGACTCATTACCCATCACAGTGGTGTGCAACGATTCATAGCCATTACTCTTTGGTATAGACAACCAATCCTTCAATCTCTTCGGGTTTGGAGTATACAAATCAGCTACTATAGAATATACTTGCCAACACTCAGCCTTTTCTCTTTCTATAGGGGAGTCCAGAATAATACGTATAGCAAATAAATCATATATGGATTCGAAATCAATCTTTTGCTTCTTCAATTTATTATTGATAGAGGAGATAGATTTTACCCGGCCCTTTATATCATATTTCAGTCCGGTTTCTTTTAATTTCTCATCTACAGGAGCAATAAACTCAGCAATATATTTGTCACGCGAAGCCTTGCTTTCACTTATTTTTCCTAGTATAAAATCATATGCCTCCCGATCTGTATACCTTAAATAAAGGTCTTCCAGTTCGGTCTTAATATTATACAATCCCAACTTGTGGGCAAGTGGTGTATACAGATAAGAGATTTCTATGGCCAGTTGCAAACGGTATTGTTCACTATATTTTTCAGCATTACGAATACGATGCAGACGGCTTGCAATCTTGATAAGGATTACCCGCATATCCTCTGCTAATGTAATCAGCAGATTGATATAATTATCCGAAGCAATGGCTGATTCGGTTACTTCCAGTGCATTGATCTTCATCAGACCAGTTACAATATTAGCTATATCTTCACCGAAGATATTTGTAACCTCATCTATCATTACAGACTTATGCATAACCGGACGATAAAGGAGCAAGCCCAAAATAGCTGCACTTTTCAATCCCAATTCTTCCATAAGTATGATACTTGTACTTACAGTAAGATCTGTGATGCTGCCTATTTTTTCATCTTTCTTATATACACCGTCCGCCAAGGCTTTTTTCACTACCTTTCTAACTTTCAGAAGTTCTTCTTTTGTCAGATTAGTATCTAACCCGTTCATCAGTCGTTTAAACTTAGAATAGGTTAATCCGGCATCATTATATGTGGGGTAACTATTGTTCATTTTTAGCTATTATTCTAATTCAAATAATAAATTGACAACCATTAGATATTATAACTAACAAACTGTTATAATTATTCGACAGTAAAATTAACTCTTTTTTGAAAGCGGAGTGCGTTTTTTATAATAGATGTTTTTATTTTTTCATATTTAGAAACTTTATGCTTTTCACGGACAATTTAGTCAATAAAGCATTTTAACTTTGCTTTCATTAAGATATAACAATCAAACCAGTTAAAAGATTATAATTTGAATTAGTATGAAAACAAATGATTATGCTAAACTTGAGAAAGACTATGACTTTAAGAGAAGTTACCTAAACAAAACGTTATGGTGGAAAAGCATACTTATGATTGCTCCTATTTGCTTTCTATTCGCCGGACTGGTAGGAATACTATATCTGTTTAATAGTGATTTGCTGGTTTCTTTCTATACTATACCTTACCTTATACTCTTTGTAATAGGGACTATCTGGCTTAAAGCTATGAAGAAGCATATACAAAAAGCAGCAATGGCAAAAGAAGGTGCCTTCCATGTGTGTCTGGCAGCTTCTGTTGGAGATAAGGATGGTTACACCTATGCCATCTTTGTAAATAACACACGCAGATATGACAAATATTACATAACCAATCTGGCCAAGGAAATCTCGCTTCATGATATTTTGGCAAAAAATAATGCGCCCTTTAAAAAAGAGGCTATTATGATTCATGATGAAGAAAGTGATACGGATATGTATATGCGGGCGTATCAAAAAAAAGAAATAGCAAAGAAAAATATAGGATGGAGTACCGACGAAGGATATTTCCCTGTATTATATATTAACGATAAAGATGTTCCTGTTATAAAAAGAAAAGATTTAACCAGTAAATTATAATTCAATTTCATTTTAACAGAAATTTCACAAGTCTTTTATACCTTTGATGCTCAAAGTTTCAAATTTGTAACTCATGGCTCAAAAAGATTCACAAGACAAGAAATTCGCCACTCGTATTATTAGCGAAAAATACACAAAGAAAGATATACATGGAGCTATTTCTTTACCTATCTATCGTAATGCTGCTTTTGAATTTCCCGATTCGGAAAGCATAGCCGCTGCCTTTCAGTATAAAGAAGAGATTGCATCACATACTTATACACGAATAACAAATCCATCGGTAGAAAACCTCGAACGAAAAATAAAAGCTGCTTCAGGAGCAGATAATGTTATGATGGTTGCTTCAGGAATGGCAGCGATATCAAATACATTCTTCACCTTGGCTTATGCCGGAAGTAATATTGTCACATCGCCTCATTTGTTTGGAAATACATTTTCCTTTTTCAAGTTCACTTTAGCTGCCTTTGGTGTAGAAGTACGCTTTGTAAATACGGACAATCTGGAAGAGATTGCAGCAGCGATAGATGAAAACACATGTGCTTTCTTTTGCGAACTGATAACAAACCCGCATCTGGAAGTTGCTGATCTTCCTGAGATTTCAAAAATATTAAGATTAAGGAATATACCTATGATAGTAGATACTACAATCGTTCCATGGTGTGGTTTTGATGCACGAAAGGCAGGAGTAGATATCGAAGTCGTCTCTACAACTAAATATGTCTCTGGTGGAGCAACCAGTATAGGCGGGGCAATACTGGATTATGGTACTTTCAACTGGGCTCATAGTAAACGGTTAGCTAATGTGACCAGAACAGAGACAATGTCACAATTCTCTTTCAAACTAAAACGCGAAATAGCGCGTAATATCGGTGCTGCAATGGATCCTGACACTGCCTACCAACAAGCGTTGGGCATGGAAACATTACAGCTCAGATTTGAAAAAATGTCCGAAACAGCTTATCAATTAGCTCTCTTTTTATCAGAACAAGATAAGATTGTCAAAGTAGGATACACAAAGTTGGAGAGCTCTCAATACAAACAAATTTCTGATAAACTATTCACTGGTAATCCTGGGGCAATGCTTACTTTCAGTTTAGGCAGCAGAGAAGCCTGTTTTAAATTTATGGATCGATTGCAGATTATTCGCCGTGCAACAAATCTTTTTGATAATAAAACATTAATAATACATCCCGAATCAACTATTTATGGATCTTTCTCTCCTGAGATAAAAAAAATAATGGGTATTGAAGACAATTTAATGCGCTTATCTGTAGGGCTCGAAGATATTGATGACCTGCAATCCGATATTTTACAAGCATTAAGTCAATAATAATCACGAATGAAACTTACACAAACTATATTTCAATATGCTGTTATCATGGACTTATTATTGTAAAGAAAAATGGGAAATACGGATTTCTTGATAAGGAGAGAAAACTGGCAATCCCTTGCATATATGATTATGCAGTCTTATGGGGGAATATGCATATGTTGAGCAAGGTGGCTTATCTTATTACGGCATTGAATGAAAAACATAAGTTATATTCGCATAATCTTTTCTTTCACAAAAAAAGCCGGATATTCTTTAGCCAATGGGGAGGAATACGACTTTGATGGAAATCTGATCCCTTAAAGAAAGACTAAAAACCATCTTAACTGACGTTAAATTTACACAGTATAAATATATTATTTATACAATAATAATAATCTTATTCAAAGAAAAGTAGTACTTTTGTGACCTGATTAAATGAAACTCGAAAAATCCGGGCTAAAGAGCTGATATAATGAAGATATTGATACTAAATGGGCCAAATTTAAATTTGTTAGGAAAACGGGAACCCGATGTCTATGGGGATACATCTTTCGAGACGTATTTTGCCCGTTTACAACAGATATATCCCAATTGTGATCTATCTTACTTTCAGTCCAATCACGAAGGTGCTATAATAGACAAAATTCACGAAACAGGATTTTCATACGATGGTATTGTGCTCAATGCCGGAGCATATACACATACATCTATTGCTATCCATGATGCCATAAAAGCGGTGAAGGCACCTGTAATCGAAGTCCATATCTCAAATATTCACACACGAGAGGAATTTCGGCACAATTCTATGATCGCTGCCGCCTGTAAAGGCTCTGTTATCGGATTGGGTTTACTATCATATGAGCTTGCGATTGATTTTTTCCTGAAAAAGGAAGAAATGTGAAGTCGCACGATAAAATAACGTTTTAAATGGAGTATCTTAAAATATAAGCCATATTAAAGCGGTTAATGTAATTGAACTATATATTTAAATAATAATCCATTTATGACTCAGAAAAAAACGAAAATTGTAGCTACAATTTCAGACATGCGTTGTGATGTTGATTTTCTTCAATCACTATACAATGAAGGAATCAATGTTGTAAGAATGAACTCTGCTCACATGACAGAAGAAGGGTTCGTTAAAGTAATGACTAATGTACGTGCAGTATCCTCTCACATTGGTATTATGATGGATACCAAAGGACCGGAAATCCGTACAACAGCTACAGCTTCAGGTGAAAAAATTGCAGTTAAAACTGGCGACAAAATTAAAGTAATAGGAGACATAAACTTCCTTTCTACTCCTGAACAAATTTCATTATCTTATCCAAGTATCGTTGAAGATGTACCTGTAGGCAGTACACTCTTGATAGACGATGGTGAGACAGCAATGAAAGTTATTGACAAAACTGCAGACTACCTGCTTTGCGAAGTACAAAATGATGGTACAATCGGAAGCCGTAAAAGCGTTAATATCCCGGGAGTAAAAGTAAATCTTCCTTCTATCACAGAAAAAGATAAAAGAAGTATTGAAATCGCTATCAAAAACAATGCAGACTTTATTGCTCACTCATTTGTGAGAAACAAACAAGATGTATTGGATGTACAAAAAATTCTGGATGAACATAACAGCTCTATTAAAATCATCGCTAAAATAGAAAACCAGGAAGGTGTTGATAACATCGACGAAATCTATGAAACCGCTTATGGTGTGATGGTTGCCCGTGGAGACTTAGGTATAGAAGTTCCACAGGAAAAAATACCAGGAATCCAACGGTTACTTATCCGTAAAGCTGTAGAATACAAAAAACCGGTTATTGTAGCAACTCAGATGTTACATACAATGATCGAAAATCCACGTCCAACACGCGCAGAGGTAACAGATATTGCAAATGCAGTATATTATGGTACTGACGCAGTAATGTTAAGTGGTGAAACAGCATATGGTAAATATCCTGTTGAAGCTGTTCGCGCAATGGCTCAGATTGCAGCTGCTGCAGAGCAATCTAAACTGGATGAAAAAGCAATGCCTGTTCCTTTCAAAGATAAAGAATATGGAAGAACTTCATTCCTTGCAAAACAAGCGGTGAAATCTTGTAACCAACTAGGTGTTAAAGCTATTGTAACAGATAGTATGACAGGCCGTACAGCACGTACACTTGCTGCATTCCGTAGCAAATGTCCGGTATACGCATTCTGTAATAGAGAAGAAGTTGCACGTTGGTTATCACTTAGCTATGGTGTGGATCCACATTTCCAGGAAGATGCTGGTCTTACTAAAAACCACAAAGAATATTTCATGAGAGCCCTAAACCAACTTCAGCTAGACGGAGTATTAAGTGCAGGTGATTATGTAACATACCTAAGCGGTTCTTTCTCTGACGGTAAAGGTGGTACATCTTTCCTTGAGATAGAAAAAGTAGGTTCTGTAATGGAACAAGGCGAGAAATATTTCGTGCCAGTAGACTAATATTTAGTTCCATATAAAAATAAAGGGTGTCCGTAAGACACCCTTTATTTATTCAAAATCTGTTCTATCGTTAGTTGTATCGTTATCAGGCTGAGAAACGAGTAAGAAATCGATAGGCTCCGAAGTTTCATTTGCAATATAATGCTTCACCATAGGCTCTATCAATATCCCCTGTTGCTCGTTAACAATTTCCGGCTCACCCTCTACATAAAATACAGCCGAACCTTTCAATACAAAAAAGAATTGCCTTGCAAAAGAGTGACAATGTAATGTTTCTCTTGTTCCGGCCGGCATCGTTTCAATCTTCACAGATAAAGAATCCCTGTTCATCAGGATCCAACTGCTACACTTGTCACCCCAAAAATAATGAGGTGCTGAATTTTTATCCACTGCTCTACCCATAATTTTAGAATTTAAAAAGTAACAATATGCTAAATTTAAGAAAATTATTGAATAATCTTGTTTTTTATTCGAGATAATTACTAAATAAATATCTTAGTTTTGTAGCTTACTTATTCTTATGTATATTATGACACGAAAGGAATTAATACAATTAGTAGAAGAAATTTTGGATGTGGAAAAATATTCTGAGGAGCAAATAGATCATATGCTGGAAGTATTACACAGAAATGTACCCCACCCTGCAGTCACAGACCTGATCTATTGGGATGATCTCACTCCCGAAGAAATAATAGATAAAGCATTAGATTATAAACCTATCCAAATTATAACAAGACATGTCGCTAGATAAAGACGAAGCCATAGAAAATTATATCCTTTCGCATATTGATGAGGAAGGCGAATTACTGAAACAACTAAACAGGGACGCTCATGTAAATCTGCTCAAGCCGCGAATGCTCTCAGGGCATTTGCAAGGGCGTATGCTCAAGATGTTTTGCCGGATGATACAGCCTAAATATATATTGGAAATAGGGACTTATACGGCTTATGCTACTCTATGCCTTGCCGAAGGCGCTACTGACGATGCTGAAATACATACACTGGAAGTAAATGACGAGTTGGAGGATTTTATCATTAAATACCTGCACAAAACAAAGCTGAAAGATAAAATTCACCTGCATATAGGCGATGCTATGGAAATCATTCCAAAGATAGACCGCACTTTCGACCTTGTATTTATCGATGCCAACAAGCGGCATTATATTGAATATTATAACCTTATTTTCGATAATGTGCGTCCGGGCGGGCTCATTATTGCCGATAATACCCTCTGGGACGGGCATGTACTGGAAACGCCAAAACCATCAGACAAGCAAACAATAGGTATACAGCAATTTAATGATATGCTGGCAAAGGACGACAGAGTAGAAAAAGTGATTCTGCCTGTACGGGATGGACTGACATTAATCTGGAAAAAATAAATAAATCATACTATTTTAATTATTATTTTACCCTACGCAAAAACACTGCACAGCCGACTATTTACCTTTGTGACATAAGCCATAAAAATGATGGAAAAGTTATACCAAACAATAAAACAAAGGAGAAGACCTGAAGATATAGCCCAGATGATTCTGGATATTCAGGGAGATAACTTAAATGCTAAGGAAAGGAAGATTCTGGATAAAGCCGCTTCCGGTTCCATAAAAAAAAGCATCTGGGGATATAGTTCTATGGCTATGTACTTTGCAGAGCCAATAGGGGCAAAAAAGCAAATAGAAAAGGCAATCGAGCTATTTAAACTGGAAACAAACGAATCGTTATACGATCCCAATAATATAGAAAGCATCCGTGCATTTATCTCTACAGTCTCCTCTGTATTAAAAAAAGAAGAAGGGGCAAACAATTTCTTAGCCGACAGGATGAATAAAGAGGCACGCAAAGAATCCGGGCTCGATTTATCCAAAAGAGCATATAATAAAAGATGGCGTTTGTTGAAAAGATTGGAAAATAAACTATTGAAATTTATAAGAGAAAACCGCAAAGCTGAATTTCAGAAGATAGCTAAACATGGCATAATACATCGGTTAGATTATAATACTTTTGCATCTGATACTGATTCAGCCTGTTTTATTGCTTACTATACATCCAGATGTAACTTGCGGAGTGAGTTTACAATTTATGGACAACAAAGAGCCTTTGACGAAATCAGCGAAATGCTTTATAATCGTTGTATTAATAACCAAAACACGAATTGGTGGGCTATATCCCAGGTTTATCCTGCCATCGATGTTTTGAAGAACCTGAGCGATGAACAAAAAGGGATTTTGCTAGGCGAATGGACTTCCATACTGAAAGATATATCCGCTTTGCTGGAAGAGGTATGGAACTCAAATCAGATTAACAGGAAATCGATGGTTGTCAGAAAAGGGAACGATTCCACAACCTGGAACAATACAGCCGGAGCATGGAATAAATCGCGGGATAACTGGATGAACCTGATTTATGCAATGGGCATGGACGATATTCTGGATACCATCTGCTTTGGGAAGGTATTGCGATTAATGGCTGGCGATGTAGTTTACTGGCATATGAGCACCGGAGGAAAATTAGACCCCAACACAGATGTATGGAACAGTGTTCCTCTGCCTTGGGAAGTATTTGAAGGAAAAGCAGTTTGTAACCGAAAAATAATTGCGGATAGCTGCAAAAAGGCAGGACTAAACCCTGAAAAATCGGGGTGGATAGCGCCACGTGAACATAGGGCCGTACCTTTCAGACCTACACCGGAACTGGTACATGGGGTTACAGTCAGCAATCCATTTCTTGCAGACATACTGAAAAAAGAAGGCTGGTTTTCAGGAAAGCCTGCAAAGAACAAAAAATGGTTTTGGAACTAAGGGAGTAAGTTAGCTCAGTGGCAGAGCGTCCGGCTCTTTATCCGGATGGACACAGGTTCGAGCCCTGTACTTACTCTTTTTTTAAGATATTACAATAATTCGGCATAGCTCAGTGGTAGAGCGCCCGGCTCTGGGTCCGGGTGGACGTAGGTTCGAGCCCTGCTGCCGGATTATTTTTTCAAATAAATTGTCTTATATTAGTATCATATACATAAGATAAGTAACAAAGAGAAAACATAAAATATGTGTTACTTTTGTCACTTTTTCCGAATTAAAACCTTTAGAATATGAACGGCTGGGAAATTAAAAGTTTTACACAGGCACTGAATGATGCACAGAGTGGAAATAGCAAAGAACTAGACTCGCTAGTCGCCAACTATCCCTTATGTGCTGTTAAATCTGATTATTCACAAGCTATTATACTCCGCAGATTCCATGTACAGATATGGAAAGACGAACGAAGAGTACTTAATTGTGAACCAGACACCTATGCCGGCAGCAAAAGTGACGATGAACAATGGGGAATCACTCTGGCCAACTATGATAAAACAACAGGTTCAGGTTCGGAAGGAAGTAAATGTATTCCCAATTATAAGTATACAAGTGTCTCAATAAATAATGATACCATTACCCTGAAATGGGAAAATTCAGAGGTTGCTACCAATCTGAAAGAAATATACAGAAAACTGAGGTTCATATATGGCATTTCGACAACCAAAGAAATTGAGGAGGCTTTTGGCACTCTCTGCAATGAAACAATAATAGCACCACCACCTGTAACAGTTGTTTATAAAACATTAGAGAGTGAAATTCTGGGAACATTCAAGTTTGACAAAAAACTTGAATATTATAAAACCAAATACAAAATAGGGAAGCAAAATGTAAATATTACAATAGACCTGACTTATCCTGATGAACTAAAAATGAATCTCAAAAAAGCAGAGAAGCTGATGTCTGCAAAATTCTATGAAAAAGCCTTGCAGAAAATGGCTAAGCCAATGGTAAAACTTAAAAACGACACATGGCTGGAAGAATACGATAACGGAGAGGAGGAACAACCAATAACAACAGACGAATTACTGAAACGCATAAGAATAACGGATATAGCATTTGATGATGAATGTGAAGCCGAGATATATTGCGATGATGACGATATATTCTGGGGGCATAGCATCCTTATCAGTACCAATGCAAGAGGTACATATCAAGATGCTACTCTGGCAGGGTAAAAGGAATCTGTTGCTTAAAATAGATGTATAAAACAGAATATGCACTATCTTTGCAGAAATTAAAATAATAATGGATACTACCAGACAACAAAAAATAAACAGACTTATTCAAAAAGAACTAAGCGAAATATTCAGAAAACAAACTCAACAAATGCGCGGAGTATTGGTTTCTGTCAGCATTGTACGTATCAGTCCCGATCTGGGGCTAGCCAAGGCTTACCTGAGTATTTTCCCTTCCGATCAGTCAAAGGAATTACTTGCTAACATAAAAGCAAATATGAAAGCTATACGCTTCGACCTGGGACAAAGACTCGGAAAACAACTACGCGTAATACCCGAACTGGCCTTCTATCTAGATGACTCTCTTGATTACCTGGAGAACATAGATAAGCTTTTAGGTTCTGATAACAGTAAAAAAGAAGAATAAGGTTGAATCTTCCCCTGCACATAGCCCGTCGTTATCTTTTTGCGAAGAAGTCGCACAATGCTATCAATATCATCTCTATGATATCGGTATGCGGTATTACTGTAGCTACAATGGCATTGGTTTGTGCATTATCCGTGTTCAATGGTTTTACAGATGTAGTAGCAAAAACATTCAGTGCTTTTGATCCCGAATTGCAGATAGTTCCGGCACAGGGCAAAGTCTTTGATCCTACAAACGCACAGATAGAACAAATAAAGAAACTTCCTGAAATAGCATTTACTGCCGAAGAATTGGAGGAAAATGCCCTGATAAAATTTGCTGATCGCCAGGAACCGATTATCCTAAAAGGAGTTTCTCCTGAATTTGAACATCTGGCCAGTATAGATAAGCTCGTTATAGATGGTCATTTTTCTCTGCGGGAAGGTGATATAGATAATGGTGTCATAGGGGCCGGGCTTGCAATGTTTTTAGGGGTAAGGGCAGGGTTTCTTGATCCTGTAGAATTATATGTCCCTAAGCGAAATGAGCGTATTAATCTGGCTAATCCAGCTACAGCTTTTACTCAGTCGGAAGCATATATAAGTGGTGTATTTGCACTCAATCAGCAGAAATATGATGATCAAATGCTGATTGTGTCTATCGATCTGGCGCGTGAACTACTCAGATATGAAAATGAGATATCGTCACTCGATATTAAAGTAAAAGACGGGGCAAACATAGATAAAGTACATAGTGAGATCAAATCGATTCTGGGAAATGATTTCATTATAAAAAATAGATTTGAACAGCAAGAGGAATTATATCGAATGGTAAACATTGAGAAATGGGTTACTTTTCTGATCTTATCAATTATTCTTCTGATTGCAGTTTTTAACATTGTTGGATCACTAACAATGTTGATCATCGAAAAAGATGAGGACATCAAGATATTAAAGAGCCTTGGTGGAAATAATAAATTTATAACAAAAATATTTTTATTCGAAGGCTGGCTTATTACATTAGTGGGAGCTTTCGCAGGACTGGTATTGGGGCTTATTATATGTTTGTTACAACAGCATTTTGGATTATTAAAACTAGGTTCTACGCCCGGTGCGTTTGTTATTGATGCTTATCCCGTATCTGTGCAGTTCCTGGATATTGCGCTGATCTTTGTTACTGTAAATCTGATTGGCTTCTTAGCAGTACTTTATCCGATAAACAATTTGAGAAAAAGGCTATAGAATCAGTTGCCAGAATTCCACATCGATCAGTTTTCCAAATTTAACCCCCGACTCTCTGAAATTTCCTATAAGTTCAAAATTAAATTTCTTATGCAACTTCTGACTAGCCTCATTGGGTAATGATATGACACCGATCAATGAATGAATATCTATTTGACGCGCCCTTTCTATCAGTTCCTTGTATAGGATACTACCAACACCACTGCCAATCGCTTTATGGTCCAGGTAAACACTCGTTTCTAAAGTAATATCATATGCTTTACGCTCCCGCCAATTGTTCAGGTAAGCGTATCCGGTTATCACACCATTATCTTCATAAACAAAGTAAGGAAAGTTTTTCGCAGTAGTTTTCTGTATACGTTTTTGTATATCCTCTTCCGAAACAGTATCATACTCAAAAGTTACGACTGTTTCTCTTATATAGTAGTTGTAAATTTCAGCTATTCTGGCAGCATCATCTAAGGTAACATCTCTTATCATACCTATTCTCCTGTATAAGGTGGTATTTCATCCGTATTTTGAATAACAGGCTCAGCTGAAATAATACTATCTACTATAAATTTAGTATATCCCCGCCATGGCAATGCTCCAAAATATTCTTTATAATGTAACTTGACATTTTGTCCACTTAACGGCATCAGTTTATCATACAATTCTCTGCTTTCTACCGAGAATTGGAATTCGTTTGACTGTAGCCCCTGCTGCCCCGGACGAAAACCCGATTGAATTAGTTCACCTTCAAATGTTTTGAAAATAATCCCTTTGTGCTTTACATTATTCAGTATTCCGGCCTTTACCCCGGAATCACTAAACGGGACATAGAACCAAACATACCCGAAGATAAGAAGGCCTGCTACAACTATTGCTAAAATAATGAGAATAACCTTTTTTGCCATATTATGATAGTGTAAAATGTTAAAACAACATTTCAGATGTTTTGTTCAGAAGGCAAAGATATTCATATTTTTAGACTATTTTTGTCTCTAGAATTAAAAAATACAGGTAAACTTATCTATATTTAAATACATGAATATCGAAGAGTTAAGAAACCATTGTTTATCGGTAAAAGGTGCTACCGAGAGCTTCCCTTTTGATAAAAAGACACTTGTATTCAAAGTGATGGGTAAAATGTTTGCTTATATCAATCTAGAGCCTAAAGATGCTTTGTTTCGTGTAGATATGAAATGCGATCCCGATAAGTCGACTGAACTTCGGGAAAAATATACGGGTATTACATATGGCACTCACACACGTGAACTTATGTGGAATGCTGTCTACCTATTGAGTGACGTACCCGATTCTCTTATACAAGAGTTAATTAACCATTCGGTAAGTGAAGTAATAAATAAGTTACCAAAGAAAAAACAGGCAGAGTATAAAGATTTAAAATAAAGGGAGATATCAATGATAATTAAAGATGCACAATTTGTAATAAGCAATACCGATCACAGGAAATGTCCGGATGACAATAAGCCCGAGTATGCATTTATAGGGAGATCCAATGTTGGAAAATCTTCTCTTATCAATATGCTTACCAACAGAAAAGGTCTGGCTATGACTTCTTCTAAACCGGGTAAAACACAATTAATAAACCATTTCATCATCAATAACGAATGGTATCTCGTAGATTTACCGGGTTATGGGTATGCACAACGGGGAAAAGAGGGACGCGAAAAGATCAGAAAAATAATTGACAGTTATATTACTGAAAGAGTACAACTGACTTGTCTCTTCTTACTACTCGACAGTCGTCACGAGCCTCAAAAAATAGATATCGAGTTTATGAACTGGCTGGGCGAAGAAGAGGTTCCATTTGTGATTGTATTTACCAAAATAGATAAGATCAGCAAGGGTAAGCTAAAAGATAATACAGAAGCCTATATCACAAAACTTCATGAAACATGGGAAGAACTCCCACCAATATTTTATACTTCATCAGAACACAAACTGGGCGGAGACGAAATATTAAATTATATTGACGAAATAAATAAAAGCCTGAAAGGATGATGGATCAAAAAGATACGCAATCAAAATATATGAAAAAAGCCATCCTTTGGGCAAAGAAAAGTGTAGTGAAAGGAGGCGGCCCTTTCGGTGCTGTCATAGTCAAAGATGGAAATATCATAGCACAGGGACATAACTGCGTTACCCTAAGCAATGATCCTACGGCACATGCAGAAGTGACAGTAATAAGGAAAGCCTGTAAAAAACTGAATACATTTGATCTTTCAGGATGCGAAATATATACATCCTGCGAGCCATGCCCAATGTGTCTGGCTGCAATTTACTGGGCCCGTATAAATAAGATATATTATGGGTGCACTAAATCAGATGCCAAGGACATTGGCTTTGACGATTCATTCATATATGATCAGATCGATTTAAAGCCGGAAAGAAGATCTATCCCGGCAACCAATATCTTACACAAGGAAGCATTAGAAGCTTTCAAAATGTGGAATGAAAAAGATGATAAGATCGAATATTAAGTTTTGCTTAAATAAAACTAAAATTGAACGAATTATCAGCATCAGTGATTACAAAATCCGGTAAATACCGTATACTTAATTGAACCATTAAAATATAAGACCATGCTATTTGTACCCTTAATCGACGCAACAGATGTTAACAATCCGGCTCAGATCATAGAATGCATGCAAAATGTGCAGGAAAATAATATTTCATGTGTAAACTGGCCGGAATTATACCCATCTGACCCGAAAGTATCTTTCAAAATGGCCCATAACGGGAACTACTTATTCATTCAGTTCTTCGTAGAAGAAAATGAAGTGCTTGCAAAGACAACAGAAGACAACGGTCCGGTATGGACAGATTCATGTGTTGAGTTCTTTATCTCATTCAACAATTCTCCTCAATATTACAATGCAGAATTTTCATGCATTGGAAAAGCATTGCTTGGATACAGAAAGGATAGAAATAGCGCATTACATGCAGATCCTGCAATTATGAAAACCATTAAGCGTTATTCAAGCCTTGGCACAGAGCCATTTGATAAAAAACAAGGTGATTTTAAATGGAATATGTTGGTAGCAATACCTGTTTCGGCATATTGGCAATCCGATTTGACATCCTTTAGTGGAATAAAGGCACGTGCTAATTTTTATAAATGCGGGGATGACCTTACAACCCCTCATTACCTATCATGGAATCCCATCAAAACAGAAAAGCCAAACTTCCATGTTCCCCAATTTTTCGGAGAACTAAACTTCGAATAACATTAAAAATATATTTTACAGTTAAACATCAATAATAGAGGGAAATACCCTCTATTATTTTTATGTTAAAAATACTTTCATAGGTGATTTTTTTTTCTATCTTTGCGTTGCGAAAAGAGTGGTATTTCTTATGCTCTTTTTTCCTCTAAATATGGATATATTTAATTATTTATGAAAAATAATCTATTCGATAGGTTTAAACCTAAAGAAAATAAGTTTTACCCTCTAATGAGCGGAATGGCTGAAGTTATAGTTACAGCAGCCGATCTTATCATCGAATGTGTACAAGTCACTAACCACAACGAAGCTGTAGAATACTACAAGAAAATCAAAGAGCAAGAACGTAAGGCTGATACCATTCAGAATCAGATTTTTGAAGAATTAAACGAAACATTTATCACACCTTTCGACCGGGAAGATATTAACCACCTATCTTCTACGATGGATGATGTTATCGATTTGATCAACAGCTGTGCCAAGCGTATTATGCTGTATAGCCCGAAAGTAATGCCGGAAGCTGCTGCCCGTTTAGCGATGTTTGTTAGAGAATCTGCTGGTTTTCTGGTACAAGCGATTGCCGAACTCGATGTTTTGAAGAAGAATACCGAAAAAATAAAAGAATATTGCGAGCAGTTAGGTGTGATAGAAAAAAAGGCTGATGATGTTTATGAACATTTCCTTATCGACCTCTTCGAAAATGAAAAAGATGCGATTGAGGTTATCAAATTAAAAGACATTCTTCACGAACTGGAGAGAGCAACTGATGCTTCCGAAGCTGTAGGTAAGATTATCAAAACAATGATTGTTAAGTATTCATAATCAAAATCAACATGACTTTATTAATAATAATCATTGTCTTAGCCATCATTTTCGACTTCATCAACGGATTTCACGATGCTGCTAACTCAATAGCAACGGTGGTATCCACAAAAGTACTTACTCCCACACAGGCCGTTATCTGGGCCGCTTTTTTTAACTTTGTAGCCTATTTTATTGCAAAATTCATTATTGGTGGATTTGGTATTGCAGATACAGTATCAAAAACAGTTGATATGGACTTTATTATGCAAAACTTTGGCAATCCCTCTTTAGTTATCATAGCAGGTCTTGTAGCTGCCATATCATGGAATCTTATAACCTGGTGGCTGGGAATACCCTCATCTTCATCCCATACCCTAATTGGAGGTTTTGCCGGCGCGGGCGTTGCTGCGTCGGGATTTCAGGCTGTACACTCAGGGGTTATCGGTATCATCGCATTATTTATCGTTGTAGCGCCTTTAATAGGTATGGTAGCGGGAAATATCATTACCCTTATTACACTGCATTTCGCTAAAAAAATAAAACCAGGAAAGGCTGACCGCTGGTTTAAAAACCTTCAGTTAATATCATCCGCAGGATTAAGTATAGGCCATGGACTGAACGACTCACAAAAGGTAATGGGTATCATTGCAGCTGCCCTGATAGCATATACTCAAACAAACCCGGATGTACATCCTTGGTTATATATGGGGTCTATGGCTGATATGCACGACTGGGTTCCCCTTGCCTGTTTTACGGCCATAGCAGTAGGAACTATGTGCGGTGGTTGGAAAATTATGAAAACGATGGGTAACCGTATCACAAAAATCACACCCATAGAAGGTTTTTGCGCACAGACTGCAGGAGCATTAACATTATTCCTCACTGAAAAATGGCATATCCCTGTAAGTACAACGCACGTTATAACAGGGAGTATTATCGGAGTAGGCTCTATAAAGCGGTTATCTGCTGTCCGTTGGGGTGTAACCAAAGACCTGCTAATAGCCTGGATATTGACAATTCCTGTAAGTGCAGTTATGGCAATTATAGTTTACCACGCTTTAGGATTAATAATCAAATAAATAAATCGGACCTTACGAAATAATTAAAGAGCAAATAATATTTGCTCTTTTTTTGTCTATTGCTTTTTTAATGAAAAGTAATATCTTTGCACCGCTTTGACAAAAGACTTTTTAAATAACAACAAACTAAATTAACAAAACTATGAAGAAAAACTATCCATTAGCTTTATTTCTCTTATTATGTCTATCTCTTTTCATTTCATGTAGTGATGATGATAACAATGATGACAGCAATGGCAGCGTAAAACTACTTTTACAGAAATTGACTGCAACAGATAACAGTTTTGAAATGAGATACCATTACGATGCTCAAAATCGTATCGTAAAGATGGAAGAAGACGAGAAAGAAGATGGTATTGACATAACTATTTATGAATACAATTCAGAGAACAATCCTGTAAAAAAAGTTGAATCTTACACAGACGATAGTGATACTTATCTAACCACATATACCTATAAAGATGATAGTATTTTTGTAAAAATGTTTGAGATAAATTCTCAGACTAAAGTGAGTACAATAGATACTTTAACGATAGATAATAAAGGCTGCCTAAAGAAGATCCACAGTTCATATGGGTCATACATTGCTTATTCAACCTATACATATAATAATGCAGCACAATTAACTCAATCTGATTATTATAACAGAAGTGAAGATTATGAGACCAACGGGACAGATACTTATTCTTATGATAATAAGAAAGGTTATTTCTCACATGTAAATGTAAAACCCTGGTTTATCAACTATGAATTGGATATATACAGACATACTAATGTTTCTAATTCTTCACTTATCACAAATTCATCCAGCCATAAAGATTTGAAAACGGGAGAAACTCAGACTTCCACCAGTAAAACTGAATTAACCTACACATATAACGAAGACGGCTATCCAATTACAATGTCGGAAAAAATACACATATGGTAGTAAATCAGATACCGAAACTTTTATATTAGGCTATACAGAAACAAAGTAAAACTTTTATAATACAGTTCAAAAATATAAACTTAACTAACAAACAATGAAGAATTATTTATTAGCTTTATTCCTATTATTATGCCTCTCTTTTTTCACATCATGTAGTGATGATAATGATGATAATAACGGTAACAGCAAAGAGAAATTGCTATTATCGAAAGTAACCGAAGCCGACGGAGATTTCGAAATGCAGTATTACTATGATGATGCCAACCGCCTGATAAAAATGGAGGAAACCGAATCTGAAGATGGTAAAAAATATACCTCAACAACTATTTTTGAATACGACTCGAAAGGCAATCCGATAAAAATGAAGGAATCTTATTCGGGTGACTCAGATACTCATCTGACTACATATACCTACAAAGATGATAGTATTTTTGTGAAAGAATTCAAATCGAATTCTGAAACAGAAATATCGGGCATTGATACATTGATTATAAACAGTAATGGTTCTCTGAAGAAAATACATTCTTCTTATGAATATGGAATTAACTATGCCAACTATACTACAAACAGCGCGGGGCAGATCACACAAGAAGACTATTATGTAAAAACTATTATGCATAATGTATCAGAATCTCATACAGTCAGTACTTATACTTACGATAATAAAAACGGATTCTTCTCCCAGGTTAATGTCAAACCTTGGTTTTTTGACTATGACTTAAATAGTTTTTCTCACTTTTCGAATCCTACACTTATTCAGTCTGTCACAGATTATAAAAATCTGGAAACTGGAGGGACAACAAAAGATATAGGAAAAACAGAAAATGTATATACCTATAATGAAAATGACTATCCTGAAACTGTTTCAGTAACAGAAAAACATAATGAGAAGACAGATACCTACTTTTATAAGCTGGAATATATAAAAGCAAAATAAACGATCCATTATATATTATTTTACTGCTGGTTTATTAAAATAATACCGGCAGTATTTTTTTATATTTATTAATTGGTTTATATACTGAAAAACAATATCTTTGCACCGCTTTTCGAAGCAAATATGTTTAACAATTTAAAGATACTGATCAGGACTGGTGCCAGATCGAATTTAAATGATTGATAACTTAAAAAATGTACAACCGGTTGCAGATTTCGACTGGGATGCGTACGAAAAAGGAGACTCTTTCTTAGGTAAGAGCAAAGAAGAACTGGTAGAAACCTATGACCAGTCATTGAACAAAGTAAATGACAAAGAAGTGGTAATGGGTAAAGTAACTGCTATGAACAAACGCGAAGTTGTTGTTAATATCGGTTACAAATCAGACGGTGTTGTATCAATGAACGAATTCCGTTACAATCCTGATCTGAAAATTGGTGACGAAGTAGAGGTTTACATCGAAAGCCAGGAAGATAAAAAAGGACAATTGATCCTTTCTCACAAAAAAGCTCGTGCAACCCGTTCTTGGAATCGTGTTAACGAAGCTCTTGAAAAAGATGAAATCATCAAAGGATTTATCAAATGTCGCACTAAGGGCGGTATGATCGTAGATGTATTTGGTATCGAGGCTTTCTTGCCGGGATCTCAAATCGACGTGAAACCTATCCGCGACTACGATGTTTTCGTTGGTAAAACAATGGAATTCAAAGTTGTTAAGATCAACCACGAATTTAAAAATGTTGTTGTTTCACACAAAGCTCTTATCGAAGCTGAACTTGAACAACAGAAAAAAGATATTATCTCGAAACTTGAAAAAGGTCAGGTACTTGAAGGTACAGTTAAGAACATCACTTCGTATGGTGTATTTATCGACCTTGGCGGCGTAGACGGACTTATCCATATTACTGACCTTTCTTGGGGACGTGTACAACATCCTGAAGAAGTGGTTAAACTGGATGAGAAAATCAACGTTGTTATCCTTGACTTCGATGATGACAAAAAACGTATTGCTCTTGGCTTGAAACAATTGACTCCTCATCCATGGGATGCACTTAGCGCTGAACTTAAAGTAGGTGATAAAGTGAAAGGTAAAGTTGTTGTTATGGCTGATTACGGTGCATTCATCGAAATCGCTCCGGGCGTAGAAGGTCTGATCCACGTTTCAGAAATGAGCTGGGCTCAACACTTACGCAGTGCGCAAGACTTTATGAAAGTTGGTGATGAAGTAGAAGCAGTAGTACTTACACTTGATCGCGACGAACGTAAAATGTCTCTTGGTATCAAACAACTGAAACCAGATCCATGGGAAAATATCGAAGAAAAATATCCTGTGGGAAGCAAGCATACAGCTAAAGTACGTAACTTCACTAACTTCGGTGTATTTGCTGAAATAGAAGAAGGTGTAGACGGACTTATCCACATTTCAGACCTATCTTGGACTAAGAAAATCAAACACCCAAGTGAAGTAACTCAAATCGGTGCTGACATCGAAGTTCAGGTTCTTGAAATCGACAAAGAAAACCGTCGCTTAAGCTTAGGGCACAAACAACTTGAAGAAAATCCTTGGGATGTATTCGAAACTATCTTTACAGTAGGTTCTGTACATGAAGGCACAGTTGTGGAAATGGTTGACAAAGGTGCAGTAATTTCTCTTCCTTACGGGGTTGAAGGTTTTGCAACACCTAAACACTTAGTAAAAGAAGATGGTTCTCAAGCTAAGATCGATGAAAAACTTGACTTTAAAGTAATCGAGTTTAACAAAGACTCTAAGAGAATTATCGTTTCTCACAGCCGCGTGTTCGAAGATGAAAAACCAGAAGCTAAAGAAGCTGCAGCTGAAAAGAAAGCAAAAAGATCTGCGAAGAAAGAACAATCAGACGCTCCGATCCAATCTTCTAATGTAGAAAAAACTACACTAGGTGATATTGAAGAACTGGCTGCTCTGAAGGAAAAACTTTCCGGAGATAACAAATAAAATATCCATTGATATTTTTTATAAAAGGGTTCACTGAAAAGTGAACCTTTTTTTTTATAAAATGTTAAATTATTAATAAGATGCGACAATACATTACAACATATTATGCATATATAAAAAAGACTATTTATTTTTGTATAATAGTTGCATAAACAATTAATTATTAACATTAATATGAAAAAAGGTATCGGGATAATCCTTTTCCTAATTCTTACTACTTTAACTGCAACCGCTCAACAGTATTTAAGCCTGGAGCAATGCCGGCAATTGGCTATAGAAAACAATAAGGCACTTAAAATAGCATCAGAACAGGAAAGAATTGCATATTACGAAAAGAAAGATGCCCTCACTAAATTTTTCCCTGAGATTTCTTTTGTCGGAGGCTATCTTCACAATCAGAAGAATCTGTATCTAATCCCTTCCGGGGCTATCCCTGCATCTATTCCTCTACCTATAGAAATTCCGGGAATAGGCAATAGTATCCCTATTGATCAGAATATCAGAGACGGTATCCACGATCTGGGAAAAGTAGATATAAAAAATATATGGGCAGGAGGATTTACATTGACCCAACCTGTCTTTATGGGTGGAAAGATAGTTGCGTATAACGATTTACGATCATACGCCGAAGAATTAGCCAAAACAATGAAAGAAACACAAATGACAGAAGTCATAGTGGAGGTAGACAATGCATACTGGCAAGTAGTATCAGTAGCCAATAAAAAGAAGCTAGCCGAATCTTACGTGCAGCTTATGCAAAAGATGGATTCGGATATTTCAGCTATGGAAGAAGAAGGTGTAGCAACAAAAGCTGACAGATTATCGGTAAATGTAAAGTTGAACGAAGCAGAGATGACACTTACAAAAGCCGAGAACGGATTAAGCCTTGCTAAAATGTTGCTATCGCAGATATGCGGCCTGGATATAAGCGATGCAATCACCTTGAAAGATGAGAATATTACCAGTATCCCAACAAATGAGAGTGCTGAAATCATACCTAATATAGATGATGCAGTTGCAAACAGAACAGAGATCCGTAGTCTGGACTTAGCAACAAAAATTTATGGTAAAAAGGAGAAAATAGCACTGGCTGAGTTTATGCCAAATATAGCTCTGACTGCGAATTACTTATGGACAAACCCAAATCTGTTTGATGGTATGGAAAAAAAGTTTGCCGGAATGTGGAATGTGGGAGTAATACTGAAAGTACCTTTAAACTTTGTATCCAACTCTGCAAAATTAAACTCTGCGAAAGCAGAAACCCGCATCAAACAATTTGAAATGGAAGATGCAAAAGAAAAAATTAAGCTACAAATCAATCAGTCTTCATACAAATTATCAGAAGCAAATAAAAAACTGACTTCAGCCAAAAAGAATACAGAAAAAGCAGATGAGAATTTGAGGTATGCCAATGTAGGATTTGAGGAAGGCGTAATACCATCCTCCGATGTAATTGCAGCTCAGACAGCATGGCTATCGGCACACTCTGAATTGATAGATGCCCAAATAGATATCATTTTATGCAGAATATATCTGGACAAAGCACTGGGACGTAAACTTCAATAAAAAACTATTATTTTATCTATATATATATGAATTATAGCTTCTTACAACAGAAAAGTATACAAAATAAAAATAGCTGAAAAAGTGTTACTTTTGTCACCTTTTCACTGTAAGACCAATAATATCAATTAATTAAAAAAGTAACAACTATAGATATGGACACAGAAAACAAAAAATCGGGATCTAAACTTATACCCATTCTGGTTTTTGCAGCCGTTATTATAATCGTAGGCTTATATGGCTTCTTTTTCCTAAACCAGGAAGATAATATTATACAAGGTGAAGCAGATGTAACTGAGGTGCGTATATCCAGCAAGGTACCCGGACGTATCGCAAGATACATGATAGACGAAGGTAGTTATGTAAAAAAAGGAGACACGTTGGCTATATTGAGTATACCTGATATCGATGCAAAACTGGCGCAGGCAAATGCCGCTGAACAAGGTGCCGCCGCCCAAAATCAGAAAGCGATAAAAGGTGCACGTGTAGAACAAATACAAGGCGCTTTTGAGATGTGGCAGAAAGCTAAAGTAGGGACAGAAATTGCACAAAAGTCTTTTACCCGCGTGCAGAATCTCTTTAATAAAGGTGTAGTGACAGCACAAAAAAGAGACGAGGCAGAGGCGCAATATAATGCTGCCGTTGCTACCGAAAAAGCAGCCAAGTCTCAATATGATATGGCAGTAAATGGAGCTGAGCGAGAGGACAAAGATGCTGCCCTTGCCATGTTAGAAAGAGCAAAAGGTGCTGTAGCTGAAGTTTCATCCTATATTAACGAAAGTTATCTGATTTCACCCATTGATGGAAAGATCACGGAGAAATTTCCGAATGAAGGTGAGTTGGTAGGAACAGGCGCACCTATAATGAATGTTGCCAAGCTGGATGATAAATGGGGCTCATTCAATATCAGGGAAGACCGTCTGAAAAATTATAAAGATATAGGAAAAACATTCAAGGCCTATGTTCCTGCACTGGATCAGGAAGTGGATATGACCGTATATTACGTAAAAGACCTGGGATCGTATGCAGCCTGGAAAGCGACAAAAACAACCGGGCAATATGATAGAAAAACATTTGAAGTAAAGGCCCGGTTCAATGACAAGTCTATAGACGTCCTTCCCGGAATGTCTCTTATCATAAAAGAATAATAAATGAACGCTGAAACAGGCATATTCGCAATATTCAAAAGAGAGTGGATCCGTATATCCTCTTCCAAAATTTGTATTTGGGGAATATTCGTTTCTCCTCTGCTATCCATGATAATATTGATGTGGATGATGAGCAGCGGATTGCCTTCACGTATTCCTATAGCCGTTGTAGACCTGGATAACACCACTACTTCACGCACTCTTATACGCCAGCTGGATGCATTCGAGAAAACAGATATTAAATATAAGAGTTTGTCATTCAATGAAGCCAGACATCAGATGGAAAGGATGGAAGTCTACGCCGTTCTTACAATACCAAAGGATTTCACAAAAGATGCCATATCGGGAAACCGTCCAAAATTGGTTTATTATACCAACAATGCTTTCCTTATATCAGGATCTTTATTGTTCCAGGATCTGAAGACGATATCGACACTTGCGTCAGCCTCTGTCGGCTTACAAACAGCAGTAGCCAAGGGATATACCGAGACTCAGGTAATGCCAATCTTACAACCGATAACAATAGATTCTCACCCTATTGGTAATCCGTGGCTTAATTATTCTGTTTATTTAAATAATATCTTACTACCCGGCATATTACAGCTGATTATATTAATGTTCACTGTATCGGCATTTGGCTCGGAGATAAAGCTGGGGAATGGACAGAAACTATTGGCTATGGGTGATAATTCTATGCTAAAAGTTATAATTGGTAAGTTACTACCATATACAATTATATATATAGGTATAGCATTATTTTATATCGTTATCTTATATTATTACAATCGGTTCCCATTGCATAGCGGATTTTGGCCAATGTTTTTCAATTATCTGTGCCTTATTCTTGCAGCACAAGGCGGAGGTATAATCCTGCTGGGAATATTCCGTAACTATCGATTTGCATTAAGTATAGCGAGCCTTATAGGAATGGTTTCATTCTCCATTACAGGATTTTCTTTTTCCACATTAGCTATGGACGGTAGCCTGAACGCTTTAAGTAATTTTTTCCCTTTACGGCACTTTTTCCTTATATATATCGATCAGGCATTGAATGGTATTCCTGTAGGATATTCTATGTATCAATATGCAGCATTATTAGCTTTCGCATTGTTATCAATCTTCTTTTGGGGTGTAATAAAGAGACTTCTCAGAGAAAACGTATATGAGTTATGAAGAAATTATTACTCGATATATATTATGTTTGGATAAACGAACTTAAAGTAGTCTTTAGGGATGAAGCTGTAATCCTGCTGTTCTTTATCGTACCGCTCGCATATCCCGTGCTATATAGTTTTATTTATAATAATGAAACTGTGCATGAAGTAAAGGTTGTCATGGTAGATGAATCCAATTCTGCCCTTTCACGCGAATTCAAGAGGAAAGTGGACGCTACTGCTGATGTAAAGATAGTGGGATACGCAACAGACATGGAAGAAGCCCGCGAAGCTCTCAGAAGAAAGGAAGCCTATGGTATCATGTATATTCCCAGGGATTTCAGCAAGAAAATAAACACTCAACAGCAAACTCAGGTGAGCGTATATGCCGATATGAACAGCCTATTATTTTACAAGGCAATGCTACTGAGTGCTACAGAGGTATCGTTAGACATGGGTGCCGACATACGCGTTCTTGAAACCGGCGGGGGCAGTCAGGAACAAGATGCAACCACAAGACAGACCGTAGAAAATGAATGGGTAACGATGTATAATCCGCAAAACGGATTTGCCAGTTTCCTCGTTCCGGCAATTCTCATATTAATTATACAACAAACATTGTTTCTTGGCATTGCAACTATTGTAGGTACACATAATGACAAGAAGCGTTTCAATATAGCATCACATACAGCAGAAGGAAAAAATGTAGGTGCACTCAAACTTACAATAGGAAAAGCCTTTTGTTATGCATCATTGTATATGCTTATTTCTGTATGGGTACTGCGTGTTATCCCATATCTTTTTAAATTTCCTCAGATAGGAGACCCCGTAACTATAGCGGCATTTCTTATGCCATTTATACTGGCGGCAACATTCTTTTGTATGACTCTCTCCTATTTCTGCTCACAGCGTGAGTTCGGGATGATGCTCTTTGTATTTACCAGCGTTATATTTATTTTCATATCTGGAATTTCATGGCCATGGACAGCTATACCATCTCCAATAAAGGCGATAGCATATATTATCCCTTCAACACCGGGAATACATGGTTTCATTAAAATAAATACAATGGGCGCTACTCTTCCTGATGTCTGGTTCGAATATATTGCCCTCTGGATACAGGCAGGTATCTATTGCATAACTGCAACAATAATGTACAGGTGGTGGATCCGGAATTATGATCCTCAATACAAAGGAATGCTAAAAACAAAGAGTTGAACCTAAATTCAACTCTTCAATTACATATTATTCAAAATTTTTAAAATCAAAATCTTCTCGCTTTGCAAAACCTCCTTCTATCAGCAGTTCGGCTGCACGCTTATAATCCTGAGACATCACCTGCAATCTGGCGGCCCCTTGTCCAGCCATGCCAACGCTTAGGTATTCACCATTTATGGCACACTCTATACCATTATCTATCAAAAATGATTTCGCTACGGCTAAATTAGCCTCAAAATCAGCACTTTTTAGGGTTACTAGTTCGTCCATAACATCATTCATTTAATTATTCATTTTTAAATATACATATAATCAGTGAATTACACAATAATTAAGATAAACATAAAATTATTTACAAAATAATTTGGTTTATAAAATAAACTACTTTATATTTGCATTGTGATCATGATTAGATAAATAGATTTATAACATTAAAACAATACAATTATGAAAAAGCTTATATCAACATTCTTCTTATTAGCTATTATATTAACAAATATAAATGCTCAAAAGATCTATAATAATATAGAAAAGGATGAATACGGATGTGTGAAAGAATTTACAACTATCGATAGTGAAACTTCTCAGGCTATAAAGAAAGCTACTTATATATATAATTCTGAAGGAGTTTTACAGGAGAAGACTTTTTATAAATGGAATGAAGAACAAGGTTGGACCGGAACTCAAAAATATGAGTATGAATACAATAACGAAAAACTGGAAAACCTGATCTATACAGAATGGGATAAGAATATAGCCACATGGTCTGCCAAGGCACAACACCTGATACATATATACGATGTTGAAGGAGAACTGTTAGCTGTAAAGCATATCCAGGTAAACAATGATCACCAGTTAATAGCAAAAAACGAACTTCAATTACTCACTTTTAATAAATAACACTACTTTTGTCCGGTCTCTTATTTTCATATTACAGTAGAGACCGGATTAACCCAATACTAAATACAATACAGTTATGGAAAAGAATTTCACTGAGCAGGATAGTTTGAGATTAATCAATGAGATGATCAATCAAGCCAAGAATAATGTCCAAAAGGGATCGGCTAATTCAATGATACTATGGGGATATGTAACAGCAATAGTTGCTATCACTAACTTTATACTTTTACATACTTTGGAAATACCTTACTATTCATTCCACATATGGTGGATAATGATACTTGTAGGTGTTATTAGTACAGTAATGACCAGACGAAGTGATAAAGAAGCAACTGTTAGAACTCATATAGACAAAATAGTAAGTAGTGCGTGGAACGGGTTTAGCATATCGGTCGTTATTTTTCTTATCATTATTTTTACCACAGTATATCTTACCCGATCATGGGCATTAACATGGGTTATTACACCGGTAATACTTACTATCATGGGACTGGCGCAATACGTAACTGCTACGGCCTGCCGTTATAAGCTATTCTATTATGCTGCCGGCATTTTCTGGGGAGGAGCACTTGTTTGTCTTATCTCTTTTTACATATTCCCACGGGCAGACATACAATTTATTTTACTAGCAATATGCATGGTTCTTGGATTAGCTATACCTGGCCACATGTTAAATAAAAAAGCAACGCAAAATGTTTAAGGAACTAGACCCACTCTTACATTCGCAACTCCGGTTGGCAGTAGTGTCGCTACTGCTATCTGTTGATGAAGCAGATTTTGTCTTCATCAAAGAAAAGACAGGGGCTACAGCGGGTAATCTGAGTGTACAAATAGATAAATTGAATGAAGCCGGATATATAGAAGTCCGTAAATTCATCGATGGGAAAAAGCCACGAACAGTCTGTAAGATCACTCAAATTGGAATTGAGGCTTTTGATAAATATGTAAAAGCCCTACAGGATTATATAAAGAAATGATAATTCCCAAAACCTTTATAAACATTATTGATAACCCCAATGTTATAATAAACAAACATCTTAATTAAACATTAACAATAAATATATAACATTATGGGATTTATTTGGTCAATAATAATTGGTATAGCTGCAGGGTTTATAGCAGGAAAAATAATGAAAGGGAGCGGCTTTGGCCTCATCCTTAACCTGATAGTCGGTATTGTCGGAGGATTGCTGGGAGGCTGGATCTTCACCCTTCTGGGATTAGATGTAAACGGCATACTCGGAAATCTGGTAATGTCAACAATAGGTGCTGTTGTCTTATTATGGATAATATCATTATTCAAAAAGAAAGAATAGGACAGACTATTAATAAAAAGGAAAGCAGTTGTAATTACAACTGCTTTCCTTTTTATAGTAACTCTAGAAAACATTATCTTTTCACCAATAGTACCACATTCTCAACATGATGCGTATGTGGAAACATATCTACCGGCTGCACCTTTTTAACTTTGTATTTCTCATCGAGTAATGCAAGATCACGTGCCTGAGTAGCCGGATTACAGCTTACATATACTATACGATCAGGTTCCGCAAAAAGAATAGTCCTGATCACATCATCGTGCATCCCTGCACGCGGCGGGTCGGTTATGATTACATCAGGTCGCCCATGTTCATTGATAAAATCCTGTGTAAGTATATCTTTCATGTCTCCGGCATAAAACAGTGTATTATCAACATTATTATTTTGTGAATTGAATTTTGCATCTTCAATAGCATCCTCCACATATTCTATCCCTACCACCTTCTTTGCCTTACGAGCTATAAAGTTAGCAATTGTACCTGTACCTGTATAAAGATCATATACTAGTTCATTTCCGGTTAGTCCGGCAAAATCTCGCGCTATTTTATATAAATTATAAGCCTGTTCACTATTAGTCTGATAGAAAGACTTAGGTCCAATTTTAAACTTCAGCCCTTCCATTTCTTCATATATAAAGTCATTACCTTTCCATATCAGAACTTCTTGATCGGTAATTGTATCATTAGCTTTTTGATTTATAATATAAAGGAGGGAAGTTATATCCGGGAATTTATCAGCAATAGCACTTAGTAAATCTTCATGCTGCTCTTTTTCATTATCGTAGAATACAACAATAACCATCAGTTCGCCTGTAGTGGATGTACGCACAATCATGTTACGCATCAGCCCTCCCCTGTTTCTCAAGTCAAAGAAGGTATAACCCTTATCATAACAATACTGGCGCACAAAATTCCTTATCCGGTTAGAAATATCATCCTGCAACCAACATTTATTTATGTCAAGTACTTTATCAAACATACCCGGAATATGGAAGCCTAAAGCATTCATATTATCAAAGCTTTCTCCTGAGTGAATCTGCTCTAATGTTAGCCATCTCTTATTTGAAAAGGTAAACTCCAGCTTATTACGATAAAATTGAGTTTTTTCCGAACCTAATATCGGTTGAATTTCAGGCAGCTCAATTTTGCCAATCCTTACCAGATTATCTTCAACCTGTTTTTGCTTAAACTTTAGCTGTTCTGCATATGGTAATATTTGCCATTTGCATCCGCCACAGATACCAAAATGTTCACAAAATGCCTCAACCCTATTGGGTGAATAAGAAACAAACCTGACGGGTTTTCCTTCAGCATATTTATTCTTTTTACGTGTAATCTGCAAATCAATCACATCCCCCGGAACAACATATGGTATGAAAACAACCATGTCATTTACTTTAGCGATTGCCTTACCTTCAGCAGCAATATCTACGATTTCAACATTCTCTATAAGAGGAAGTTCTTTTTTCTTTCGGCTCATTGATGTTTTTTTAGTTCTGAAACGAGTGTAAAGATAATGCTTTTTTAGTGTTTTCAGTTTTAAAAGAGACTAATGCATAGTTAATCCAATTGTTTTTGATTGCTTCACGTTTGAGGTAGGCAAACAACTTTCGTTATCTAAAATATTGTCCAATCTATTTTTTTAGTTAAAAATGCCATTTTATTAGATTTACATCGACTAACATATAAAAAGCAGATAAATGGGTAAAACTGAATTAGAAAAAACATTTATTGAGATGATCGGCAGAAACGAGCGGGTTATCTATAAAGTTTGCTCTTTTTATGTTTCGGATGAATTTCCTCTTGCAGACTTGTACCAAGAGGTCGTGAGCAATCTCTGGACAGCATTTCCACGGTTCAAATATGAAAGTTCTGTATCTACGTGGATGTATCGGATAGCACTGAATACCTGTATATCAGGAATGCGAAAAGATATGAGGCGTCCCAAAGGGTCATCGGTATCAATATTACAGGATGCAATTGCTGAACCTGAAACATTGAGCGATCAGATAAAAGAAATGTATCATTATATCTATCAGTTGAAAACTTTGGAACGTGCCGTTGTACTGCTTTATCTGGAAGAAAAATCATATCAGGAAATAGCTGATATCACGGGATTGACTGTAAGTAATGTGGCCACAAAGCTAAAGCGATCTAAAGAAAAACTAAAACAAATGTCGAATCTTTAAGTTTAGAAAAATGGAACTGGATGAATTAAAAAATACATGGCAATCATTAGATGACCGCTTGCAAAAGCAAGAAGTTCTAAAAAGAAATATTATGAAAGAGATGTTGTACACTAAATCGGATAAAGCCTTGAGCCGTTTATTCAATTATGAGATATTTGGTATTATAGTCTTATTGTTAGTGATCCCTGCTATTATTTATGCACTCAACTTCCACCCGGACCTACCAGGATATAAGACATTCATGTATATTATGTTAGTTGTTGACATTGTATTTTTCTTTTGGCAGGTATATAAAGTATATGGACTGATGCAAGTCGATTTCTCAAGAACGGTCAGTACTAATATACAGCATACTAATAAATATAATATACATATCAAAAAAGAAAAGCTGGTTATGTTATTCTTTGTACCTCTGGTCTTGCTTTCCTGTGCATTCTTATATGCCCGATTAAATGTAAATATAGTTTTGTGGACTTTTCTAACATGTACAGCTATTGGGCTGGTATTGTTAACTATATGGTCGTATAAGAAACTTTACGATAAAAATATTAAATCGATTCTTCAGAGCCTCGATAATCTGAAAGAACTGGAAGAGGAAGAATAAATGCCGATTTATAGATAAAAAGCCCAGTGAACAAAAAATTCGTTGGGCTTTTTTCTTAAATAATATCATATTTTTCATAAAAAAGCACTAATCTTCAATAATACATGTATTTTTACGAAATCATTTTTACACTTAACTACTGCTTTATGGAAGGAGCTATAATACTTTTCGTAATTATATTACTTATTGTCCTGTTTATTTTACCTGCTATAACATTAGGGAAAATAGGCGCATTAGAGAATCGGATTGACCGTCTGGCTAATGATATCAACAACCAGAACAAAAAAGGTTCGGAATTATCAAAAAAGCCTAAATCAATAGATGATACAATAGAAATTCTTGCTGCTATAAATGAGCTGAAGAATGAAATTTCTAAATTACAGGTGGTAGAAACCATCAAGCCAGAGAAAGAAGATAAGGCGCCAGAAGAGCCTGTAATAAAGGAAGAAATAAAAGAATCTGTACCGGAGGCGACCGAATTGCCTATTCCTGAAGAAATTGTTAAACAGATACCAGAGCAAATACCTGAAGAGATAACACCTTCGGAAGTAGTGGTTGAAGAAAAGGAAGAAATAGTAACCGAAGAACTTCCTGTGATAGATGAGCTTCCACAGGAGGAAACACCCCCGCCATTTGCTGCAATTAAACGTACTGAAGAGTCAAAACCTATAATTGTAGAAACTGAAACTCCCCCTCCATATAAGCCTGCACCTACAGAAGAAATATACGATGAGCGCAATTTCTTCGAAAAGATAATGGGAGAAAACTGGCTTAGTAAAGTTGGTATCATTACCTTGGTATTAGGCATTGCTTTTTTTGTTAAGTATGCCATTGATCAGGAATGGATCAACGAAGTCGGACGTGTAGGTATAGGCTTGCTTACCGGTGGTATCATCATTGGTATTGCCCACAAATTGAAATCAAAATATCATGTATTCTCATCCATTCTTGTAGGCGGTGGTATCTCTGTTTTTTATATAACGATCACGCTTGCATTCCGGGAATATGAACTGTTTAGCCAAACGGTTGCTTTCATATTATTGATTGGAGTAACAATATTCTCTGTGATTTTATCCCTTTATTATGACCGGAAAGAACTGGCAATATTCTCTCTGCTGGGTGGATTTGCCTCGCCATTAATGGTTAGCTCGGGAGATGGAAATTATATTGTCCTGTTCTCATATATACTGATCTTAAATTCAGGTATGCTGGCTATATCTTTCATTAAGAAATGGCGCATTATAGGAATTATATGCTATGTATTGACATTGTCCTTTTTCTGGATATGGGTACTGCGGTCCTTCGATACACAATTTATCAGTGCTACAGTATTTGCTGCCCTCTTCTTTATTCAGTTTTATCTATTGGCTCTGTTCGACCATTTCAAATCAGGGAATAAGATCACTCCATATCAGGCTGTACTGATTCTATCTAATAACTTATCCTTCTTCTTAGCATGCCTGTATGTATTTAATGATTATCCTTACGATGTAAGAGGTATAGTAACAATATCTATTGCAGTAGTAAACGCGCTGGTTATGCTTACTCTGTTCCGTAAGAGTGAAGTTGACAGGAATCTGATTTATCTTATTATAGCTGTGGTTATGACCTTTGTCAGCTTAGCTATACCAATCCAACTACATGGACACGTGATCACAATGTTTTGGGCGGCGGAAATGGTAGTATTACTCCTGTTATGGCAAAGATCACAGATCGCCATATTCAGAATCGGCTTTATTATTATCAGTGGATTAACCATCGTATCTTATATTATTGATATAGATCATAGTTATTCGTACGATCTGGCACTAACAATTGTACTAAACAGAATATTTATTACAGGCCTGGTGGTTATGGCTGCTTTCGGATTAGTATCATTCTTTTTGAAGAAGGAAGATCCAGATTCTATAGTTGAAATACGGGGTATAGAAACATTCTCGGTAGGAGCTATCATTAAAGTATTCAGAGTACTGATTATTGCCCTGTCTTTTATAGTACCTTTCCTGGAGCTGAATTATCAATTAGAGCGATTTACAGATATAGATTATACTTCAAGTTTCAGATATCTGGCTATGGCAACATATACGTTCTTGTATATAATGATACTGGCTGTTATTTACCGAAAAAAGTTTTCGGGAGCACTTGTATTTATGCAGTTCTTTGTCGCTGTATTTTTCTATGCGGTTGTATACTCCTATTTAGCAGTAGAGTTGCGTTACGATATTTTCCAGATGGAAGAGTACAATACATCTTATTTCCTTTTGCATCTGCTTTCGTTACCTACTGTTGCCTTTATTATCTATTTATTGGCCAAGAATGTAAAATCTTTACCTGAAGATTGGTTCGCTCCTATTTGTTGGGGATTGGTAATTTTGTCAGTCGCAATTTTAAGCATTGAGACAGATCATATAATCATTATGTTATTCAACGGAATGGATAATTATGATAGCCTCTTATATGATGTGCATACATTCGGATACCCTATACTATGGGGCATTCTAGCTATGATACTAATGGTGTGGGGACTGAAAAGAAAGGAAGTGCTATTACGCAAGATTTCTTTAATCTTCTTTGGTGTTATTATAGTAAAATTCTATGCATATGACGTTTGGCATATGTCGCAAGCAGGACGTATTGTCTCGTTTGTATTGCTCGGTGTTATTCTACTATTGGTATCTTTCCTTCAGCAAAAGATAAAAACATTGGTTAAGGATGACGAGGCGGATAAAATAGAAGAAGATAATTTTAAACAAGATTAATAGTATGAAAAAATATATTTCTATCTGTTTATTTATCCTATATACAACGGTTGGTTACGCTCAATCTGTATGGCAGGGTGATTTACAATCTGTTGATACGAGCGGCTATTATAATATCGAACTCGACCAATATGCTATAGCTCATTCCAAAGATATTGAGCTAACTGATATTAGAGTTCTGGATAAAGATAATAAAGAAGTACCTTATTTCCTCAGATCGGTAAGTCCTGTTCAGGAAATAGCTCGATTTAAAAGTTATGACCTGAAAAATAACTCAATAAGAGATAGTCTGAATGTTATTGTCGTAGATAATAATAAGAAAGAAAATATAAAGCGCTTTTATATTGTTGTCAAAGCCGCGGATGTCAATAAATATGCCACAGTAAGAGGGAGCGACGACCTAAAAAATTGGTATATAGTAAAACAAAAAACGAGTATTTCAAATTTGAGCTACAATCAGTCTGATAGCGAAGAGATTTTGGTTCTCGATTTTCCTTCTGGTAATTACACATATTATGAAATAACTCTAGAGAGTAATCAAGGCAGCCCGTTAGATATAATAAAAGTCGGAAAAATAGAGAATTCTAGTATTTATGCGCAATTCACAAAGATCAATCTGGGTAGGTTTATTTCTGAGGAAAAGGAAGATAAAAAGACATATCTTCGTTTTCCGGAACAACAAGAAGTATATCGCGTGAATAAGCTCGAATTTAAAGTTAATAGTAGTGCATATTATCTCCGTCATGTCTCGGTAATAGATACTATCAGTGGAAAACGAATAGGTTTTGATCTATCCTCCAAAAGTGACAATTCTTTTTTCGTTAATAACTTTCCATTAGGTAAACATACAGTTATTACAATTGAAAACAATAACAATCCTCCACTAACAATCGATTCAATCAGAGTCTATGGACTCAATCGTTATTTATGTGCTTATCTGGAACAAGGTAAGGAATATTGTATAAATATTGGTGTAAAGAATATGGCTCTGCCTAAATATGATATTGAACATTTTCAGGCTGATATTCCAGTGGATCTACCTATTCTTAAGGTTAGCAATCTGCATGGGATTCCTGATGAAGAAGTCATCACTCCTAAACGGGAATTATCTTTGATAGAACGACCCGTTTTCTTATGGGGCGTAATCATTGTAATAGGACTTTTCCTTACATTCATTTGTGTAAAAATGCTAAAGGAAATGAAGAAAAAAAAGTAATTACACATACTTTTCTTCTAAATAAAAAATCCCCAGACTGGCTAGCCTGAGGATTTCTATTTATATTCTTATAATTAAGATCCTATTTTCTTTGCATCTAGTTTGCTCACCACACGGGCATATATAATAAGGGCAATTGCAGAGACTAGCCCAATAGCAAAAAATACATACCACAAGTAATGTGCATTTGCAGTAGCAGCTGCATAATCTGCTGCAAAATTAGTAGAATTGGCAAATCGCTCTGACAATGGATCAGGGCAGAAAGCCTCTAATAAGAATCCGGCCACAATAAAGCTCACCAAAGAAGACACAAATGAGTGAAGATGGCTAAATCCGAGATATAGTCCTTCTTCTCCTTTTGGCGACTGTAATGAAAAATATTCAAGGAAACGCGGGGATATAAAGCATTCGGCTAGGGCCTGGAATGCAATACCAATAATCAGCATAAGTGTTACAGGATGTATTGTTGTTAATCCAAAAACAGATATAAGATCACCTCCCATCAAATTACCAAAAGACATAATCAGTGCCGATATAGGTATAATAAACATACCTACCATGATAGAAGCCAGTGGCGACCGTTTCTTCATTATTGTAGTTACCAGATTTACCAATAGGAATACCACAAAAGGATTTACATTGGCAATCCATCCTGGAGATGCGTCCTGCCCTACCATGCGGATCACATACTTAGGCATAGATGCATACATCTGCTGCTGAACAATCCAAAATCCGCTGGTAATAAGAATTAATGCAACAAGCCGTCCATTCTTACAAACTTTTATCAAAGCCTCCCATATCTCAGAAAGACTTTTGCCTTGTCCTGCCGTTTGTGTCGATCTATACATGAAGAAGACAACAACTAAGGCAATTAATGTCATTGTTCCCGAAAAATAATTTAAATAAACAAGCCCTTGGTCTCCTATACTCTTACGAAGCGGGTCAACTACTGTTTTTCCTGTAAAAGCACCAATATTCACCATCATGTAAAAGATAGCAAAACCTCTTGCCCTGGTTTCTGATGTTGTCTCCTTGGCTACAGTACCCGATATCACCGACTTAATAAATGCTCCGCCTACAACAATAAAAAGCAGAATAGGAACTATTGTCCACTGTTGAACGCTTTCTCTCAGTCCTGTAAATGTAGTATAGCGATCAAAATTGCCAACCCCTATCCATTTAAAGAAAGAACGGAAAGTAGCTATAATACTACCTTCATTGACCTCTGTCAGATCCTGATTTAATCCTACTGCATTTGCAGCACCATATTCTACCAAGCCGGCGCTCTCCAGTAAAGTAGGAATAAGTCCTAAACCAAAATATCCGATGGTAAGCAGAGTAAATGCTATCATTATAGCCTTTCTAAAGCCTATCTTATCAGAATATGCACCTACAAAAGTCGGAAGAAAATAAAGCAATGCGGAGAATGAACCCGCAATGATACCTGCCTCAACATCATTGAAGCCCCAAACATTTGAAAGATATAGAGTTAGTGAAATAAAAATTGCATAGTATGCCAGCCGCTCCAACAGTTCAACGGTGTTGGCGACCCAAAACGCTCTGGAAAATTTAGCCATTAGATTCTTTAGAATTGTTAAAATTTAGTCGAATTGCCACAAAAATAAGAAAATTATCCGGTTTACAAAGACTCAACACTGTCTCTATGACACTATTCAACCTTTTTTAACTCAATGCAAAAGGTTGTCCCCACACCTATTTCGGAATATTTTACATAAATCCGACCTTTATGATATGATTCAATTATGCGTTTTGCAAGGGAGAGCCCTAACCCCCACCCCCTAGATTTAGTAGTATAGCCGGGATTGAAAATTGTTCTGTATTTTGATTTTGGGAGCCCCTTACCTGTATCTTGTATATCTAAAGATACCATCTTACCCTTAGCTGTAAAAGTAAAGGTGATTTTCCCCTGTCCACCCATTGCATCTACCGCATTTTTCGTCAGATTCTCTATTACCCAACTTAATAACGGCTCACTCACTTCTACATATAAAGGAGCGTCAGGTAATTCCATAATAAAAGAAACTTTTTTGGATATTCGTTTTTCAAGGTAAGTTATTGATTGTTGAACTATATTTGCCAAATCCTCACGTTCCAAAGTTGGGGTTGAACCGATCTTGGAAAAACGGTCTGTAATCATTTGCAACCGATTTACATCTTTTTCCATGTCCATTATAACAGATACATCGGATTCTTTTAGCTTCAAATATTCCAACCATGCTAGTAGTGATGAAATAGGAGTACCAAGTTGATGTGCCGTTTCCTTAGAAAGTCCTACCCACAAGCGATCCTGCTCCATCTTCATCGTTGTAAATAATGAAAAAAAAGCAGTAATCATAAAAATAAACAGTACTCCTAGCTGAATATATGGATACAACTGAAGTTTTTTTAAGGTGTAAGAATCATCATAATAAACATATTGATCAAAATCCTCAGCCTCAATAATTATAGGTTCATGGTTTCGCTGAAAGCTATCTGCTCTTTTCTTAAGAAATTCCTGATCATCTGTTCCAGGTAATTCGATATTTGCGGAAGTATAATTATTTTCTTTCTTATCGTATAATATTACAGGAATAGTTGTATTACTCGTCAAAATCTGCGCTACCAGATTCATATTGAGATTTTCAGCATTGCTGGCCATCTCTTTTGTAGCCTCCGCCCAGATTTCAATTTTATTTCGTTCTTCCTTGGATAAATCCTTCACCAGATAATGAGAAACAAGAAGTGATACGAAAACTATAACAATAGCTATCACTATAAAAAGGTATCTGAAAAATAACCTATTGTTCTCAAATAATTTCATACGATAAAGATAATTGTTTTATTATTTTTAGACCTGATCTTCGCTTAATAATCAATTTATGTTAAAGATATATTCATTATCTTTGTTTGTAACTCTTATATCTTAAAACGAAAAACTTTTGAAATGAATATACAAAAAAGCATTTTAACATCCGGATTTCTATTATTCCTTATCATCGTACTTATGTCTTGTAAACAAGAAGGAAAATATCAAGCTTTCACTCCCGGAGAGTTGTGGTTGGACAACAATAATGTGCATATCAATGCCCATGGCGGGGGTATTCTATATGATAATGGCACATATTACTGGTTTGGAGAACATAAGACCGAAGGCGAAAACGGAAATCTGGCAAATGTAGGAGTTCATTGTTATTCATCAAAGGATTTGTATAACTGGACAGACGAAGGAATTGCCCTATCTGTAATTGAAGCCGATTCTACACATGACATAGCTAAAGGCTGTATACTGGAACGTCCCAAAGTAATCCATAATAAGAAAACAAAAAAATATATTATGTATTTTCATCTTGAGCCAAAGGGCCAGGGATATGAAGGGGCGCGTAGTGGCATTGCTATCAGTGACAAAGCAACAGGACCATATTCATACATACGTTCTGTTCGCCCAAATGCAGGACATTGGCCATTCAACGCTCCGGAAATACTAACCAAAGGTCCTGTCAGGGTAGAGGGAGCCATATTTACAGGAGGATCATTATCTGCTCCGGCTGATTCGCTCAATATATTAGGACGCGATATGCAAGGCGGACAGATGGCACGGGATATGACATTATTTGTAGACGATGATGGAACAGCCTATCATATATATTCATCTGAAGAAAACAGTACACTGCATATTGCTCAGCTTACCGAAGACTACCTTGACTATGCAGATAAATACGCGCGTTTCTTTCCCGATCGTTTCATGGAGGCGCCAGCCATTTTCAAGAAGGATGAAAAATATTACCTTATGGCCTCGGGGTGTACAGGCTGGGCTCCAAATGAGGCCAGATCAGCAGTCGCCAAATCCATATGGGGCCCATGGACCGAATTAGGCAATCCATGCATAGGCATAGATGCAGACCTCACCTTTCATTCACAAAGCACATATATACTACCGATACAAGGTAAAAATAGTCAATTTATCTATATGGGCGACAGATGGACACCAAACGACGCCATTGATGGCAGATATATCTGGTTGCCGATAAAATTTGAAGGAGATAAATTCACTATCGAGTGGAAAGATTCATGGATTCTTAATGATTTATAAAAAAGAATCAAACCCTTTATCATTTTTACACTTATCTGGTATTTCCTCTGTCTATTCGAACAGAGAATATGACATTTTTCTGTCAATTAAGACACCAGTCCGCTTAGTATTCGAAAATAATTACAGAAAAGAGGCATATACAAATTATTAAAATAGTTACCTTTGTCAAATAATTTATTTACCTCATAATTTTACCCGTTTATGAAAAGAGATACAGCCATTTTTGATATTATTGAAAGAGAATATCAACGACAACTGAAAGGAATAGAATTAATTGCATCAGAGAACTTTGTAAGCCAACAGGTAATGGAAGCTATGGGTTCATGCCTTACCAATAAATATGCAGAAGGCTATCCGGGCAAAAGATATTATGGGGGATGCGAGATTGTAGACCTTAGTGAGCAACTGGCTATTGATCGCCTGAAAGAGATATTTGGTGCAGAATGGGCAAATGTACAGCCTCACTCAGGAGCCCAAGCCAATGCTGCCGTATTTCTGGCATGTATGCAAGCCGGAGATAAATTTCTGGGACTCAATCTATCGCATGGAGGTCACTTATCTCATGGTTCTCCTGTAAACTTTTCAGGATTGATGTTCCATGCACTTGAATACAACGTAAAACAAGATACTGAGCAAGTAGATTATGACCAAATGGAGCAAGTTGCCCGTGCTGAAAGACCAAAGGTAATCATCGCCGGTGCCTCAGCCTATTCCCGCGATTGGAATTATGCCCGTATCCGCAAGATTGCCGATGAGATAGGTGCAATATTTATGGTAGATATGGCACACCCTGCAGGATTAGTTGCCGCAGGATTATTAAACAATCCTCTACCTCATGCCCATATAGTAACTACTACTACCCATAAAACATTACGCGGACCTCGCGGAGGAGCTATTCTCCTAAGTAAGGATTTTGAAAATCCTTGGGGCAAAAAGACACCAAAAGGTGAAATCCGTATGATGTCAGCTTTGCTTGACTCTGCTGTATTCCCCGGAATACAAGGTGGTCCCTTGGAACATGTGATTGCAGCAAAAGCCGTTTCGTTTGCAGAAGCACTCGATCCGTCATATAAAGTATACCAAACACAAGTAAAGAAAAATGCAACTGTAATGGCTCAAGCTTTTATAGACAAAGGATACAAAGTTGTATCAGGAGGTACAGACAATCACTCTATGCTTATAGACCTGCGCCCAAAATTCCCAGAACTGACTGGAAAACTTGCAGAAAAAGTTCTTGTTGAAGCCGATATTACGACTAATAAAAATATGGTTCCATTCGATAGCCGCAGTCCATTCCTTACATCAGGACTCCGTTTTGGTACTCCCGCAATTACAACACGTGGCGCCAAAGAGCCATTAATGGGCGAAATCGTAGAAATGATAGACACTGTCCTTTCAAATCCTGAAAGCGAACAAACTATAAAAGCTGTTCGCGAAAAGGTAAACAGTATAATGAAAGAATACCCGTTATTTGCATGGTAAGATTTTAATTAAATATCAGATTGAAAGGGTTGTTTCTACAACCCTTTGTTGTTTGTATCCTATCTATCCGACAGAATGAAAAAAATAAAGAGTTATATCTATTATGTATTATCAGTGCATATTCTGGCACTACTATTGATGTCTTTGCAGCGTATCATATTGCTACTTACAAATCTGCAACACATTGAAAACGTAGCAACAAAAGCAAACTGGATATTTTCAGCCCTGTTGCGCGGAGTATGGTTTGATAACGTAATCGCATGCTATATATCAATACTACCATTAGTTGTTCTCTCGATCATAGGATTATTCAACAAAAGCAATAAAGTAATATTTACTATATTCAATGTATTCTATATAATTGTATATACTCTCGTTTTTGCTATCGGAGCGGCTGATATCCCATATTTCAAATATTTCTTCAAACATTTGAATGTTTCCATCTTTAATTGGAACGAAGAAGGGGGAACTACAATTGAAATGATATTGGAAGAAACATCTTACTATGCTTATATGGCATTATTCGTTGTGTTTATATTCCTATTCGGATATTTAATTTTCAAGTTGAGTAAAAGATTACTACAAAAAAGCCAAGAAAACTTAAAGAAAAAGGAGTACTTAGCTTATCTGCCTGTTTGCCTTATCCTTATTGCGCTTTGCATATTCGGGATAAGAGGACGCTTTGGCTATAATCCGATCAGAACCAGCCAGGCATATTTTTGTGACAATTCTTTTCTCAACCAGCTTGGAATAAACCCTTCATTCTATTTTATGAGGGATGTCATTGAATCTTCAAAGTCTCACTATAATGTAAATGACATTATTGCAGAAAAGGATGCAATATCAATAGCTAGAAAAGCATTCGGACTGAATCCCGAGAATAAAGAGAAATCACCTCTTCAAAGGTATGTTGAAGCACAAGGAGAGACAAAAGACATGAACGTAGTGGTTATCTCATGGAGTCAATGTCCTCAGACTTATTAAAAATAAAAGAGAATGGAAAAGAAATAACTCCATTTTTGAATCAACTCATCAATAAGTCATACTACTTTGATCATTTCTACTCAGCAGGAACCCATACCAATCATGGTATTCTAGCGTCTTTATACGGACTCCCGGCCTTGTTCGATAAAAACATGATGAAGAATGTGAATATACCTCTATGTCAGGGATTACCTAATACATTGCAAGATCAGGGGTATAAGACCATGTTCTTTATGACTCATGAAGCCCAATATGACAATATGAACGCATTCCTAATCGAAAATGGAATTGAAGAGATATATTCACAGGAAGACTATCCTAAAGAGATGCGAAGGAATAGTTTTGGTGTAGCTGATGATTTCTTATTAAATTATGCTTTGGATAAATTCAATGAATCCACACAGACAACCCCATTTTTTGCCACTTTATTAACAGTAAGTAATCACCCCCCATATATCGTTCCCGAAAAGTTCAAAGATAGAAGCAGTGATCCTCAATATCAAATTGTAGCTTTCGCTGATGATGCTATACGCCAATTCTTTGCCGAAGCTGAAAAACAAACATGGTATAAAAACACAATATTCGTCCTATTGGGAGATCATGGGAAAATTGTAGGAACTCAGACATACGAAATGCCTCTCTCGTTAAATCATATCCCATTTATAATATATTCTCCTGCATTTGAAGATGCTCCTAAGACTTTTACAGAGTTAGGAGGGCAGGTTGATGTATTCCCTACTGTTATGGGATTATTGAACCGGCCTTATGAAAACAATACGTTTGGAGAGGATCTCTTTAAAACAAAACGCCCCTATATATTTTTCTCTTCGGATAATGCCCTAGGCTGCATAGGCCCTCATTTTTTCTATTCATATAACTTTAAAGCTAAGATGGAAGGATTATATCAGTACAATAACAATAATCCTGAGAATTTCATTGCTCAGCACAGGCAAGAAGCAGACAGTATGCGCATATATTCTGCAGCCATGTTTCAAACAGCAAGTTATATGTTTCAGAATAATCTGAATAGAACAAATAATTAGCTAAATTATTCAAATCATAACCTCACATAACAAAACTTTTGGTCTATTTTTGTTGTTATAATAAGAATACATTTCGCAGGCATTTTTGTTAAAATATTATAAACTAATATCTTAAGGTGTAAATCAGACAAAATAATCAGAAATAATAATGTTGAAATGAAAATTATTTGTAATTTGGTGCTGAATTACATGGAACAGTTCACCCAGAACATTTTTACAGAGTGCTCTTTTATGAAAAATTATTATAAAGGTATATTTATACTTTTGTCTTTCTTTTTATTAGCCTGTACATCAGAGAATAATGAAGCTCAACAACAATTAGCTACAGCCAGGCTTGCATACAATAAGAAGGATTACACTTTAGCGAAACAACAACTTGACAGTTTAAAAATAAAATATCCCAAAGCATTTACTCAAATAAGAGAGGGACTTGCTTTATTAGACTCGGTCAGAAGAGGAGAAAACGAACAGATAATCACATCTTGCGATTCATTAATAATCCATTTTCAACCACAGGTAGATCTGAAAAAAAAGCAATTTAGTTTTATACAAAACAAACAGTATCAAGAAACAGGAAGTTATATACCTAAAGAAAGTGTTACAAATTCTATTGAGGGAACAACGTTGAGATCCGGTGTTGAAGAAAACGGACAATTATATCTGGAAAGTGTATTTATTGGCGGTCAAAAACATAATAAACTAAAGATATCGACAAAAGACGGATCATTTGCTGAATCGATTCCGGTAAATGATGACGGATTAAACTACCGCTTTACGAATATGAACAAAACTTATGAAATAATACGTTTTGGAGGAGCCAAAGAGAATGGGTTGGCAAAATTTATATTCACAAATATAAACAAACCCTTAACTGCCTCTATAGAGGGACAGGGGAGATATACATATACCTTATCACAGCCGGTAAAATCGGCTATAGCCAAATCTTATGAGTTATCAGTAATGATGTTACAGCTAGACAGTCTTAAAATGGCAAAAGAAAAAGCTGAATATCATATATATTATCTTGATAACAAGAAGAATGAAGTTACAACAGACACTACAAAACAAGAAAAACTTTAAAGTTCATGGGAAAAGAAAAACTATCAACAGAAACTCTTGAGCAGAACAAAGATATATTCATCCCAAATGTATCTGTTGATTGCACTATATTCGGATTTCACTCAGGATGTCTTAAAATACTATTATGTAAATTCAAAGTGAGTGATAAATGGATGATTCCGGGAGGTTTTATCTCAATGGATGAACTCCCTGACGAAGCTGCATCCCGTGTACTTATTGCAAGAACCGGATTGAATGATATATATTTAAAGCAATTCTACTTCTTAGGTAAAAAACCGAATAATGAAGATATTATTGATAAAACGTCTTCACTCAATAGTTCTATCAGTCTTGCATATTATGCTTTGATAAAATTTGAAGAGGCAAAAATCCAAGCAAACGAATACGAGAATATCGGATGGTTTGATATTAATGAAATACCGGATCTGTATCCTGCTCACAGAGAAATTGTAAATGTTGCAATTGAAACGATTCGCAAACAAATTGGTTTCGTCCCGATAGGATATGAATTGCTACCTGAGAAATTCACAATGCCTGAGTTGCGAAGTATTTACGAATCAATTTTAGGACGTGAACTAGACCGAAGAAACTTTCAACGCAAAATGCTATCAATAGGCTATATCAAGACTCTAAATGAAACGCGGAAAGCAGGCGCTCACAAATCTCCCAATTTGTACACATTCGATAAAGAAAGATACAAAGAGGCTGAACAGCTGGGTATCCAGATAATGAGTAATAATCTGTAACATACAAAAATAAAAAGAAAAGCTCCTGATTTCAGGAGCTTTTCTTTTTATTTAGACGACAGGGAAGTTTTCAATTATCTTCCTTGTTGAGCATCTTGAATCATCTTTTCATTTGGTAGAATATAAATTTCTACACGACGATTCTGAGTTCTTCCCGAAGCTGTACTATTATCAGCAACCGGCTGAGTAGAACCAAATCCCTGAGATACCATACGGCTACCTGAAACTCCTTTAGTTTGAAGGAAGTTGTAAACAGATTGAGCACGTTTTTCAGACAATGGATTATTAATAGCATCGTTACCTGTATTATCAGTATGTCCATATATCTGAATATCTGTATCAGGATTGCTGTTCAAAGAAGCTGCAAAGTTAGAAAGAGCACTTTGAGAAGCAGTACTTAATGTACTTGAATTTGTTGCAAACAATATTCCTGATTCGAAAGTAACTTTTATAGCTTGTCCATCATTAATTGATTCAACCTGAGCCCCATTAATCTGCTCAAGTTCTTTCTTTTGCTTGTCCATTTTATTTCCGATGATAGCACCGGCAGAACCACCTACAACAGCACCAATACCTGCACCCCATGCAGCACCCTTACCTCCACCGATAATGGCTCCGATACCTGCACCTAAAGCACCTCCTGCACCAGCACCAATACCACCACCTTTTACAGTGTCGCTGGCACCACAACTAGAAAATAATAAAGTACAGCTCAAAACAATAGCTGTCAAAAATGAAAAATGTTTCATAATTAAAAATTTTAATTTAAATTATTAGTTTGTGATATTTTTATTCAAATATTCCTATTGATTCACAATAAGCAAGCTCACCCTGAATAATAAATGAAATATCTTCAGCTGAGAAGTTATTGATTTTATCTTTTTTTGTATTGTTCAGAACATAGGACACAATTTCATCTTCGTCAATATCGACTAAGACCTCTCCTTCTGAATCATCATCCATAAACCCTTTTTCCTCATAAAATTCGTATACAATATCAATGATGTAATTGATTTCATCATTCGAATATTTTCCTTTTACGTCTTGTGGCAAGTAGTTTTGAATATACTTTACAGCATCATCCTCATCATACTGTATAAGATCTTTTTCATTACTCATAGTGTCTGTATTTAGAATATTGTATAGTTTTATAACAATGAAATAACTCCGATGTTCAAAATTATTAAATGTTTTTGCAGTTCATATCTCTTATTCTATCAGTTTGGTTGTTAAGTAAGACTGCTTAAACAAAAAAAGGTTTAATAATTAAGAAAAGATTCCTAATCTTAACTTAAATACTAAGTTTATTTTTTCTTTAGTATTAAAAATGCTAAAACAATAAGAGGCAAAATCATAATTCCTATATATAGTGCATTACTTTTCAGCAAATCGAATGGAGTATATATAAGAGCGACAACAATACCCACAACAGCTCCTCCCATATGCGCATCATGACCGATATTGCCCACACTTTTCAACATTCCATAGATAGAAAAGGCCAGGTACCCCACCCCAAATATCCATCCGGGAATATCTATCGGAATAAAAAAGAAGCGAAGAGGCATCTCCGGAAAAACCGCAATGGCTGCAAATAATATACCTACAACACCCCCCGATGCACCAATCGCGCTATAATAGTATTCTTTACGATGGATAAACAGGGATAAAAGTCCTCCTCCAGCTATTGAGAAAAAGTATATTACCAGATAAATCCATATGCCAAAAGCATATATAATTACATCCGAAAAGAAATACAATGTCATCATATTAAACAACAAGTGCATGTAGTCTCCATGAAGTGTAGCAGAAGTCAGCAACCTGTCCCACTGTTTAGACTTTCCCAAAATAGCTCCCACATTAAATTTATACCTATCAAAGAAAGCCATATCATTGAACCCTTTGATACTGGTTATAACCGTAAGAACTATAATAATAAGAGGAATAATACTATCTAAATCAAAATTCATAAATTACTATTTTAAATTAGGACAAGCAAAGGTATAAAAAAGAGAATATGTGAAGATGATTTTCAAATTATATTTCTCTATCTGCGTCCTTTACATTTCGTATAATTGTGATAATATGAATATTTTCATGTAAATTTGGGTCGGTTAATCATTTAGAATAGCAGACACATGAAATCTATATTTATCCATTTATTACTCACTATTTGTTGTTTACCCACTGTCTTTTCACAGACATTGCCGGAGGCAAAAGAACTTTATCTGCAAGGTAAATATAAAGAAGCTCTCCCTACATTTGAAGCAGAGTATAATGCTAAACCAGATGATGCTAACCTGAACCAATGGTATGGTGCATGCTTATTCGAAACAGGAGGAAACCTTCAGAAAGCAGAAGAATGCTTACTTGTAGCCTCTAAAAAACGAATACAAGACTCATTCCTCTATCTGGGTCGGCTATACACAAATGAATATAGATTTACAGAAGCAACCGAGGCATTTAGCAAGTATGAAGCTATGCTGAAAAAAAAGGACGATGCAGCCAGAGAAAAACTTGAAGAAAAACGTCAGGTAATGTCACGCCTTCGTCGTATGGTATCCAATACCGAAGATATTCAGATCATCGATAGTCTGATCATCGATAAATCAAAATTTCTTTCGGCATACAAGCTAAGCCTTAGTTCCGGTCGCCTTGATTATTTCGATAAAATCTTTATTTCCGATAAAAATATTGATGCTACTGTATATACCAATGAAAAAGAAACTAAGATGTACTATGCCAGACCTGACAATGATATTCTTAGCTTATATTCTAAAGAGAAACTACTGGACGAATTTGGCAACGAAAAGAAACTGTCAACGACAAACTTTGGGTTATCAGGGAACGTAAATTATCCATATATGATGGCTGACGGGGTAACGATTTACTTTGCCGCAGAAGATGAAAATTCTCTTGGTGGATACGATCTTTTTGTGTCGCGGTACAATATGAATAATGATACATACCTTAGTCCCGAACGTCTAAACATGCCATTCAATTCGTTATATAACGACTATATGATGGCTGTAGATGAAGAAAAAGGGATCGGGTGGTTTGCTACTGACAGATACTTGCCCGAAGGGATGGTTTGTATATATACTTTTATCCCAAATAAAGTGGTAAAAATAGTAGAAAGCGAGGACGAAAATTACCTGGCTAACAGAGCACACATATCATCTATCAAAGATTCGTGGAGTGCGGATAAGAACTATTCCAACCTTGTTACTCTGGCACGTAAAGAAGCTGTAAAAAAGGTGGAGGTAGTGCATGACTTTGAATTTGTTATCAACGATAGTAAAACCTATTACACAATGGCAGATTTCAAAAATCCTGCTGCAAGAAATATTTTCAGTAAGCTTCTTCAATTAAAAACAGAGCAAAAGGATCTCTCAGATAAACTGGAGAAAAAACGCGTAGAGTATAGTACAAACTCCGAAGATGGAAAACGCAGAATAGCTTCAGATATTTTCAGTATGGAAGAAAGACTGGAGCAACTTCAATCTGAAATTCCGATGATGGAAATGCAAGTAAGGAGTCAGGAATTAGGAAATTCCTAATATTCCTATTTTTTTAGTATTCCTCTCTTAGATATAAGTAATGATATACCAACACCAATAACTGCAAAACCCAGCAACAGGAATGGCATATACCAGATAATAAAATCGATCTGAGGATGCCAGAATGAATGCTCTTTAAATATAACATACCAGGATAGAGGACATATAGCAGATATTATTGTACTAGCCAAAAGCGCAATATATTTCCGATCATCTAATCTTCGGCCTATGAAGAAAACAAGCACGCTAAAGAAAAGAATTATACCAATAAGCACGGCAAACCAAAACTCAAAGCCCAAACTTACAAAGCCCCATTCAAATGCATTTCCCCTCAGGTAATCTTTAATTACATTATTCCATAGAAAAGACAAAGAGTCTGAGTCAGCAAAACGTTCACTATCTAAATCGGCACCAGACAGGCCGCTTTTGAAGGAAGACCTTCTCAAAAAGGCATTCGAAATATATTGGAATGCAGAATCATAGTTACCCAGTAAATATCTAAGCTGAATAATAAGAGTACCGAATTGAATAATAATAGCAATCCCTGCCACCAAACCGGCATTAAAGCATAACTTTATAAAATTCAGAACTTTCCATTTCTCTAAGATGGCATAATAGATAATAGGGATAAATATAGTCAACATCGCCGTTGATATAAATTCAAGTCCCGAGAAGAAAAGTTTGATCAATACTGAAATAAATAACCACACTAAGATTTTTTTTCCGGATACTTTATCAGGCAAGCAATGTCTTTTTTCGAGAAGCAATAACATCGTCAAAAATGGAGCAAAGAAATTCCACAATGCCCACCAAAGCCCGTTACCTCCAAAAAGCACCAGCCAGGAAGAAAAGAAGGTAAAAAGGAATGTTATTAATGCTGCGATAAAACCTAAGTTTCGATACACCCATCCTATAAATAACATGAAGCATAAGGAAAGTAGTATACAATTTATAAATCTAAGTATTTGGTAATTTGTACTATTATCGAATGGAAGTACTTTTTGTATAGCATACCAGAATAAGGCATTTCCCCCTGAGTGACTTACATATACACAATAATCATCAGGAGTTTTTTGTTCCTGTGTATAATATTTAATTTGTTCAAACTTAAACTGGGTAATAATATGATCACGCACAAGTAAGTCACTTATCTGATCTCCTTGCAATACACTGTCAACAACTTGCGACCTATCATAATTTACTCCGGTAAAACCAGAGGCGGCAAAGATTCCATCTTTCTGAGCTTTTGCCATTTTACCGACAACTAAAGCCTCTACAAAGGTTTCATATTCCTGATATCTGTTTTCAGGAATAATTTTAAATATGTTGAAATAAAAGCTGAGAAGCAAAAAGGTGAAACAAATTATATAAAATATAGACTGTTTCTTTTTTAACCAGTTAAGAGTAGTGTTCATAAAATTAGAATAAGTCTTTGAAGAAATATTTAAACTTCCACCATGCACCATATAGTTTTCGTAGTTGGAAGCGTCGATTGTAATGTCTCATGCTTTTATAATAAACATCACGGCGGGCCTGTATAGGATATTTATCTATTATCGACCAATCCATCACTCCACCAAGGGGTATAAGCTCGTTAGTCGATACAGCCTCTATTTTGTATTCTTTTGCCAGCATCGAATAAATGCTTTGATCGTGCCTGTTTTCGGTGAAGCCTTCCAAGTTGGGACTTTTTGAAGGCTCATCTGTTATCAGGCTAAAGTTATCGTTAATAACATTTACCCATTTATCAACAAAAGCCATTGATATTGGACTCTTTTTAAGGAATATAACTGTTGCTTCATATTGGGTGGTTTGCGTAACATCTTTATTGTCTCTAACGCCAAAATAATCGAATATATCTCCTTTTGTCCACTCATATTCAAATCGTAATCCTTCCGGCATACCATTGTAGTTTTTCTCAAAGCTCCTGAAACCGAGCATTCCCGAAGGACTTTTTTCTACGATATCATAATATTCAGCCAGACGTTCTTTTCCGTCCGGATTCAGATAACATCCTACATCAGTATATAGTAGTATGTCCCCATCCTCCATGCTATCAAGTGTTTTTTTAATCAAAGGTGGTTTCCAACACCAATAACCATATCCTTTTGAATACGGATACATATATCGTCCCCATTTTTTACGGAATTCCTTACTCAGATCTTTCTCCGTATATGTATATATTCTATCAAATACACCCATCGCCTCTGCATTTTTTACATACTGAGGAAATCCGGGAGATAATAGTGTATTACCAAATGTGCATAATACTTTCTTCATATATTAGAACCTATCTTTAAACCAATATTTGATCTTCCATATCCTACGATAAAGTTTCCGCAGTCTGAAACGGTGCTTATAATGATATTTACTTGTATAATATTTATCCCTGCGAGCCTGTATCGGATAATTGTCAAGCAAAGCCCAATCACGTTGAAATATCTCATTTGTAGAAATCTCTGCAATACCGTATTTCTTTCCTAATATTGAGTATATACTTTGGTCATGTCGGTTTTCTTTAAACCCAGGTAAATTAGGCACTCGGGATGGTGAATCAGTAGCAAGACTATAATCATCCAGATAAGCCTGATACCAGTCTTTTACAAACTGCATAACAGTCTCGCTTTTCTTAAAGAAAATGATAGTTGATTCGAACTGTGGAGTGTGAGTATAGGCTTTGTTATCATAAACGCCATAATACACAAAGACATCACCTTTTGTCCACTCATATTCATAATAAAGCGTTTCCGGCATACCATTATAACTGACCTCCTGGCTTTTCACACCTAAGATTCCAGTAGGAGTTTTTTCTACCATATCATAATATTCCAATAAGCGTTCTTTCCCTTTAGGGTTCAAATAACATCCTATATCAGAATACAATAAAACATCACCATCGTTCATTCTTTCTAATATTTTGAGAATGAAATATGGTTTCCAACACCAGTAACCAAAACCTCTGGAATAAGGAATAAGATATCGTCCCCATCTTTTATAGAAATCAGCATCAAGATCTTTTTCGCAGACTGTATGTATATCGTCGAAAATATTCATACTCTCAGCCATGCTTCTAAAGCGGGGAAAGCCTTCTGTTAAGTAATAACTACCAAAAGTACAGATTGCTCTTTTCATTAAGTATTGCGTTATTTATAGACTACAAAAGTAGCGTATTTCCCAGAGACCTGAAAGTAAAGCTATAAATATTTGTTAGTCAACCGGATAAATTACAAAAGGCAAATAAAGAGACGTCCAAACAATTATCTAAAACACAAAGAATTAAGATCAACTTATCAGATTTAGTCCTATTATTATAGCTTGATAAGTTTTTTCTATAATCTATTTTATCATTACAGATATTCATTTCATACAGCAAACATGGCATTTGATACATATCAAAAAAGAAACCATACCTTATCCCAAGAAAACTTATATATTTGTATATTAGTGCAATTTATTCCTAAATCGCAGCAAAAATACACAATTATGAGAAAACATTTATTCCTCCTCAGTATTTTGGCCGTCTCATTTCTTTTTATGCTTAGTTCGTGTAAAAGAAGCGGTAGTAAAGAAATCAATCCTGAGTTTGCCAAGTATGTAGCAGCTTTCACGTATGGGAAAATATCTTCGAGTTCTGAAATACAAATTGAACTGACACAAGATATTCCTACAGCAGAATTAAATAAAGAAATAGAGCAGGATTTGTTCGAGTTTTCCCCGTCTATTAAGGGAAAGGCATATTGGACAAGCACCCGCACTATAAAGTTTGTACCCGAACCCGGCGAGCTAAAGCAGGGTAAAGAGTATGATGCATGGTTCAAACTCGATAAAGTATTGCAAGTAGACAGCGACTTCAAGGAATTCTATTTTTTCTTCCGTGTACCTGAGCAGAATTTCAATGTAAATCTGCAACCTTATACACAGATGAAGGATAACGATCTCACATGGAATACTGTGCAGGGAGAGATCCTTCTTGCTGATGATGCCAGCCCCGAAGATTTAAAAAGTATGCTTTCGTTATCAGGTGGAGACAAAGCAAATGACGCTAAAATAAAGATTACTCCTACAGAGACCAAGGGTAGATATAACTTGATAATCGATAGCCTTTACAGAAGCAGTCAGGAACTGGAATATACACTGCATATCAAAGGCAGTGTAATCAATGCGAAGAGAGATGATGAAAAAAAGATAACAATGCCGGCGATCTCCGACTTTAAGGTGTTGGATGTAACTATGGAATATTCTCCCCAAGAGTGCGTACGTATTACATTCAGCGACCCACTATCGCTCAATCAGAATATACAGGGATTGGTTAAGCCTGGAATTATAGAAAGTTTCTCTTTCGACACACAAAAAAATATATTAAAGTTATATCTGGATAAGACCACCAGAGGGACAAGCACGGAACTCAAAATATTTAAGGAATTAAAGAATTCTCAGAATAAATCATTGGATAAGGATTATACATTCAGTGTAAACTTCGAAAAGAATAAACCGGAAATACAAGTTCCTAACTCAGGAAATATACTTCCTAATTCGGATAACCTTATTATTCCGTTTCAGGCAGTAAATCTATGGGCCGTGAATGTACAGGTAATTAAAATATATGAAAACAATATCTTAGGGTATTTACAGTCGAACGACTTTGGAGGGAGCAATGAGCTTAAACGTTTTGGCCGTCTGGTTCTGAAAAAACGTATCAGATTGGATGAAGACCCAACTTTGAAACTCGATGAGTGGAATAATTTCTCCCTTGACTTGGCTTCAATGATGAAGCAGGATCCGGGAGCAGTATACAGGGTTGAATTCACCATGCAGAAGGAGTATTCTCTATACCCATGTGAAGGTATGGTACCTCAGATACCAAAAGATGCAGCCTTGGAACGTTTCGACAATGATATGGACGAAGACGATGAAGCACAATGGGATAATCCCGGTTATTACTATTATTCCGATGAGTGGGATTGGGACTATTACGATTGGCAACAAAGAGAGAATCCGTGTGACCCTACATACTATATGAATAAAACCTCATATGCTGTAGTATTAGCATCCAACATAGGTATGACTGCTAAAATGGGATCGGAAAAGAAAATGACTGTGGCCTTAACCGATATATTGACTACGAATCCGATTTCAGGAGCTACTGTAGATATATACAACTATCAGATGCAACGGATAGGAGGCGGAAAATCGGATGGTGACGGCTTTGTTGAAACCGAATATAAAGGAGGTGTACCTTTTGTTGTTATAGCCTCTAAAGGTAAAGAAAAAGGATACCTGAAAGTTACTTCCAATTTATCTTTATCATTGAGTAACTTTGACGTAAGCGGACAGGAAATACAAAAAGGATTGAAAGGGTATATCTACGGTGAGCGCGGCGTATGGCGTCCGGGTGATTCTATTTTTGTCACCTTTATTCTTGAAGATAAAAACCAAAGTTTACCAAAAGATCATCCTGTTTCTCTTGAATTGTATACCCCTCGCGGTCAGATGGCTCAACGCTACGTATCCACGACAGGCAAAGACGGATTCTATGCATTCCGCATGGCTACCGATCCAAATGCTATTACAGGGAACTGGCAGGCACGAGTAAAAGTCGGAGGTGTCACATTCTCCAAGACAATGAAGATAGAAACCGTTAAACCGAACCGCCTTAAAGTAAGGCTGGATGCCGGCGAAATGATCAATGCCGGTGGCGGTACTTTCTCAGCACCCCTTTCATCGCAATGGTTACATGGTGCTCCTGCCGCTAATCTGGCAGCAAAAGTAGAAATGACTTTAAACAAGGCATATACTCCATTCAAAGGCTATGAAAAGTATACATTCAACAATCCGGCATCTAATTTCACATCAGACACCTATACTATTTTTGATGGGAAGCTGGATGCATCGGGAAATGCAATAGTAACAGCCAGCCTCCCTCAGGCGGCGAGTGCTCCGGGTATGTTACGTGCTAATATTGTTTCCCGTGTATTTGAGTCGGGTGGTGATGCAAGTATATATTCACAAACGGCAGCTTACTCACCATATCCGGCCTATGTAGGGGTTAAAACCGCTGCCGAGAGTGATTATGGATGGCTGGAAACGGATAAGGACAATATCTTTGACATTGTAACTTTAAGCCCTGATGGGAAGCCCGTAAACCGTCCTAATGTAAACGTGAAGATATATAAATTGAAATGGTCATGGTGGTGGAACTCGGGAGATAATCTGGCATCATACGTAAATAATACATCTACTGAGGTATTACTCAATGAAAATATATCTACCTCAGGAGGAAAGGGGTCTGTTAAGTTCCGTATAGATTATCCTGATTGGGGACGTTACCTGATTATGGTAAAAGACGAGCAAGGCGGACATATTACAGGTAGAGTATTCTATGTAGACTGGCCATCGTGGAGGGGACGATCTCAGAAAGACGATCCGAGCGGGCTTACAATGCTTTCGTTCTCTACAGACAAGCAATCTTATGAGGTAGGTGAAACAGTAACTGTCATACTTCCTAAAAGCTCACAAGGACGTACTTTACTCACTATCGAGGACGGCTCGAGTATCATTTCACGTCAGTGGGTAAAAACCAGTGCTACAGAAGATACGAAGCATACATTCAAGGTAACAGAAGAGATGACTCCTAATTTCTACATCTTTGCCAGTCAGCTTCAACCGCATGCACAGACAGACAATGACCTGCCTATACGTATGTATGGTGTGCTGAATATTAATGTAGAAAATAAAGAAACTGTATTAACTCCGGTAATAAATATGCCGGATGAACTCCGGCCTGAAAAAGAATTTACAGTTTCTATATCTGAAAAGAATAAAAAGGAAATGACATATACCCTAGCCATTGTTGACGAAGGATTGTTAGACCTGACCGCTTTCAAAACACCGAATGCATGGGCAGACTTCTATGCCCGTCAGGCTTTGGGTGTACGCACATGGGATATGTTTGATATGGTAGTGGGAGCACAGACAGGAAAGTTAGGGCCACTATTAAGCATCGGTGGTGACGAAGCTCTGAAACCATCTAATAATGCGATGAGCAGGTTTAAACCTGTAGTGAAATATCTGGGGCCATTCTCTCTGGGCAGTGGCAAAACAGATACTCATAAGATCACTCTCCCATCCTACTTCGGTTCGGTACGTGTAATGGTTGTTGCCGGAAATAAGAAAGGAGCTTATGGAAATGCCGAAAAAGCTGTACCTGTAAGAAATCCGTTAATGATACTATCTACCCTTCCTCGCGTAGCAGGGCCTGACGAAGAAATATTGCTTCCGGTAAATGTCTTTGCAATGGATAAGAAAGTGAAGAACGTTAGTTTGACCGCACAATCGAATGGTTTGTTCCAATTTACTGATGGCACATCCAAATCCGTATCATTTACAGATGTGGGAGATAAGATGGTTTACTTTAAAGTAAAAGTCGGTAAAAAGACAGGATACGAAAAAGTAGTCATCAAAGCAACAGGCGGAGGTGAAACTGCAACAGAGACAATCGATATTGAAATCCGCAATCCAAATCCGCATGTATTATTAAGTTCACAAGCTTTGGTTCCGGTAAATGATACAGCTCAGCTATCCATCTCATTTGAAGACCCGAAAGCCGAAGATTGGGCTAAACTCGAAGTATCGCGTATGCCGGGAGTCAACCTGAATAATACATTGACCTATCTGCGTTATTATCCTTACGGATGTACAGAGCAAGTTACGTCAAAAGGCTTCCCGCTGTTATTCTTAGAGAAATTCAGACCACTCACAGATAAAGAAAAAGAGGTAATTGTAGATGAAAATGTGAAGGGTGCTATCCAGACAATCGCTTCACGCCAGCTTGGTGATGGTGGTATTGTTTATTGGCCGGGTAACCGCTACCCTGACGAATGGGTGACAAGCTATGCCGGACACTTCTTACTGGAAGCTCAGCGTGCCGGACGAGATGTACCTGCATCTGTGATTAATAAATGGAAACAATTCCAGAAAAAATCAGCACAGACATGGAACAGAGGCAACTTGTATAATTCATATTATACATACTCTATGACCGACCTGCAACAAGCATACCGTCTGTATACGCTGGCACTTGCCGGAGAGCCCGAACTGGGAGCTATGAACAGGCTGAAAGAAATGAAAGACCTCTCAGTACAGGCACGTTGGAGACTGGCAGCAGCATATGCATTGGCAGGCAAGAAAGATGCAGCATTGCAACTGACAAATAATGCAAGTGACCAGATAGAGCGTTATTCATTCAGTAATAATACATTTGGAAGCTCACAACGCGATATGGCTATGATAATGGAAACATACTTATTATTAGGCCAAACCGAAAAAGCTCTTAAGTTATCATTTAAAGTATCTGAATATCTGAGTGGAAGTTATATAACAACCCAAACAGCTGCCTATGGACTGATAGCTATGTCGAGGTTGGCAGAGAAAATGGGTAAAGGTGTAATTTCTTACGAATGGTCATTGAATGGCGTACAGCAGAAAGTAAGTAATTCAGGTGATGTTTTTCAGGAGGTCACTCTAAAACCTCAGAGCAAGGTACATGTGACAGTTAAGAATAAAGGACAAGGTGAGATATTTGTACGCCTATTAGGACGTACTCAACCACTGACAAATGATACCCCAGCCGAAATAAATGGCATTAAGCTATATGTTAAATACCTGGACGAAAATGGTAAAGAGATTGATGTAACGTCACTCCGTCAAGGTACGGAATTCTATGCAAATGTAATTGTGCAGAACATATCCGGACAGTATCTTACAGATATGGCTCTCGACCAGATCTTTGCTTCAGGATGGGAAATCTTTAATAACCGCTTGTTTAATGAGGCAGATAAGAGAACGGCTAGCTCCTTCAATTATCAGGATATCAGAGATGACCGGGTTTACACATATTTCAATCTGGGTACAGGCTACTCAATGTCATTCAAGGTAAGATTACAAGCAGCATACTGCGGTAAGTTCTATCTTCCGGCTGTAGCCAGTGAAGCAATGTATAGCCCGGATATTAACGGACGAACTACCGGACAATGGGTAGAGGTAAAACAATAAATTAAGTTTTAGTCAAATAGAAGAATAAGGCGTTTCATTTTGAAACGCCCTATTTTTTTACGAAGTATTCCTATCTAAAAGAAAACGCAGGAAAAATCATCCACATAAAGAACTAGCAATAAACATATTAGCTATTTTATTTAAAAAAAACGACAAAAAGTTGTAACTATTTTAACCTACCTCACGTCATATTTACAGAAGCGCCTCTTAAACGAAAAAGAATAAAAAGATTAAGAAACAATTAAAAAACACAGTCATGAAAGCAAGAATATTATCATTAGCAGTAGTCGTTTTATTATCAGTTGCAGGCGTATATGCATCAAGTCCAAAAACTAAAATATACAATAATAAAATTGGTAATGTAAAAGAACTAACAATGGTTGATAGTGAAACATCTAAAGCCATAAAGAAAGTTGTTTGTAACTATGATTCTAACGGAATACTACAAGAAAAAACATTCTATATCTGGAGCGAAACTCAAGGTTGGATAGGTTCTCAAAAATACAGTTATGAATACAATGATGGAAAACTAGATACAGTCGTCTATAATGAATGGAATAAAAATATAGCAGCATGGAGCGGAACACAACACCTAGTATATACTTACGATACAGATGGTGAGTTCCTTGCAACAAGACAAGTAGATAATCTGATGGCAGCGAAATAAGCGCCTGATTAATATATTTGAATCCGAAAGTTGCCTCTTTTCAGAAGCAACTTTTTTATTTTAAACAAACAGATACAGACTAAAAGCCATTACCAGCATACCAGCTACAAGCCCCATTATCGAAATATGATGTTTCCCATATTTCTCTGCGCTGGGAAGCAGTTCGTCCAATGATATAAATACCATTATACCTGATACTGCAGCCAGTATGATACCATTCATAGCAGGAGTCCAGAATTGCATAAGAAAAAAATAAGCGATCAAAGCACCGAAAGGCTCAGCAAGCCCTGAAGAGAAAGAAAGCCAGAATGCTTTTTTCCTACTGCCTGTTGCATGATATATTGGTACAGCAACCGCAATCCCTTCCGGAATATTATGTATAGCGATAGCGATAGTTATAGGAATAGCAACATCCAACGAACCCAAGGCAGAAGTAAATGTCGCGATACCCTCAGGAAAGTTATGTATGGCAATAGACATGGCAATAACAATACCTGTACGTTTCAATGACCGTTTTTTACTATCCATATCCTCCACACCCTGTATCTCATGAGGATTAAGAGATTCAGGAATAAGGAAGTCGATGAGATTAATAAATGTAATACCTGCAAAGAAAGCGAGGATAAGGTATAACGTTCCCAGCTTTTCGCCATATACCGAGACCAATTCTAATTTCCCTTCAGGCATCATTTCCATAAAGGAAACATATAGCATAATTCCGGCAGAAAACCCGAGTGAAGCACAAAGAAAATTTGTATTGGTATGTTTTGCTAATAAAGCGATCAAACTACCGATACCGGTAGACAATCCGGCTATAGCAGTTAAGATAAACGCCAATAATATATTGTATTCCGACATTACTTATAGTGTGTTATAGTTACAAAGGTATGATATAGTTTTTATGTTAAAAATTATATTGTTGTTAGATTGTTTTGATATAAACATTTTTGGTACATTTAAAGTTTAATATATTTCTACAAATAAATTAAGTTATGATAAACATTTGTTGACGTATTTTTGTCATGCTGACGATAGGAAGCATCCCGACCCATTTACATACGCTGTGCTCCTGTGACCGTTGGTTGTCAAGGATAAAAGAAAAGAGATCCTTCGTTCCTCAGGATGACAACAATGAAGTAAAATACGACAATAGATACTTAGATGCCTGTTTTTATAAAAAATTTGTCAATATGAAAAAGATCATAAATCCATGGGAAGGTATCGATGGCTACATGTGCTATGCCTGTTCACCGAACAATCCGAATGGTCTGCATATGGAATTCTACGAAGATGGGAATGATGTGGTGGCATTGTGGAAACCTACTCTATATCAGCAAGGATGGCTGGATACGCTACATGGAGGTATTCAGAGTACACTTATGGATGAAGTAGGGGGATGGGTAATAGTCCGTAAATTGCAAACCACAGGGGTAACTTCCAAGCTTGAAGCCAAATTCCTTAAAAGCATTTCTACTAACGAACCTTTGCTTACGATCAGGGGCAGAATAAAAGAACAAAAACGCAACGCTATTTTCCTGGAAACAGAGATATTTAACTCGCAAAACGAATTATGTGCACGTGCAGACCTTTTATACTTTGTTGTCAGCCCGGAAAAAGCATCTGAAGATTTTCGTTTTAAGGGATGTAAAATCGAGGGTGAAGAGTAACCATTAATATTATTGAAAAGAAAAAAACAGGTCGGATTATGACACAACCGGATAGTAAAATAAATCTTAGCGCGCTGCTCTTTATCCTATGCCTGGCATCTTCATTGGTTCCGTTTATGGGCTCTGCTTTAAATCTGGCATTGCCTTATATCAATAAAGATCTATCACTAAATGCGGTTATGTCCGGCTGGGTTCCAACTTCATATATGTTGACCACAGCTATCCTACAGATTCCCTGTGCACGTATAGCCGATATGGTAGGCCGTAAGAAAGTTTTTATCTGGGGCGTAATAATCCTTACTATTTTCTCGATCCTTAGCGGACTGGCAACCACAGGGGCTACACTTATCGTCTACCGTTCTCTGGCAGGCATAGGAAGTGCCATGATGTTTGGAACAAGTACAGCTATACTTACTTCTTCCGTTCCAAATGAAAAACGGGGAAAGGCAATGGGTATAATCGCTGCCAGTGTTTATTTTTCTCTGGCGGCAGGACCTTTTATAGGTGGTATTCTCACTCAATACTTTAATTGGCACAGTATCTTTTTTGTATCAGCAGCAGTAAGCCTTATTGTAGCAATCGGGGGATATTATATTATAAAAGAAGACTGGAAAGAAGAAGTAAAAAGCAAATTTGACACAGTCGGTTCTATCCTGTTTGCTATTGGCTTATCTTCTCTCATCTATGGGTTTACGATGCTTCCCCATCTCTTGGGATTTGTCTTTATTGGCGTAGGCATTATTGTGTTATTACTATTTTCAGCTTATGAAAAAAAACAGGAATTCCCCGTCTTTAATATGCGGATATTTCTTGGCAACAAAGTATTCCGTTTGTCTTCACTCTCGGCTTTAATTAATTACTCGGCCACATTCGCTATATCTTTCATGTTAAGCCTGTATTTGCAATATGTTCGCGGCTTGTCTCCACGCGATGCAGGTTTGATTCTTATTATCCAGTCTATAGTGCAGGCGGTAGCATCCCTCAAATCGGGGAGCCTGTCGGACAAGATGTCTCCAACATTTCTGGCCACTCTGGGTATGAGTATTATTGCTGTCGGATTAGTCGGTCTTTGCTTTATCTCAGAAACTACAAGCTACTATTTTCTGGGAGGGATGATGATACTGCTTGGTTTAGGTTTTGGTATATTCTCGTCACCAAACACAAATATTATAATGAGTTCTGTAGAAAGGAAACATTATGGACTAGCCTCTGCAACAATGGGCACTATGAGGCTCACAGGGCAAGCATTAAGCATGGGTATCGCCATTATGGCAATCTCTATTGTTATAGGAAATATAGATTTATCAATAGCCCCACATCCTAAGTTTATCAGCAGCATGCGGATAACATTCATCATCTGTCTTGTACTTTGCCTTTTCGGTATTTATGCTTCCTCTGCCAGAGAAAAAACTCATACAAACAAATAGATAAACATCTCATTACCAATACACTATAGATATCATTCTCTAAGATAAGTCATACTCCCTCAATTTCATAGTTATTATTATGGTTGTTTCCATATATTTGATTATAACCAAATAATAAGAAAATGGAATTTAACTTTCAAAATTTAGATGAAGAAACTAGGTCCTTAATGTTAGGCGAAATTGATCACGATGTAACAGAAGGTAAGTTATATCAAAGTAAACGATTTAAAGAAGGTCAAGAAATTATATATCTTGAATTGTTAAAAAAAATTGTAATAAGTGGTAATGAAAAATCTTTAGCAACTGCACTTAAAGCAAATAAATGTTTTAAAACTCATGAGTTGAGAAAAACAAAAAGTGGATACACAGAAGTTAAAGTTCCAGAGAATGCAGAAAGTCTCTTTGCTGAAGGAGAGTTTAATAGATTCTATATAAGAGCATTATGCTTAAGAATAATCAATAAGGGTGGTAGCCTCGAAATATATAGAGCCAGAGAATCACAAAACCCTCGTAAAGAATCAGAAATATTAATTGGAAATATTATAGATGCAAAACAACTACTAAATGACTTAAGAGAAAATATTGGAATTGATACAGTATTAGGACTGCCTCCAGGTCCTAATAGTGGTTTGAGTGTAAAGATTATAACCTAAAAAAGAATTTCTCTGATAAAGACTAAAGATTATTTTTAAAAGGATAATTTTGTAGCCAAATAGAATCAGAATGAATCTCTTAGAGAAGTTAAAGAAAGAATATACCAGAAGGCATCCAAAACCTAAGTCAGGGGCATTGGAACTATTAAAATATATTGGGCCGGGGCTCTTGGTTACTGTTGGATTTATTGATCCGGGTAACTGGGCTTCGAATTTCGCCGCCGGCTCAGAATTCGGTTATGCACTGCTGTGGGTAGTTACACTATCCACTGCTATGCTCATCATCTTACAACACAATGTGGCCCACCTTGGCATTGTTACCGGGTTGTGCCTATCCGAAGCCGCTAATAAATACCTGCCGCGTACAGGCTCACGCGTTGTGCTCTGGTCTGCAATGGGAGCTTCCATATCTACATCATTAGCAGAGATACTAGGAGGAGCCATTGCGTTGAACATGTTATTTGATATTCCCATCAAGGTTGGAGCTACACTGGTAGCCGTATTTGTTTTTGTGATGATGTTCTCCAATTCTTACAAAAAGATAGAACGTTATATTATAGCCTTCGTTTCACTGATCGGACTTTCTTTTATATATGAGCTCTTTCTGGTTGATATCGAGTGGGGTGAAGCTGCAAAAGCCTGGGTAGTACCTTCCGTACCCCAAGGCAGCATGCTGATTATAATGAGTGTACTGGGAGCTGTAGTTATGCCTCACAATCTCTTTCTACATTCGGAAGTGATACAGAGCCGTCAATGGAATCTGAAAGATGAGAAGGTAATGGAACGGCAATTGAAATATGAATTCGTCGATACATTCTTTTCCATGCTGATCGGCTGGGCTATAAACAGTGCTATGATTCTATTAGCTGCATCCACTTTCTTTAGAGAAAATATTGTAGTGGATGATTTACAACAAGCACATTCTTTACTCGATCCGCTATTGGGGAGCAATGCAGTCGTTATATTTGCAGTAGCATTACTTCTGGCAGGAATATCATCTTCCATGACGTCCGGTATTGCTGCCGGATCTATATTTGCAGGGATGTATGATGAAGCTTATAATATAAAAGATATCCATTCCCGCACAGGTATATTAATATCGTTAGGAGTAGGCCTGTTGATTATATTTATGATTGGAGATCCATTCAAAGGTCTGATTATATCGCAGGCTATACTTAGCGTACAGTTACCGATTACTGTTTTCCTACAGGTGCGGCTTACGTCTTCTAAAGAAGTTATGGGTAAATATGCAAATACCTTGTTCACAAAAATTCTGTTGTATGGAATAGCTGTTGTTGTAACTTCCCTTAATGTAATGTTACTTGTTAGTTTCTTTGTAGAATAAAAGGCTAGCCATTTTATTTATTAGTTTTCACCAACTCAGAAACGGTTTTTACCCATTTTCTCCGAAATTTTGTTCTTTAAATAAATATATTTGATGAAGAAAATTATCAATAAATATATTCATTATGAAAACAAAACTACTAACTATTATTCTCCTGATATGTTTCTCATATTATGGATTCGCTCAAGATAAAAAGACTATAAAGTCGAAGCTCAATGATGCGACAGTCTTTTTTCAAGGAGCTGAGTTAACACATAGTGCTTCATATTCATTAGCCAAAGGCGAGAATGAAATTTATATTGAAGGATTGAGTCCCAATATAGATAAGAATAGCTTGAAGATAAAGACTACAAATGGGGTGATCGTATCTGCTTACGAATTCTCGGTTGATTTTCTTACTGAAACTAAAGCTCTAAGTACAGTAGCTAAGAAACTACAAGATTCAGTTGACTATTATAAGAAAAAGCTTGAGCAGGTAAATACCGATATCAATATTACAACAAACCTTATACAGCTTCTACAGAAAGGGACAGATAAAAATGTGGCCGGATCTGAAAAGGGTTTAGGTATCGACGAACTGGTAAAAACAATGGATTATTACAAGACTAAATCTGCTGAATTACAAACGACTCAGGCTGCAAACAACAAAAGAAAGAGTGAATGTGATATAGCTATAGCCCGTTTGAATAAACAGCTCAATCAGGAATCTTTGAAGAATAATAAAACTGCGGGTATTCTAAAACTTAATTTATCTTCTCCTTTAGCTAATACATGCAGCTTTATTATATCCTATTATACTTCTGCAGCCAACTGGGTTCCTTACTATGATATAAACATTGAATCTACAGAAAAACCCATAAAAATTGTAGCAAAATCGAAGGTGCGTCAGACTACGGGTCTCGACTGGGAGAAAGTAAATCTCATCCTATCTACTGCTACCCCTAGTAATGGTAAAGTGGCACCTCTTTTTAATGCTTGGTTCTTAGAAAACTACAGACCTCAACCCAGAGCATCAGCAGGTATGGCTATGCAAAATAGCTATTCATATGCAAAGAAAGAATTTAATAACCTGAATATTCAAGCTGTTGCCGAGGAAAGTATACCAATAGGAGATATGAAAATAAGGGGTAGTTCTTCAGTTACAGAGAGTCCTTTATACATAGTAGATGGTATAGCTGTAGATGAAGACTATGTACAATCCCTGGATCCGAATGCAATAAAAAACGTAGACGTACTAAAAGATACGAATTCTACAGCCATATACGGATCACGTGCAGCCAATGGAGTGATTGTAGTAACCTTAAAAAGCAGTATGGATGACTTTATCACACAGAAAGAGAATGAACTTAATATGGTTTACAATATAGATATGCCATATACCATTCCAGGAAATGGGAAAGAACAGACTATCGACCTGCAAACAAAAGAAACATCTGCTGAATATAAATATTACTGCGCTCCAAAGCTAGATACAGAAACCTATCTACTGGCAGAAATACCAGATTGGCAAAAACTAAATCTGCTAAGTGGGAAGGCTAATATTACATATGATGGAACTTATGTTGGAGAAACATTTCTTGACGCACGTTCCACTCACGAAAAGCTAACGTTAACACTTGGTACAGACAAGCGCGTTCCTGTTAAACGAGAAAAAATGCAGGATTATAGCAGTACCAAATTCTTAGGGAATGATACCAAACAGGTATTTACATACAAGCTAACTGTTAAAAACAATCAGAATAAGCCTGTTAAGATGGTACTGAAAGACCAATACCCAATATCAACACAAAAAAACATCGAAGTAGAACTGCTTACGAAGGATACTACTCCATGGACCGCTAATAAAGAAGACGTAGGCGTAATAACATGGGAGGAAGAACTAAAAGCAGGTGAAACAAAGGTTTATCAGATCAGTTATAGTGTAAAGTATCCGAAAGGGACAAGACTTAATTTATAACTATGAGGAAACGCTATAGAGTCAATCTATAGCGTTTCTCTTTTCTTTCATTATCGATTTTTTGATCATGATCATCTTCGCCAGTTCAGGCAGAAGACTTTCATCCTTTATTGTGATAAGCATCCATTTACCATCATGAAGTTGTGGTGTATTATCAAAAACGGATGTAAAGTAGGTATCAAATGATTCCCTTTGAGAGTTAAATATAATTACTTCTTTTTTACCATAAATTAGTATAACAGAAAATGCATTCTTTTCAGGGAAGATAGATATTAATGTTTTTCCGTTTCTCCGGTATCGCAACATTACGCCAAATTTTACTCCTCCAAAATATATTTCCTGTTCAAAGTTATAGTTGTTATCAAGGAATTCGAGTAATGAGTCAAAAGCTTTCACAGCTTTCTTTGATTTGATAAATTTTCTTATTTCCTCCAAGTTTGGTAAAGGAGATTCTTGATAAATTCTTTCAGGTATTTGTGTTTCCATCTGGGTATTATTCTTAATAGTTGCAAATATAACTATTCTTGTTTGATTTTTTGCTTATCAGATATCAATAAATGTATAACAAGGCATAATACTACAAATATTCCACCTGTACACACAACTCCATTCCAACCATAAGCACCCCATGCTTTCCCGCCTACAAAAGTGCCTAATGACCCTCCTATAAAATAAGATACCATATAAACTGTATTTAAGCGATTTGCAGCTTCAGGATGAGAAGAAAATACAATAGTCTGATTAGTGACATGCATAGCTTGCAATCCCATATCAAGAATTATGATCCCAATAATAAGCCCTATATAAGTATTTCCACCCAAACCGAATATACCCCATGAAAGAATCATCAGTGTAGCGGCTATAGCTATTAATTTATTTTTATTGATCTTACCTGAAACATATCCTACTAACGAGGCAGCTAAAGCCCCCGCAATACCAAATAATCCAAGCGATCCGGCCACATCGCTTCCCTGAAAGAATGGAGCCTGCTCCAACTTAAAAGTCAACGTAGTCCAGAATACAGAAAATGAGGCAAAGCCCAATGCTCCTCTCAAAGAAGCTAACTGTAAGCTGGGAATATCTTTTGCATATCTGATTATGGATCTCATTAATTGCCTGTATTTACCATCAAAAGTTGGTTTCATATCAGGAAGCAACCATGCTATAAGAATAGCCAGAACAACCATAAACCCTGCTGCAATAAAAAATACATTACGCCAGCCCAGATACTCTCCTACTATACCACTAAATACACGGGATGCCAATATACCTATAAGGAGCCCACTCATAACAATCCCTACATTCTTCCCTTTTTCTTCAGGAGGAGATAGTTGTGCTGCAATAGGGACAAATACCTGAGGAACTACAGATGTTAACCCAATGAAGAAACTGGCAACAATCATCACTAAAAGAGATTTACTAAGAGCAAAAACCAGTAATGAAAGGAGTATAAAAGCAAAATCAATAAGAATTATTCTTTTACGCCGGTACATATCCCCTAACGGGATGATAAGCAGCAATCCGACAGCATAGCCTACTTGAGTAAACATAGCAACTTTACTAGTCGCGGCTTCTGTTTCCCCAAACTCTTTAGCGATCATACCTAAAAGTGGCTGATTGTAATAATTATTGGCTACAACAAGCCCTGCCCCGATTGCCATCAACCAGAGGGTTCCTTTAGATAAATATTGTTTGTTTTCGTTTTCGGGCAATAACATTTAAATGATTTTTATTCAGAATAAGGAGCATTTTGTATCCAACTTTGCACCATCTCCCTGTCGAATATTTTACCTATGACCCTATACTTTGAGTCATTCAACGGATTACGTCCAATCAGCGGTTCTGACATCACACCAATTTGCGGTCTGTAATAGTTTGCATGAACAAAAGACATCTTACCATTCAGATAATAAATATAGCCTACATGAGAATCGAGCCCTACAATATATAGTCCTTCGCCTTTTGCTTCAATGTAATCCAGAACATCTTTCACCGGCTTTTGTTGAAATCGTTTGATATCAGTTGTCACTTTCTTTATCATATATTCGGATGCCTGTTGTGCCCATTTTATACGTGGAATATTGAATCCCATATCACGTAAGGTAGTAGTTACAAAATATCCACAGGCAATGCTACCCTCGCCAGGGGTCTGGCTATGACCATGAAAAGTCCAGGGAGTATTATACCACGAGCGGAAGAAATCATCAGATATAGTTAAAAGATAATTCTGAGCCTCAGCTATTATACTATCTTGCTTTATCTTATTATTCTTACTACCACTGTATTCTTTAAAGAATATGGCTCTTCTCTCTAAAGTTTCCTTTTTTAGTTCAGGATAAGATTTAATCTCTTCTTCAATCCTCTCCTGCCATAACAAAACCTGTTGCTCCTTAGACTTTGAGGTGCAAGAGAACAACAAGAAGATTAAAAATAGGATAGGAAAAGGGTATCTCATATTACAATCCGATTAAAAAGTGACCAAATATAAAAAAAACACATCAAACTAATAATTAACGACTTACAAACAAAAGGTGACAAAAGTAACACTTTTCTTACTGTTTTAATCTGTTACCTTTTCTCTTTTTCTCACCTATATTATTAGATAATTTTATGATGATAAATTAGCTATATCAGTCTATAAAACGTTTTGTAATATCTCCAAAGGAATCGATTCGCCTGTCACGGAAAAACGGCCACCAGCGGCGTACCTGTTCGGAGCGTTTTATATCTATTTCAACAATATGAACTTCTTCTTTATCATTCGGAGCCTGCCATAGAATCTCTCCCTGAGGCCCGGCCACAAAACTATTTCCCCAGAATGTAATACCATTCGTTTGACCCGAAGGATCAGGTTCATAACCTGTACGGTTTACCGAAACTACGTGCAACCCGTTTGCCACAGCATGTCCGCGTTGAGAGATAACCCAGGCACCCAATTGCCGGGCTTTTTCATCTTCCGTATCGGTCGATTCCCATCCTATGGCTGTAGGATAAATAAGTATGTCTGCTCCTGCCATTGCCATCAGGCGGGCAGCTTCAGGATACCACTGGTCCCAGCAGACTAAAACGCCCAATTTACCAAGAGACGTTTCAATTGGCTTAAATCCCAGATCACCGGGAGTAAAATAGAACTTTTCGTAGTATGCAGGGTCATCTGGTATATGCATTTTGCGGTATTTACCTGCAATAGTACCGTCCTTTTCCATTACTACAGCTGTATTGTGATATAGTCCGGGAGCACGACGTTCAAAGAGAGAGAGAACAATAACCACTCCCCATTCTTTAGCTAAAGCGCCAAAATCGTCTGTCGATGGCCCCGGTATTGTTTCCGCCATATCAAAGATAGCAGTATCTTCTACCTGGCAAAAGTATAATGAGTTGTGCAGCTCCTGCATCACAATAAGTTGAGCACCCAACCTTGCTGCTTCTCTGACTTTATCTTTTAAGCCTTGTATATTTTTTTGTATATCAGGTGTATTTGCCTGTTGTATAATTCCTATTTTCATTTCTCTTACGTTTTATTCTGTTTCTGCTGATTTTATCTGTATAAAGTCAATGATATTATCAGCTTCTTTCTTCATTGAGAGTGAACCTATTGCGCCCAATCCATTCGCATATATCGCTATCTTTAGTATCTTTCATGTTGACAAAATAGCCCTCGTCACCGTCTTGCCCTATCATAAAGAATCAGGGTCATATTCTTTTATCTCATAAGTCGTATTTCTTTCTCTCAAATCAGACCAACTATAAAAAACAATCCCTGTATTTTCCACTTCGTATATTTCACCTTCGGGTATTTGTCCCAAAAATCTTTTGTAGGATTCCGGAAAATGTATTCCAACTTCCTTTTCTATTATTGATATCTTATTTTCTGTCTCACTCATAATTCTCTACCTGAATATTCTTTAATCTTATTTTCCAGGAATTCTAAAAAATTATCAGCATAAATCTTATCATCATTCTCTGAATGATAATCCCTTATATAGACCTTATATTCGTTATCTTTTAATTTTCCTTCTATCTTAAAATAATATATTTCATCATCAAGATCTAGAATACTTAATTCATCTTCATTTAAAATTCCTTTCTTAATATTCTTTTTATATGAATCTAAAATATCGTAATCTGTGAGGTCTAATAACTCAAATGGGGCAATACGCTTGATGTAATCATTATCGAAAGCAATAAATTCAAGTTCTTTACTCATCCATTTATAAGATTCTGGTAACTTAAAATTAAGCTCTTGTTCAACATAATCAATCCAGTCCTGTTCAACAATACCTTTTGTCCCAAAATGAATTTTGTTTTCATATTGTTGAAGATTAGTAAGAGTCTGTTTATAGCTTTTTTTCATTTTAATCTGGTAGCTTAATTGTATCAGGAGACATCTCTATATGTCTCTCGAATTCTTCAATCCTCAATTTTATATCATCTAAAAACTCCTGCGTGCAACCACCTTTTTCGGCATCCAGGTAATATTGTTTTAGTAAAGGTAGAAATAATATATCGTTCCCTGAAAATACCATTGCAGGCACATCATTTCTTATACATCTTAATAGTAATGCTTTCTGATCTTTCATTCTGATTCTATATAAATTCTTCCAGATATTGCATTGTAATGCAATGTAACGAACCATGCTGGCGAATAAGAGGTGAACAATCAATTCCTATAACTTCTCTCGTCGGAAAAGCCTTCTTCAATTGCATACGAGCCTCCTCATCTTTTTGTTTATCGTTATAAAACGGTAAGAGCACCACCTCATTCATGATAAGGAAATTGGCATAAGTAGCCGGGAGTCTTTCATTATTCTCATCATATACGGCTTTCGCCATAGGTAAAGCAATCAGCTGATACGGATTCCCTTTATAATCTGTAAATGTTTTCAATTGCTCTTCCATCTTACGCAAAGCTTCGTAATGCTCATCATCTTTGTCGTCACACTTTACATATACAATAGTATGCTCGTCACAATAACGTGCGAGTGTATCTATATGGCTATCGGTGTCATCTCCCGCCAGAAAACCGTAATCCAACCAAAGCACCCTGTCTAATCCGAAATCTCTCTTCAAGTAATCTTCTATTTCAGTTTTCGACAGAAAAGAATTTCGGTTTGGAGATAACAGGCATTCCGAAGTCGTTAACAATGTACCTTTTCCATCAGACTCCAAAGCACCTCCTTCAAGGGCAAAATCTTTCTTATTTACCAATTCAACGTCTGAATGGAATATATTGTTTGTAAATAGTCCCCTTGTTATCTGGTTGTCATAGTTAGACGCAAATTTTAGTCCCCAGCCATTAAATGTAAAATCATAAACCTGCTTTTTACCAGCCCTAAGAATAGAAATACCGCTATGGTCACGTGCCCAGGTATCATTAGTTGGTAATTCGACTAATGTAAGATTATGAAATAGGTTTGCATACTCTTTCAGCTCATATTTAATCAATTCTGCATTGTGACAGACAATTATTAGTTTTTGCCTTTTCAATATTTCTGAGGCAATACTTACATAACATGTTGTCACTTCCTCCAACATATATTCCCAGTCCGTTTCGGGATGAGGCCATGTAAGCTGTATAGCACTTTGTGGATACCATTCGGGAGGTAATAATATAGGATTCATTCTATTAATTGCATTAATTAAGGTCTAAGACCTATTTGACTACTTAATCGCATGGGCAAAAGTACAAAATAATTATCTTAATATACCTCCCGTTAGCATTCTACCGGAATGAATAGATTGCCGTCGGGCCGAAAAGAATTTATCAGGATTGGAATATGTACAGAGATTTGCCGTTTCTATATTTTCCGAAGGAATCCCCGATTCCATCAAGAGTAATTTATTTGCATATTCAAGATCAATATGTCTTTTCCCTGTTACTGTATTCTGACAACTTATATACTCAATTGAAAAGCCTGTATTTACAAAAGCTTCAACCACCTCATCCCCAACTTCAAAGTATTCCCGAGAGATGCATGGTCCTATGCCTGCCAATAGATCATGTGGAGAAGAATTAAAATGTTCCTGCATTTTCAAAACCGTTTTCTGTGCGATTTTAGCGACAGTTCCCTTCCATCCTGCATGTATAGCTGCAAGTATATTCAATTTAGGGTCAAATATCAGTACGGGTACACAATCAGCAGTAGTTACCCCTATACAAATATTCTTTTGGTTGGTAACGATAGCATCTACTCCGTTTAGCAATGTCGCTTTCTCTAAATCTGTCTTTTGCATAAAGGCTTCATCAATGATTTGTACCTGATCTTTGTGAGTCTGATAAGGAATGTACAGATTCTCTACAGAAATGCCTGCTATATTTGCAAAGTGTTCTTGATTTTTATTTACACAATCGGGATCGTCTCCTGAATACGGACTCAGATTAAAAGATGTATAATTTCCGGTACTGACCCCACCTTTTACGCTTGTAGAAAAGCTAAAAACTTTTTCTTTAGGAAAAGAGGTAAATATTAACAGGTCAAGATCTTTGATTTTAATTGTCTCCATACTAAATGGTGATTATTTCGATAACTAAATTATTGATGATTATGAAAAAAACGTTACTATTATTGCTTGTTAGTATTCTTACAATGTCTGCCTATTCTCAGAATTCAGATATTGAATCTTATTACAAAGGAATAGAATCTTATCAAGATTTGCATCTTTCCTCAGATCAAATTGCGAGAATTAAGAAGTTAAAAAGAGAAAAAGGGCCTCAGTTTGCAGCTATTGGTAAAGACAGAAGCCTTTCGGGGTATGAAAAAGGAGAAAGGAAGAGAGCCTTGGCTCAGAAATACAGAGCAGAGATGCAATCGATATTAAACAGAGGGCAGGTAAACACATGGGAAAAAAGATATGGAAAGTTAACTCCTGATTATAGTATGAAAGATGCTATATCTGATGATTTTGATAATGCGCTGGATGCATTGGAACGAAGATATGAAGCTGATAAAAAAGCTATAGAGAATAACAGGTATCTAGGCAAAGAGGAACGAAAAGCGCAGGAAAAAGCTTTGAAGAACGCTTATAAGATCGAGAAAGACAATCTTAAAGCCCGTAAAAAAGCAGCAAAAGGTAATTTCTAAAAAAATAGGATAACTCTTTGTCATGTTGAACGAAGTGAAACATTCCGATTCTCAAAAGTCGAGATTCTTCATTGCATTCAGAAACAACGTTCGACGGAACGAAGTGTAGTCAATGACAAAGAGGGTAAAACTTTCAGCAACATTATTAAAAAAGCAGATTATATACAAATTTTATTAAAAGTAATTATTTATTGACAGAATACATTAACTTTGCAATCAGTATAAAAAAGTTTGCTCAAACACTGATATTACTGATTGCTGCGGTTACAGTATTCCTTACGGGTGCCGGAGTAACAATAGTGAACTACTGCTGTACTTCATGCAGTGGGCAGACTCTTTTTATGACCGAACAACACATCTGCTGCGCTCAGGGACAACATGAAACGGAATCAGAAAGCTGTTGTTCCTCTAAAGAAGCATCGCATGATACCTGCGAAGGTGAGTCATACACCAAAGATACGCATTGTACAGCATCACGCCTGTCTATCGATATAGATGCAGCGTCATTCAGGCCTCATGTAGCAATTCCATTTGTATGGATTTCAGATGCTTCACAAGCTCTGCCAACAACTATTCTACCCGAAATAGTAGAATACAATGATGGCTATACATTATTCAAATCTCCTCCGGAGGCACATCCCCGGGAATATCTCTCCCTTATCCGGGTACTTATCATTTGATTTTCAATACATATCTATTTGTTGTGTATCATTCTGATATGCAGTAAAGTCACTATTGTATTTTAAGTAACTTATTATTAAAGATCAAATGAAAACGATAAAAATATTTATTCTGTTCTTATTATTACCCACACTGGCTTTTAGCAAAGACATACTTAAAGGGTATGTATCCGATGCCCAGAAACAACCATTGATAGGAGCATCTGTCCGTTGGGAAAATGCAAAGACAGGAGTAGTAACCAACGAAGAAGGCTATTTCGAGATTCCGGGAACACCGCACAAAGACCATATGCTGGCCATTTCATATGTAGGTTATGACGACAAAGTAGTTCACATACATGATTTTGCCGAAACACAAAATATCATGTTAGATGAAAATGCCGAGTTGGGTGAAGTTATAGTTGAAAGAACACCTCCGGGTACAATCAAATCACGTACCAGCCTGTTACATACGGAGAAAATTACAACCAGAGAATTGCACCGTGCAGCCTGCTGTAATCTCTCCGAGAGCTTCGAGACCAATCCATCTGTAGATGTCTCTTTCAGTGATGCAGTAACAGGAGCAAAACAAATCCAGCTACTTGGACTGGCAGGAACATATGTACAAACACTGACAGAAAACTATCCTAACTTCCGGGGTGCGGCCTCTGTATACGGACTGGATTATATTCCTGGGCCATGGATGGAAAGCATACAAATATCAAAAGGTGCGGCTTCTGTAAAGAATGGCTATGAATCCATCACTGGACAAATGAATGTGGAATACAAAAAGCCAAATAGTGCCGATCCTTTGAGTCTCAACCTATTTGCAAGCGATGCCGGACGGTACGAAGGAAATGCTGATGCCGCCTTTATACTGAATGACAAACTGAATACCGGAGTCTTCCTTCACTACTCTAATGAGCAGGCTTCCCATGATGACAATGACGACAGCTTTTTGGATATGCCTAAAAAACATCAGTTCAATATAATGAACAGGTGGCACTATATGTCGGGCAGATATGCATCGCAGTTTGGAGTCCGGTTTTTACAAGATTACCGCACCAGTGGACAAACAATGCATACATTAAATGCAGCATCCATCAATAAAGATCCATATGAAATATCGGTAAAGACCAACCGGGGTGAGTTCTACACTAAAAACTCCTATATTCTGGATGAAGAACGAAATGGTAATATAGCACTGATATTCACGAGTTCATATCATGATCAGAAGTCTAAATATGCTGCCGATAAATACAATGTATATGAAAATAACCTGTACGCATCATTGATGTATGAAACAGAACTGGGTAAAATGCATCAGCTAAGTGCAGGATTGAGCATGAACTGGGATAAGTATAACCAAAGTATTCAGCTATCTCAGCCTTTAACCAGCCAACCCAATGAAGAGACCACTACTGGTGGTTATGTGCAATATACATTTAATAAAGATGATAAATTTATCGCTTTGGCAGGACTGCGAACTGATTATAGTTCACTTCATAAAAAAGCTTTCGTTACTCCACGACTTCATCTTAAATATATGCCTGTAAGTTGGCTAAACATGAGAGCTTCGGCAGGGAAAGGATACCGCACTGTATTTGTAATGCCAGAAAATAGCTTTTATCTGGCAAGTAGCCGCAAGATAGAAATCGCTGATAATCTGAAACAAGAATCTGCATGGAACTACGGAACAAGTATTTCCTTTCATATTCCGGTCAGAGGGGAGGAACTGACTATCTCAGGCGAATGGTACCGAACAGACTTTGATAACCAGGTAGTAAGCGATGTAGACAGCGACCCGCATGCAGTAAAATTCTATAATCTATCGGGCAAATCATATGCTAATAGCTTCCAGATAGAGGCTTCATATCCTTTATTCCGGGGATTTAACATATTAGGAGCATATCGTTGGACAAATGCCAAAACTACTTATGGAGATAAGTTGATGAAGAAGCCTTTGATAAGTGATTATAAAGCACTTGTAACTGCATCATATGAAACACGCCTCAAAAAGTGGGCTTTCGATCTTACCGCACAGTTCAACGGAGGTGGTCGCATGCCAACACCGGATGCCATGAATCCTTTGTGGAAAACAACATTCGATTCGTTCACGGTATTGAATGCCCAGATCACAAAGAATTTCCGCAACTGGAGTATCTATGTAGGAGCAGAAAACATAACTGACTTTAAACAAAAGAACCCGATAGTTTCTCCTGAAAATCCATTTGGAGACGATTTTGATGCTACAATGGTTTGGGGACCTACACAAGGCCGCAAATTCTATGTAGGATTGAGATACGCGATAGGAAAATAATATAAACAACTAAATATAAATGAGTTATAAGTTATACCTTATAGCTCATTTTTATTTATATATTTTTTCCTGATAAAGAGGAAAACTTTTGCCAAGAGAATTAATGCAGAAAGGATAATTGGCAATAAAATCAATAGATTAACCAATAAAGCTGTTTCCTGTAAATCTATATCCAAAAGATAGAGCACTATTGCTATAAAGAACCAGCAAAGAATGGAAAAGAAAGACATTCCGACCAATACCATTGGCTCTCTCCTACCCTTAAAATGCCTCACCAATACATAAGCAGGGATAAGGATAACAATAAATAGTATAAGGGAGAAATCCGGCAACATCAGTATATGCTAATCCTCAAAGAAATAATCGAACTCAAAAGCGATACTATCAAAAGCTTCCCTCTTTATAAGGTTCTCTTCATTTTTGTGCACAGAAACCTTTTGAAGAATACTATCAGCCAGACCTTTAGACTGTCGTCCGATATGTTTCAAAGCCAATAGGGATGCTTTTCTAAGAAAGATATTTTCAGATATGATATCCGTCCATATAAAAGGTAGTTTATCTACTAGTATAGCCTCATTTTTTTTAGCTATAAATAAGCGGGCCAGTAGCCAATAGCCTGTTATCCGTATTTCTATATCCGATGAGCATACCCATGCCTGAGCTATTTGATTAGCAAAAGACAAAACCTGAAGTAAATTTGCACAAATCTGTTCCCTGATCTCCTGATTCGGAATTTCAGATACCCAGTCTGCAGCTTCCGACTCAGTAAATGATTCGGCAGGGTATAGCAATGTTGCTAATATTTTCAACTCGCGCGTATTCTCTCTCCAGAGGGCTTCCGCCAGCTCAACACTCGGTTCATAGCGTTTAGCCAGATCTTTTAATTGTTGTATAGATAATCCGAAATTCAATTTATACTCAAGTCCATGCTGACGCATACTGGCAGATGCGACACCATTCATAGCCATACGGCACCTTTTACGAATATCTTTGATTATATCCTCTTGCTGCATATTACACCTCAAAATCTACGGCTTTCCTATCTGAGACGGCTTCTCTTATAAAAGGCAATATCGCCTGATGCAACGGATGATTCTGGTACGTATCCAAATCTTCTCTTTTAGATAACTCTGAATAAAGAGCAACATCAAAATTTCCTCCACCCAGAAAATCAATCCCAACTTCTATTTTTAGCAGTCCGTCAATTTTTCCACTCAAAGCTTCCAGTTTTTCTTTTATCAGTTTTGCATTTGTTGCTTTGTCATTTCCGTGGGCCTCGTCCTTAAGTTTCCACATTACTATATGCTTTACCATACTATCTATTTCTCTATTTTACAAAAAAGTGACAAAAGTAACAGGTTTTCGGCTGTTTTCATTTATTACTTTTTATTGGTTAAGTAAACTATTCTCTACTATTAGATAAAAGTATTGCTTTATTATTCAGCATACTCATTCGGAGTAATTTTTACCTCTGCAAAAAGTGTTCCGTCCATCTTATAGTAAGCAAAGGTCACAGTCATTTTATCTTTACGAAACATCTTAACGTCTTCGTCATCTTTCTCTCTAAGACCTATTGCAATGGCAGGTTTGGAAGCCCGTACAAATTCCTCAGGGGATACTGCAAACTCTTTTGTATTTGTAAAGTAATATTTATACTCATTCGCTGATACAGCCTCAGCCCTATCCATACGCATTCCCCCCGGCCATACCTTAGGCATGGAAGCATTCATTTTTTCAGCCAGCTGTACATATTTTTTCTTTGGTGGATCTGGTTTTATTTCCACTTTCGACACATTCTCCTCCGCAGAGTTATCATTCTTCGATTTCGAGCCACAGCTAGTAATCATTCCGATTGTTACAAGACAAGAAAATGCAAGGACTATATACTTTTTCATAATTATCTGATTTCAATTAATTAAGCGATAAAGATAACAATTTAGAAATAAAGCATCGGATATTTACATCAAATCATCCAGATCTTCTTTTTTCTTGGCTTCTTTTGTATGCCACTTCGATTCGGGCTCCTACATGTAAAAATGAAAAACAGATTATAAATGCGGATAATAAATATCTAATAAGCATGATGCAAGTTTCTTATCAATACAACAAAAATATATTTTTTTATGATAAGTTTTACAAAAGCCTTTTAGATATTGGGGAATATGTACTGTGTAATTGATTTATTTACTTATGCGAACGTCCCAAATAATATGAAATAATCATAGAGCTTGCCTGTAAGGCCATCAAAACCCAAAAAGCATTCCGTCTCCTGTTTTTGCGCCTCAAAGCTTTTAATTCCATACATTCTTTCTCATTCATCGAATCATAAATTTGATCTTCCATAATCTTATATTTTGTGTATATTATTATAGAACAACACAAATAGACTTTTTGATCACACCATTATCAATTTTTATCTTCTTAATCGCAAAATCTATTTATTCAAAGGCTCTTCCCAAATACGATACTTCACATTTCCAATATATCCGCAGACACAATCCAGCAAGTCGTCAATAAGATTCATCTTTTGCTCATCTTCTTCATGAACCATATAGATAAGATGCAACGGATAAAGAACATCATAAGCATCAACTTGGCACCCCCCTTCTTTTTTGTAATTGAATATTAGTTCAAAGCCTTTATCTAGTTGCAATGAATAATTATAGTCTATACCTGTAACTTCTTCACAGAGACTTTCAATTTCCTTATATAATAAATATTTATCCATACTTATTTCACAAAAAGAGCAATAGCTGCTACTGGTACTGCAAAATATGCTACTTTCAGAATCTTCTTTCCAATAGGTGTTTTCTTATTAGCAGCAATACCTGAACCCTGATAATAGGATTCTACATCCTGATCAAAGTCTTCGTTCCAAAATTCACGCGTAGTTGAATCGGGAAAATAAAAAAGTTCCTGGCAGAACCCGCTCAGTCTTCTTTTTCTGAATTGCTTCTTTTCCACAAAACCCCGAAATTCGACATCGCAGAAATAAGAGACATCTTCTTCGTTATTAAATTCATCGATCGCCCTGAAACGATAAAAAGTAAAACACTCCGACATATAATATTTATCGGCAACTTTCTTAAAAGAGAAACGTCCGACTTTACGCATTATCTTTAACTGTTTACCCATATGTCTTTTATAGGGCTGGCTTACCAAAACAGAATCAATAGATTCAATTTCCATAGAAGCAATGGTCATATCATCCTTATTAATAGCAATCTCACCTTTTGCCCATCCGCCTCTGCCTTCTAAAGGCTCTATCTGAAGAATGATAAGAGAACTATCGGAAGTAAAAGATCTGGTTGTCTCATTATTAACGCTTTTTCCAAAAGTAAAAAGATGGGAGGCATGGTATTCTGCACCATACAATTCAGAAGTTGGAGTCACGGTACGCTGCAATCTTCTTATATCTATAATATTAAACGTATAGGGTACCCGCTCTTTCTTCATATTCTTTTTCAAATCTTTTTCAGTCAGCGTGGTCGCATATTTAAGATATATCTCGTTCTGCAAGGTATCAGTAGTTTTTGTCTGAAGAAAGTGGAGAATATAACCAAGAGGGAGATCCAGCAATAGCTTTTTCTTAGTATTTATCATAGCTTCATCCAGTAGCGCATCGGCATCTCCGGGACTAATAACAATAGGATTAAGATATACAGGATTTAATTCCAGTTCGACTATAGGATTTGAAATCAGGCTGCTTTTTGATACTGATTTGATTTTGTATCCTATGCTCTGAAAGTGAATAATTTCTTCACTATGGGCAGGAATTGTAAACTTACCATTGGTATTTGTATAATCATAATCTTTTGAGGTACCTCCATATTGTACGATTACATCCGAAATCGGTTTTTTAGTGTCTTTGTCAATTACGGTTCCCCCGACAACTGTCTGAGATGAAACACCTATAAATGAAAATAAGAACAGGCTAAATACTATGATCTTCTTCATGGGCTATTTTTTAAGGTTTTATAAAGCTTCCGTTTAAAAAATTCTATAACATGTTAGCGATATACAAGCATAAATTACCGAACAGAGCCTCAAACAACACTATTTTTAATTAAAATGTACATTTTCATAACAATTAGCTATCAAATACATTAAAAAAAATCAAATTCATATCTTTCATTCTCTAATCCGGTAAATATACGCTCTTTTTTGTACCTTTGTCTTTTGCTTATTAAAAATCTATATTATATAGCATTTTTTAATATATATTGACCATAAAACTATCAGGCTATCATGGCTATACTGTATCAGGCTGAAGAGGTAAAACTCCCGTCTATAAAAAAGAGAGAGACCTCAAACTGGATAAAATCAGTTGCGGCATCCTATAATAAAAAAGTTGGGGATATTGCTTTTATTTTTTGCTCTGACAAGAAGATACTGGAAGTAAACAACCAATATCTGCAGCATGATTACTATACAGATATTATAACTTTTGACTATAGTGAAAATGATACTATATCCGGAGATATATTTATTAGCCTGGATACGGTAAAAAGCAATTCCGAGCAATTTAAGACGCTATATAACGAAGAACTTCATCGTATCATTATACATGGAATACTTCATTTGTGCGGAATAAATGATAAAGGCCCGGGAGAAAGGGAACATATGACTGAATGCGAAAACAAGGCGCTAAAAATGTTGGGGGAATAGAATCGTGCAAAAATATTTGAGTAGACTATACTACATCGTTCCTGTACTTTGCCTGTTTCCATTCTTTTCTGCACCACTTGCTCTATTTATGGGAATATTACTTGCCTTCTTTTATAAGGGAGAAGAAGTAGTAAAAACAGGTAAACTAACGAAGTATTTATTGCAGGCCTCAATTGTATGCATGGGATTCTCCATGTCGGTGCATGAAGTGATACAGACAGGTAAAACCGGATTTATGATCACGGTTGTTTCAGTTGTAGTTACAGTTCTGACAGGTATCGCACTGGGGCGGGTATTTAAAGTTGGTAAAAACACCACATTAATGATATCGAGCGGTACGGCTATTTGTGGAGGTAGTGCCATAGCAGCTGTAGCTCCTGTATTGGGAGCAAAGAATAATGAGATCAGTTTTTCAATGGCCGTTGTTTTCGTCCTGAATGCAGTAGGACTATTCATATTCCCGATTATCGGGCATTTATTACAAATGGATCAAACTCATTTCGGATATTGGGCAGCAATTGCCATACATGATACAAGTTCGGTTGTAGGAGCATGCTCGGCTTATGGCGAACAGGCGTTGCAAGTGGGAACGACAGTAAAACTAACACGTACGTTATGGATTATTCCTCTGGCATTATGTATTGCATTTTTTAATAAAAATAAAACCTCTAAAATAAATATACCATGGTTCATATTCTTATTCGTTGTGGCTATCATAATAGGAAATTACATTCCCGGTATGGCCGAAACAAATGAGCATCTGAGCTGGCTTGGTAAAAAAGGAATGATGGTTTCCCTGTTTTTTATAGGAGCTTCTATTAATATAGAAGAAGTAAAAAAGACAGGTATAAATACCTTTCTTTTAGGTATTATTCTTTGGTTTGTTATAGCTATATTATCTTTATACTGGATTAAACTAATGTTTTGATGAATAAAATTGTAGACAAAGAGTATTTCTCTGAAAACGTAGTCAAGTTTGAGGTTGAAGCACCTCTTATCGCAAGAAGCCGTAAGGCCGGCCATTTCGTAATTGTAAGGGTTGGAGAAAAAGGCGAGCGCATTCCGTTAACTATTGCAGGTTCGGACCTTAACAAAGGAACTATCACGATCGTTATTCAGGCTGTCGGAGCATCTTCAAAGAAGATTTGCGAACTAAATGTAGGTGATTATATTACCGATATTGTTGGTCCACTCGGACAAGCCACCCATATCGAGAACTACGGAACAGTTATTTGTGCCGGGGGAGGTGTTGGTATTGCGCCAATGTTACCCATTATCGAAGCCATGAAAAGAGCAGGCAACAAAGTTATATCTGTATTGGCTGCACGCAGCAAAGATCTAGTCATTCTTGAAAAACAAGTTGCAGAATATTCCGACGAGGTTATTGTTATGACCGACGATGGCTCTTATGGGCACAAGGGACTGATAACAAATGGTATCGAAATGGTTATTAACCGCGAGAAGGTAGACTTATGTGTAACCATTGGCCCTGCTATTATGATGAAGTTTGTATCGTTACTTACCGAAAAATACAATATTCCTACAATGGCATCTTTGAACACCATTATGGTAGATGGAACAGGTATGTGCGGAGCTTGCCGTGTAACAGTTGGAGGAAAAACAAAATTTGTTTGTGTTGACGGTCCCGAGTTCAATGCTCATGAAGTAGATTTTGATGAAATGCTAATGAGACTACGGGCTTACAGTTAAGTATCAGGTTAGAAGTCGAAAGTATAAAACATACCTTGATATTACTTTACCAAATTATTACTTATAACTCATTACTTACAACTTACAACTAAAAAAATGACAGAACAAGAATATATACAGGCACGCCGCAGCGAACCATGGAGAGAAGAACTCCGCAAAAATCTGAAAGCCAAAGAACGAGGAGAAAGAGCACGTGTACATATGCCCGAACTGGATGCAGAATATAGAAGTCACTCCCTCAAGGAAGAAGTAAATCTGGGATTAACAGCAGAGCAGGCCGTATTTGAGGCTGCACGCTGTCTCGATTGTGCAAATCCTACATGTATGCAAGGTTGCCCGGTAGGGATACAAATCCCGTCTTTCATCAAAAATATAGAAAGAGGTGAATTTCTCGAAGCAGCCAAAGTACTGAAAGAAACAAGTGCTCTACCTGCTGTCTGTGGCCGTGTATGTCCACAAGAAAAACAATGCGAAGCGCAGTGCATTTACATACAAAAAATGAAAAAAGAGCCGGTAGCAATCGGTTATCTTGAGAGATTTGCAGCAGACTACGAACGCGAAAGCGGACAAGTAGCCGTACCTGAACTAGCCCCGGCCAATGGTGTTAAAATAGCTGTTGTAGGGTCTGGCCCTGCAGGTCTGGCTTTTGCAGGAGATATGGCTAAATTTGGTTATGATGTGACCGTATTCGAAGCACTTCATGAAATTGGCGGTGTACTTAAATACGGTATTCCCGAATTTCGCCTGCCTAACAAAATTGTAGATGTAGAGATAAATGTACTTCGCGATATGGGCGTAAAATTCATCAACAATTGCATCGTTGGTAAAACGATCACCCGTGAAGAACTACTGGAAGAAGGTTTCAAAGGTATTTTTGCTGCCAGTGGCGCCGGACTTCCTAATTTTATGAATATACCGGGAGAGAACCTTATAGGGGTGATGTCTTGCAACGAATTCCTTACCCGTGTAAATCTGATGGATGCTTCAAATCCCGAAAGTGATACTCCTGTACAAATGGGCAAGAAAGTAGCCGTTATCGGAGCGGGAAATACAGCAATGGATGCTGTGCGTACAGCTAAACGCCTGGGTGCCGAGAAAGCCTACATTGTTTACCGCCGCTCGGAAGAAGAGATGCCTGCCCGTATAGAAGAGGTAAAACATGCTAAAGAAGAAGGGATAATATTCCACACACTACATAATCCTCTTAAATATGAAGGAGACGAAAACGGACGCGTTCAGCGTATGCTTCTCCAAAAAATGGAATTGGGAGAACCGGATGCTTCAGGACGTCGCAAACCTGTTGCTATAGAAGGAGCCACCGAGTGGTTTGATGTAGATCAGGTGATCGTTAGTGTGGGAGTTTCTCCAAATCCGCTGATCCCATCAACATTCAAAGGTCTACAAGTTTCCAAATGGGGTACGATCATTGTAAACCAAGATACTATGCAGTCTGATCTGCCTGAAGTATACGCAGGAGGTGATATAGTTCGTGGAGGAGCAACAGTAATCCTTGCTATGGGTGACGGACGCAAAGCTGCGGCTGCGATGGATAAAGCATTGAAGGAAAGTAAATAATTTATTTTCATTACATAAGAAATAAGGAGGTAGTATGCTACTTCCTTTTTTCGTTTATCACGATTACTAAAATCGAAAAAAGTGTAATTTTACAAATAAGATTCAATAATACAATCTATTGCTATGACTGAATATTTGTTATTTACTTCACGGAATGAATTTAGAAACTGGCTATACACTAATTGCCTTTCTAGTGCTGGTGTTTGGCTATTATTTGGCAAATCAGACGGACCAAAAATATTAAAAGCCAGTGAAGCACTTGAAGAAGCCCTTTGTTTTGGTTGGATTGACGGGCAAATGCAAAGTTTAGATGACAAAACTTATATAAAATATTTCTCGTTACGCAGAAAAAACAGCAAGTGGTCAGAGAAAAATAAAACATTAGCTGAGGCGCTCGAGAAACAAGGCATCATGACCGACTATGGCAGAGAGAAAATAAACGAAGCAAAGGAAAACGGACAATGGAATGCACCAAAGTCGCCAACAATTACAGATGAGCAAATAATAATCTTATCCGGTCTGCTAAAAGAATACGAACCAGCCTATACTAATTTCCAAGCAATGTCTCCCTCTGTAAGAAAGACGTATACACAGGCATATCTCGATGCCAAAACAGATGAAGGCCGCAATAAACGCCTGACATGGATAATTGAACGGTTAAATAAAAATCTTAAGCCGATGTAGATAACTAATTGTTTATCATCAATTTTACCCTGTTAACTATTTACATAAAATCATCATTAATTTTAAAGAAATAATGTATATTTGCCTTATAAGAATTTCACAATCTATACCAAAAGACAAATATGGAACTTGAAAACGTAAAAGAAAGAAGCAAAGTAGTTCTCATGTTGGCACATCCCAACTTCGACGAATCCGAAGCGAATAAAGAATTGCTCGATGCTGTTTATAATCCCGCAGACGTGCTTTTATTCAACCTATATGGCGAAAAGGAGTATACAGTAACAGAATAGGCTAACATTATGTCAAAAGCTTCATTCGTTATATTCCAGTTCCCCTTTTACTGGATGTCGGCCCCTTCAAAACTTAAAGAATGGCAGGATACAGTACTGAATACATTGGCAAAAACACCCGCTATTTCGGGGAAACCATGTATGGTAGTGACTACAACCGGCTGGAGCCAGGAATCATACAGAGGCGGAGGAAAGATAGGTTTTACTGTGGATGAACTGCTACGTCCATATCAGGCAGGATTTACATATGCAGGTATGATTTGGAAAACACCATTGGTAGTATACGGAATAGGAACGATTAATTCGGCAAAAAACATTTCGATAGGTGTGGAGCAATACAAGAATATTGTAAATCAATATATACAAACTTCTCAGGAAATATGGTAACCATGGATTATGGCCAATAATAACAGGTAGTTTGCGAAATTCGCAAACTACTTTTTTATATATAAGAGTCGATTTTGCCTTAATTATGTACAAGTATAATCGTTCGTTCATTTTTGCAACTATCCTCTCTGCCGGAATACTTCACATCGTTCATACAATTCCATGCTCTTCAGTCTTTGGCCGTATAAATTTCGACTAAATTGCTATGTATAAATAGCAAAACAACAAGGCTAAAAAATCAAAAAGACTGCTCACTTTCCATGCTTGTGTGCAAAACAAAAACGAGATGAAGGAAAAGCCGAATAATTACAAATTTTTAATGACAAATTGACAATTTTAATAACAGTTTTGTTTATTTATTCAGATATAAAAAGCTAAATTTGTGAGACTATCAAAAGATTGATATACAATAAATGAATGTTTTCGTTAAGCAATAAGAGCAGACTCAAATTCACTTGAATTCTGCCTTTGTGAGAAAACGACTAATGAAGTTAAATTAATAAATTTAGAGCATACATAGTACTTGTTTTATGTTGCTCTTATCAGTATAATACATAGAAAAGTTATGGGAAGAGAAATTAAATTCAGCCTCGTTTATCGTGACATGTGGCAGTCTTCGGGAAAATACCAGCCACGTGTTGACCAATTGACACAAGTAGCACCTGTAATTATTGATATGGGTTGTTTTGCCCGTGTTGAGACCAATGGTGGTGCTTTTGAACAAGTTAACTTACTTTATGGCGAAAATCCGAACAAAGCAGTTCGTGAATGGACAGCACCTTTCAACAAGGTAGGTATCCAAACACATATGCTGGAACGTGGATTGAATGCATTACGTATGTATCCGGTTCCAAAAGACGTGCGTCAATTAATGTTTAAAGTAAAACATGCGCAGGGAACAAATATTTCGCGCTCTTTCGACGGATTGAATGACCCCCGTAACTTAGAATTATCTGTTAAGTATGCTAAAGAGGCAGGCATGATTTCACAAGCCGCTCTTTGTATCACTTCTTCTCCAATCCATACAGTAGACTATTATGTGAAATTTGCGGACAAGTTGGTTGAATTTGGGGCAGACGAGTTATGTTTAAAAGATATGGCAGGTGTAGGCCGTCCGGCTTTCCTTGGTAAGCTCGTAAAAGCTTTGAAAGACCGCCATCCTAATATACCTATTCAATATCACGGACACACAGGCCCTGGTTTTTCTGTAGCTTCCATGCTTGAAGTAGCGCGCGCTGGTGCCGACTACGTAGACACAGCTATCGAGCCGTTGGCATGGGGTATGGTACATCCTGATGTTATCACGATACAGGCAATGTTGAAAGACGCAGGATTCTCTGTTCCGGATATTAACATGAGTGCTTATATGGAAGCACGTGCATTAACCCAGTCATTCATCGATGATTTCTTAGGATACTGGATCGACCCTTCAAATAAAGTGATGAACTCATTGCTTGTTGGCTGTGGTCTTCCTGGTGGTATGATGGGATCAATGATGGCAGACCTTAGAGGAATGCATTCTGCTATCAATATGGCTCTTCGCAACAATGGTAAAGCTGAGGTTACACTAAACGACCTTGTTGTTCAGTTATTCGAAGAAGTAGAATACATCTGGCCTAAACTTGGTTATCCACCACTGGTAACGCCATTCAGCCAATATGTCAAGAATATTGCATTGATGAATATATTTGCATTGGCACAAGGACAACCTCGCTTCTCCAACATCGACAAAGACAGTTGGAATATGATACTGGGTAAGACAGGTACTCTTCCGGGTAAACTGGATGATGAAATCGTTGAATTGGCAAAATCTAAAGGCCTTGAATTCTATACAGGTAATCCTCAGGATGAATATCCTGATGCATTGGATGAATACCGCAAGGAAATGGATGCCAATGGCTGGGATTATGGTCAGGATGATGAAGAATTATTCGAGCTTGCTATGCATGACCGTCAATACCGCGATTACAAATCAGGCCTGGCTAAAGAACGTTTCAACGTTGATCTTGAAAAAGAGAAAGAAAAAGCAGGTGCACCTATCATTGTAACACGTCAGGTGATTGAAGTTCCTGCATTCGATGCAGAAGCTATACAAGCCAAATATCCTGAAGCAAAACCTGTACAAGCTACTGTTAGCGGACAGGTTATCTGGCAGGTAGATGTGGATGATGTATCTACTGCTCCTGTAATTGGCACTCCTGTGAAAGAAGGTGACACAGTTTGTTTCGTTCAAACATATTATGGCATCGAAGAAGTAAAAGCATTAGCTTCCGGAAAAATTCTGCAGATAGAAACAAAACAAGGAGCTAAAGTACAGAAGAACCAGGTATTAGCTTATGTAGGCTAAGAACTTACCTAAATAAAAAGAACGGAGATGCCTCAAAAGGTATCTCCGTTCTCTTTTAAACTCTTTTCTATTTATTACTAAAACTGATTTGTCCTATATCAATAATCTCTTTGTTCTCAGTCAAACGAAGTGTTATTGTTTCTTTTTTCTCCTTGTTGTCAGAGAATCGGGTATAAATATCAAGATAAATCGTTGTAGGCCCTATCAATGTTTGCTCCGTTGATCCATAATAATTTGCCTGAATCTTATACATACCATTTACAGCTTGCTTTATAAGGAACTCTTCGGGACCATAACCACCGGTAAAATCTCTCGATATGGCTCCTCCTATATGCGTAAGGGTATTATCGTAAGCACATTTTTCGCCATAAGGATCAGTCACCCATAAGTCCATATCACTATTGTCAGTATCCCAGTTCAGAACAATACGAATATCAACAGGCATATTATAAATCAATCGTTTATCAATATTATCCAATGACAAATTAACTCTCTCACGTGCAGCCTGAGCAATTACCTTATTCATTTCCTCTACGGCTATTACTTCTATCTCAGGAAAACGTCTATCCCAAGAGCGGCTTATTATTTCGTATAATAGCTCTATAGCATGCTGATATTGTTTATCCTGCTCTTTAGCTAAAGCCAGATCACGATACGACTGAGGTTCTTCGGGGCGTAACTGCATAACAACCTCAAACTGACTAATTGCATATTCAGTATATCCTAACTGTTGCAGACGGTGTGCTAATACACGCTGTAAGCGATAGTTTTCAACCTCCAGTTCGGCAAGATTGGATAGTATAACAAGAGCTTCCTGTTTCATTCCCCTGTCTTCGAATAGCGTTGCCACATCCAGATAGAAAGATGGAGAGTCTTTATAATCATCCCTGATATCAAGATAAGCTGAATATAACTGACTATTAGTCTTTTCTTTGAGGATTCTGAGATATGGCGTATTAGGATTCCATCCTTTCAGTTGTATCTTAGAAACTGATTGTCTTCTCGACACACCCAATTCTTCCTTTACCTTATTCTGATCCTCCGATTTTACATCTTCCATCACCATTAATGCTTCTTCTTGTACTTCCTCATCCTTTGCTATCACCGGAGCAATAAACATATATGCTTCTTCACGCGGTGGAGCCTGATCTGCCATTACTCTATGCTCGCGTATTTCAACTATATCATCAGTAGATTCATCTACAGAAATAATGTCATATACATTATTTTTTCTTTTTGCAATCTTGTTTTTAGGGAATTTACGATTCCACCATTCCTTCCGTCTATCAAACATTGATATGACATTATCAATTTGAGATTTTCTCCTGTCAAATTTAGTCCGATGTATATTATCTAATTGCCTGTTATATTCTTCCAATAAATCTGCCGGTGGTACAATTTCGTTTTGTACATAATCTTCTATCCTATCCAAAACGATCAATGATGTATTCCTGGTTACAATATTGTATTTACGACCCAGTTCTCCTATCTCCTTTTTATTTTTATCATAGAGCAAATCCAGTTCGTCTATCTTTTTCTCGGCCCAGATACGTTCTGTAATATTATCATAGTCAATCAGACTATTTCTATCAATTATTACCTTCTTCGAGGATAAAACTTCATTACCAATACCAAAATGAAGCGTCACAATAGCTTTATCTGAGTTCAACTTACCAGCAACAGAAAAGACTGAAGTAGGCTTTATAAAAACCGATGAAGTGGTAAACTCTTTTATTTCCGACTGATTATAGTCTGCCGAGATAAAACGATAGCTATCTTGCAACAGTAACTTTGATGCCTCATCTGCTGATTGCTGCATAAGGTTGATATACTTACCACCTGTTACGGATGCCAGATATTGCAACATACTGTAATCTGCTTTCAATGAAGAGCTAATCGTAATTACAGGTATTTTTCCCACAACAGGAATATTTTTTCCAAAATTGCTCAATCCATCAGACAATAATAATATTTCGTCAGCCTTTACTTTAGAAAAATCAAGACCTCCTAATTGCGTAGCACCATCATAAGTTATCGATTTCAAAAACTTCTTCAATTCCGCCCAGTTTCCATTCCTTATCGCAAAAGTTTTTACAGGCATCGATATACAATTGAAAGTATGCAAATCGATATTTACATTTCTGATTTTTATAAAATAATTTTCTAACAAAGCTATTTCCGCATCTAACTTCCGATCCTGCATCGACATGGATGCATCCCAAAACAAAGCAATAGCAGATGGTAACTGTTTAGCACGGTTAGTAATAGCCGGATCAACTTGTGCATAGAAAACCGTTTCACCACTAATTCTTCCCTTTTCTACAAATACCTGGTTATTATTCTTATCCGGAACAGAAAAAACCAACTGTCCCTTTGCCGGATAGTCTTCTGCTTTATATGATGCAATATAAGCTTCCCCCGATTTATCAAAAGAAAATTTACCCCAAGGAGTCTCATCTACATTAGGTGCTATATCATTACCAAATACACATAGATTCAATTCAAACGTTTTGAGCGTATCTCTATAATCGACAGGAAGGAAAGCCTTGTAATTACTGTTTTCCTTAGTCAGTTCCTGCTCATATGCAATTACAATACGGCGTGTACCCTTTGCCGGAAGAGGATAAATACGTGCCTTGAAGTTATTGCCCTGAGTTTTTTCCAATAATCCCGGATCAATTTTCTGACGGATAACAGATTCAAAGACTTGCTGCCCCTTAGCTTTTTCAACAACTACACCTTCACGTAAGCTTCCATTTATATCCAATGCAAAACGTGATATATTCTGTCCTTCACCCAAAGGAAATTGCAGTTCACCTTCAAGAACACGGTTATTCGGATTATAGAATACCATATCTACTGTGGTTACTGCTATCGCACCTACCACCTTCATATCTATTTTTACATCCGAAACTTTAATTGGCGACTCACCTTTCCTAAGGTTATTTACCTGAATGGATGGAGGTACTATTATTGCCCGTTGTTGGGTAGCTTGCTGTGCCGAACATGCGTGCACTAAAAATATAGCAAACAAAAAGCCTAAAATCTTTTTCATAATATTACAGTTAAATTGTTAGTTGTTATGCTATATAGATTAACACGAGGGAGAAATTCCATAAATAGAGTGAGCCAAAATCTTCAAATCATTCATATTTGTAAGATTAATATTTTCATTCAGTCATAGTTATTTTCGATATCATATTAACAATTATCAATAATTTTGTAATATTGCAGATCATAATTACAAGAACATAACTATATTGCGTTCTTACTTGTTAAAAGTGAAAACTAACATCAAAAAAAATATCATCATTATGTTAAGTAAGAAATTAGAAGCTGCATTAAATGCACAAATCAATGCTGAATTTTGGTCAGCATATCTTTATTTGTCTATGGCTGCTCATTTTGCAGCAGACGGAAAACCAGGTTTTGCAAATTGGTTTGAAATCCAGTTTAAAGAAGAACAAGACCATGCTATGAAGTTCTTACATTATGTAACTGAAAGAGGCGGTAAAGTCGAACTAAAACCGATAGCTAAAGTTGCATTGTCATGGAAATCACCTCTTCACGCATTTGAAGAAACATTGAAACATGAAATCGTTGTTACAGGCCTGATCAATGATCTGGTTGCTTTGGCTAAAGAAGAAAAGGATTACGCTACAGAAAGCATGCTGAAATGGTTTGTAGATGAACAAGTAGAAGAAGAAGCTACTGCACAAAGTTATATCGATGCTCTGAAAATGATCAAAGACAATGGTTTCGGTATCTATACAATTGACAAAGAATTGCAAGGTCGTACATATACTCCACTTGCTGACTAAGGAGATAAAAAAAGTTTATAATAAATCTCTCCCAATAATAGGGAGAGATTTATTTTATTATATACTTTGTCTTCATAGAATGAGCTATTTATTACTTTTGTATAAATACTCTCTTTTACTTAATAAACGATCATCTTGATAAAATTAGAACATATCTCAAAACAGTACGGAGAACAAGTTGCCCTCTCAGACGTGAGTTTTTCTATGCAAAAAGGCGAAATTGTAGGATTACTGGGTGTAAACGGAGCGGGTAAGTCCACTCTAATGAAAATTTTATCCGGTATTATATCACCAGACAATGGGCAAATTACCTTTTGGGATAAAGATTTCTTTTCCGATACTTTAAATATAAAAAGACACACAGGCTATTTGTCTGAAGATAATCCTCTATACGAAGATATGTATGTAAAAGAATATCTAAAATATGTAACAGGTATCTATAAAGTAAGTAAAGAGAACATTTCAAGAGTGATTGAGCAAACCAGTTTACAGAACGAATATAAGAAAAAGATAAGAAACCTGTCGAAAGGTAACAGGCAACGGGTTGGTATTGCACAGGCCCTTATCAATGACCCCCTCTTTCTTATTCTCGACGAAGCGACTTCAGGCTTGGATCCAAATCAACGGGAGAGTCTGAACAATCTTTTTATAGAAATATCTAAAAATAAAATAATACTTTTTTCGACCCATATATTACAAGAGGTAAAAGAGATATGTTCCCGTTTTATACTTTTGGATAAAGGAAAACTCGTATCCAATAGTATAATATCTGAAATAGAATCTGTAGAAACCGTTTTTCATACACTAACGAATGAATATAATAGCTGATAAAAATATACCCTATCTGAAAGGTGTAGCCGAGCAATACGGTAATGTTACTTATCTTGATGGAGCAGCATTTACCCATGAAGCTATCAAAAATGCAGACACATTAATTGTGCGTACAGTAACCCATTTCGGCGAAGCTATATTAAAGAATACGAATGTAAAGCTAATCTGTTCTGCAACTATCGGCTACGACCATATCGATACAGATTATTGTGATGCACATGGCATAACATGGAAAAATGCTCCCGGATCGAACTCGGGCTCAGTACAGCAATATATTGTATCAGCCCTGATTACCATAGCAAGAAAAAAAAGATTTGATCTGAAAGATAAAACCATTGGCATTATTGGAGTTGGTAATGTAGGAAAAAAGGTGGCTAAGGCCTGTGAAACATTAGGAATGAGAGTCTTACAAAACGACCCTCCACGAAAAGAAGCAGAGAATGGCGTTAACTTCGTTGACCTGGAAACAATAATGGAAGAAGCTGATATTATCACGTTCCACACCCCTCTGACTAAAGAAGGAAAATATAAAACATTCCACTTAGCCGATCAAAGTTTCTTTTCCGCATTAAAGAAAAGACCAATCATTATCAATTCGGCCAGAGGAGGCATAGTTGATACATCTGATATCAAAGAAGCCTTAAAAGACAATCTGATGTCGGGTGCCATTATTGATTGTTGGGAAAACGAGCCACAAATAGACCATGAATATATGAATTTGGTTGATATAGCAACACCTCATATTGCAGGTTATTCTGCTGATGGAAAAGCTAATGCAACACGCATGTCATTAGAATCAATTGCCAATTTTTACGGGCTAAGCAAAGATCCTATAACGGCTATTAAAGAGCCAAAACCATATGATGCAATTATTGACTTAAACAACTATTCCGACTCTACCAATCGCACCTATGAAGCGATTTTATATACCTATAATCCTTTACTCGATTTTGAACATTTAAAAAGTAGCCCTGAAACTTTCAAGCGGCTAAGAAACGAATATCCATTGAGAAGAGAGTATACTGCATATACAATAAGAAATGTATCAGAAAGAGAAGGAGACGTACTCACTCAATTAGGATTTAATCTATAAACAAAGAAATGCCCATAGGGCACTTCTAGTCTTGATGCATCACTGCATTTAATAGTGTTTACACAAAGTTCAGATGTATTTTATTTGAGGGAGAACACCTGAATAAAACTCCCTTTTATAGAAAGAATCCTAGGATGTTTTCATCCTAAGATTCTTTTTTTATTTATTCTTATTTATTAGCAGGATGAGGATTAGAAGTCGTTCTTGCATCCCAGAACATCTTGCTGTAATAATTATTCGTACCATCCTGCAATGTAGCTACGGCAGCTTCAAAACCAGATTGATTCAGGGTACTCTCATTTGTTGGATACTTTACACGGGCAGGCAAATCACCTTTTGTTTCAGATAATGTAGTAAAATCCAACAATGTACCATTTACTTCATGAGAATGTTCTCCCGGTTTCAACAATGTAATCGGATATCCTGTACGGCGATATTCCGACCAAGCCTCAGTTCCATTCATGTATAAGTGAATGTATTTTTGAGTTGCTACAGCTTCTGCATTCACTGTCTGACTTACTTTATCGACATAAGCTGTTATCGCATCACTGTCGAAAGCAGGGCTACCCATAACCGAACTATACATATCATTCCAATGCTCTAGTGACGCAGTAACTCCCTTTTTATATTCATCTGTTGAGAATCCGTTATATTCAGATAAAATAAAGCATATTTCTGCATACGACATCAGCGTTATTGTAAAATTAGGCTGAACAACCAATGGCATATCAGCATAAAAGTTAGGTGCTGCATTACGGATAGCAGCGGTCATTTCCGAACTTTGCAATCCATATGGGATACCTATATACTTACCATTTCTCGGACTAGTATAGATAGTCAAACGAGGGTCTATCGTATTCTCCCATAAATGTGGTTTGCTATTTAATGTATCCGGCTGACCTTTGAGCAGATCAACAAAAGGTTTTGCTATAGAGAAGTCATTTCTACCATCTACAAAGAATCCCTGATAAAACATACACTGACTTGGCGAACTTTTCAGATAAGTAAACGACGCCTCATCTGCATTGCTGGTAAACACGCCTGAATTAACAGCTTCGGATATATAATTTCTCCAGTTTGAATCAACTTTAGATAAACGCAACGCGATTTTACACTTCAATGAGTTACCAAATTTTTTCCAAGAAGAAGCATCTCCTCCATAAATTTCGTCTCCACTTGTAAATGCTACTTCATCTTCATTAATCATACCTATAGCTTCATCAAGCTCTGTAATAAATCCATAATATAATGTTTCCATATCATCATATTTAGGATAGAGGACTTCATCTTCCAATTTAAATGCCTCGCTATAAGGGATAGAACCCCAGGTATCAACCATCAGCTGCATCAGCCATATTTTCAATATTTTGGCTGCGGCTATCTGATTATTATTATCACCATAAACAGCCATCTGAAGTTTAGTTTCAGCATCAGTATTCAATTGCTCTATCAGAGTAAGATTTTTGGCAACACGATAAAGATGATTGAAATAGTTATTATTCACACTCTCCCTTATCTGGTATCTGTCTTCTTCAGTATAGTTACGTTGTGCCCAGTACTGAGCATAAACCAATGCCTGACGCCCACTGAACCAGTTATCATAAATATAATCCATCATATAAGTCTGGGCTCCGGTCATAATGGTCGGCGTAGAAACTTCCTCCGGATTGTTGGGATCAATGTTGGTCTCTTCCAAATCTTTACATGACCCGAATGTAAAAATCAGAACGATAATGAGTAAACCTTTTATTATTGTTTTCATATTATTTCTTTATCTTTTATTATTAAACAAGATGGACAGAGATTAGAATTGTATTCCAACATTAAATCCGAAGTTTGCAGTTGAAGGTACAGCTCCACCTTCCACACCCTGTATATTCCCTGAACTAGTTGTTGCCATTTCCGGATCGAAGCTCTTATTATCAAGGCCAAACATTGCCAGATTACGACCATACGCTGAAAGTTTCAATGACTTTATATATTTGGTAGATTTCAATGGAACCTGATATCCTATAGATACTTCACGCAGTTTGATATAATCACTTTTGAAAACACTCTGTGCAGCAGGTCCACTATATATTGAGTTGCCCCATGCTTCTGCTTCTAGACGGGTAGTGTTTGGTGTTCCGTCTGCTTTTACACCTTTTAGCAACACTCCGCCTCCATCTTCTACTGCATTACGAATTGGATTACCAAGCTCATTATTTCCTGCTGTTTCGGTAATCATACCCGAATACATACCCCACATATATGATGTAGAGAAGTATTTTCCACCAAACTGTGCATCGAACAATATGCTCAGGTCAAAATTCTTATAGCGGAAAGTATTTGACAGACCAGCCAAAGCTGTAGGATAAACACTTCCTAAGACTTCATTTCCATCAGTTGCAGCATAAGTTCCGTCATCATTCACTACTTTATTACCATTGTTATCGTATACATAATTTGTTCCCATGATAACACCATAACCCTCTCCTACACGAGCACCAATTTCAACTTTAAACGGAGCATTTACCAGTCTGAAATATCCCTCTTCCTTATTACCAAGGAATTCTGTCACTTTATTTTTATTATGTGATAAAGTTCCGCTTATCGACCACTCAAAGTCTTCTGTTTTAACAGGTGTTCCACGAAGTGCCAATTCAAAACCTTCATTTACAATTGTTCCTCCATTCACATACTTCGAAGTATAGCCCGTAGCACCTGAAAGCGACAATGGTATTATCTGATCTTCTGTTTTTGCATGATAATATGTGAAATCAAAACCTAAACGACTATCAAAGAATGACATATCAAGTCCGGTTTCGAACGAATACGTAGACTCCGGTTTTAACTCTGCATTTTTCTTCACACCATTTATATAGTATGCATGATCTCCATCAAACGAAGTATAATATGTATATGTATCTCTTATATTATAAGGATCTGTATCATTACCTACTTTCGCCCAACCGATACGTAATTTGCCCAAGGACAACCAGTCTTTTTTCGCCAATTCAGAGAATAAGAAGCTACCTGTTACAGAAGGGTATAAATACGAGTTGCTTCCCTTTGGCAATGTTGAAGACCAGTCGTTACGCAATGTAAGATCCAGATATACAAAACTCTTATAACCTACTGTTGCATTCCCGAATACACTGTTGATAGATTTCTTTGTCTGCTCATTTTCAGATCTTGCTGTATATTTCGAATTTTTCAAGTTATAAAATTCAGGAATAACAAGCCCTCCGACCGATTCTCCAATCAATTCTTCATATTTACGATACATTATGTTGGCTCCGACATTTACATCCAATGTAATATGTTCATTAAAACGATCGGAGAATGTAACTAAAAATTCATGGTTTATTTCGTGTTGTTGCCTGTGTGCCTCCATATAGCGGGACTGTTCCTGAGAATACACTGCATTTCTTTCAAACTGTTTGTCACTGAAATAATCAAGATTTGCTTTATATTGTGCTTTCAGATTCGGAAGAATTGTAAATTTAATCCCAACATTTCCATACAGACGGTCACGGGTGTCATTCTGATAATTCATATAACGAGACCAATACGGATTATTTGAATATGCCATTGATGGGTCATCCCATCCTACACGATTCCATCCGGCTTGTGTTCCATCCGGAAATTTGTAGAGACTTTTCAACTCTTTCATATCAAGCTGACGCTGTCCCCACTGGACAAACTTTACCATAACATTATTATCTCCATATCCTGTATCAGACCGGCCTTTTGCAGCCTGATTGATATAGGTTAAATTGGTAAACATTTCGTACGTATTGTTCATCTTAATAGAACCAGCCAGATTAATAGTATTCTTATCCAGTTTACTATTTGGCATATATCCATTCAATGTCATATTTGTATATGATACTCTCAGATTCGATTTATCTGTAGCCTGAGAGATAGTGACATTGTTCGTAAACGAATGGCCGGTCTCGAAAAATTCTCTTATGTCATTCTTTGGTGTAACCCATGCTGAAGTTGTGAGATCTCCAACCTTTCCCCCAGCTTCCCATTTGGCCAAGTCATACCATGAAAGATATTGGATATTGGAATCATATTTTGGGCCCCAGCTTTCGTCTGTATCATAATCCGGGACAAGATAGGTTTTACCATTTATATCTGTAGAAGTCAGATTAAACCCTCCACCATATTGTTTCTGTAATTTGGGCAGCTTACTTACTACTTCAAAACCAACAGACGAATTGAAGGAGATCCCCAATCCTTTATTTTTTTCTCCTTTTTTGGTGGTTATCATTACTACTCCATTGGCAGCACGAGATCCATAAAGGGCTGATGCATTCGGACCTTTCAAGACAGATATGTCTGCAACATCATCAGGATTTATATCCTGAATAAGGTTACCATAGTCATAACCACCGGCTCCACGTGCAGCATCAGTTGTATTATAATCCGTTCCTTCAATTGGCACCCCATCAATAATAAAGAGTGGCTGGTTGTTTCCTGATAAAGATTTAACCCCACGAAGTATTACTTTGGCGGAGCCACCCATATTACCTGTAGATCCGGTAATTTGTAACCCTGCCACTTTCCCGGATAATGCACTAACAGGATTAGAAACCCCTCCTCTCGATTTAAGAAGTTCATCTCCTTTCACATCAGCAACCGCGTAACCTAAAGCTTTCTTTTCTTTGGTTATACCCATGGCTGTAACAACAACTTCATCCATCATCTTTGCATCCTGCTCCAGAGTAATCCTCATATCAGGCTTTGCTGTTTCTTCTTTTGTTTTCATCCCCAACAAGGAGAACACCAAAGTACTTCTGCCTTCAGGCAAATTAATAGAAAATGAACCATCCATGTTTGTTATGGTACCTGTAGTCGTACCTTTAACAACAACAGATACACCTATTGCCGGTTCTCCCAAATCATCAATGACTACGCCTGTAATCTTTGTTGTTTGTGCCGTAATGTATCCCAGACTTAATAAAAAGAAGGATAGAACTAATAACAACCTTTTTTCCATACTAAACACACTCTTTTTTTAATTAATACATCTCGATTTTAAGATATATTAAATTATTTCAAATTGACAAAATAACAAGCATAATATACTCAATTTGATATAATACAACATTATAAATAATCTAATAGTTTTTAAAACCGACTAACAGCGGCAAATATATAATTAAATATTTTTATTTTATCATTTTTTAGATAAAAATATTCAATATTTAATAAATATGATACATAAAAAAGTAAATAAAATCAAAATGATAGTTTTTAACACCAAAATAACAGCAATACGCATTTAGAATGGTAAAAAAAATGAGGGCGGAATGACATTACGTCATTCCGCCCTCTAACTATATAAAAGAATAATTAATTATTCTACGGCATCAAAATCTACGACAGTCTTTCTGGTAGCAGCAATTCTGTCAAAATCTTCTTTTGTACCTACAACAAGTTTTTCAAACTCACGCTGTCCTGTACCTGCCGGAAGCAAGTGACCACAGATAACGTTTTCTTTCAGTCCTTCTAATCTGTCTACTTTTGCATTGATAGCAGCATCGTTCAGAACTTTTGTAGTCTCCTGGAACGAAGCAGCAGACATAAAGCTTTGCGTTTGAAGAGCAGCACGTGTAATACCCTGAAGTATCTGATTGGCTGTAGCAGGAACCGCATCGCGTACAATAACCGGACGAAGGTCTCTACGTTTAAGCATAGAGTTTTCATCTCTCAGTTTACGCGCGGTAACGATCTGCCCCGGTTCGAAAGTAGTGGAATCACCAGCTTCAAGAACAACTTTCTTACCCCAGATTCTATCATTTTCTTCCATTACATCGTACTTGTCTATCACCTGTTGTTCAAGGAAACGTGTATCTCCCGGATCGATCACTTCTACCTTGCGCATCATCTGACGTACAATAACTTCGAAGTGTTTATCATTGATTTTCACACCTTGCAGACGATATACATCTTGTACTTCGTTTACAATATATTCCTGAACAGCTGTAGGCCCCATAATAGCCAGAATATCCGAAGGAGTTGTAGCTCCGTCCGATAAAGGCATACCAGCTCTTACAAAGTCATTTTCCTGAACAAGTATCTGTTTTGACAGAGGTACAAGGTATTTCTTCACTTCACCTAATTTAGAAGTAACGATAACTTCCCTGTTACCACGTTTGATCTTACCAAACGAAACCTCACCATCAATTTCAGACACAACTGCCGGATTAGAAGGGTTACGAGCTTCAAACAGTTCGGTAACACGAGGAAGCCCCCCTGTGATATCCCCTGCTTTACCTACTGCACGTGGAATCTTAACAAGAACTTCTCCGGTCTTGATAACATCACTATCTTCTTTAACAATGTGTGCACCTAATGGTAAGCTGTACATCTTGATAACCTTACCTTGTTCGTCCAAGATATGAGCTTCAGGAGCTTTAGTCTTGTCACGCGACTCAGTAATGATCTTTTCTTTCAAACCAGTCTGTTCGTCCGACTCTACTTTATATGTAACACCTTCTATTACATTCTCAAATTTGATACGACCGGTAGCTTCAGAAATGATAACCGCATTAAATGGATCCCATTCGCAGATCAGGTCATCTTTCTTTACTTTAGCCCCATCTTTGAAATAAAGCTTAGAACCATAAGGTATATTGTGAGTAAGAAGGACAATTTTAGTATTTGGGTCTACTAAACGTAATTCAACCAAACGGCTAACAACAATCTGTACCTTCTTGCCTGTTTCATCAGCAGCATCTACAACACGCAGATCATCTATTTCCAATACTCCGTCATACTTAGCAACGATACTACTTTCGGTAGCAATATTGGAAGCGATACCCCCAACGTGGAATGTACGAAGTGTCAACTGTGTACCCGGCTCACCGATAGACTGTGCAGCAATAACACCAACAGCTTCACCACGTTGAACCATACGGCCCGAAGCAAGGTTACGTCCATAACACTTACCGCAAACACCTTTCTTAGATTCGCAAGTCAGTACCGAACGTATCTCAACACTTTCGATTGGCGAGTTTTGTATGATTGTAGCTGCATCTTCTGTAATTTCATCACCTGATTTCACGATAACCTCTCCAGTCATCGGATGTTGAATATCATGTACAGAAACACGGCCCAAGATACGTTCATATAATGAAGCAACAACTTCTTCGTTGTTTTTCAATTCTGTACAAACAAGACCACGCAATGTACCACAGTCTTCTTCATTGATGATTACATCCTGAGATACGTCAACTAGACGACGAGTAAGGTAACCCGCATCGGCTGTTTTTAACGCCGTATCGGCAAGACCTTTACGCGCACCGTGGGTAGAGATAAAGTACTCTAACACTGACAATCCTTCTTTAAAGTTAGACAAGATCGGATTCTCAATAATCTGAGCTCCTTCTGCCCCACTCTTCTGAGGTTTCGCCATCAATCCACGCATACCTGACAACTGACGAATCTGTTCTTTAGAACCACGGGCTCCCGAATCCAACATCATATAAACGGCGTTGAATCCCTGATCATCTTCAGAAAGTTGTTTCATCAAGATATTTGACAATCTTGAGTTGATATGTGTCCATGTATCAATAATCTGGTTATAACGTTCGTTGTATGTAATGAACCCCATGTTATAGTTATTCATTATCTGTTCAACTTCTTCATAACCTTGTTGTACCAATGTATCTTTTTCTTCCGGAATGATAACATCTTCAAGGTTGAATGACAGTCCTCCGCGGAATGCCATTGCGTAACCTAGGTCTTTAATATCATCAAGGAACTGAGCTGTTTTGGCAACACCAGCAAGCTTGATTACATTACCAATGATATCACGAAGTGATTTCTTGGAAAGAACCTCATTAACGAAACCTACTTCTACAGGAGTTTTCTCGTTTACAAGAACACGTCCTACAGTAGTTTCACGCATCATTCTGGCTACATTTCCATTCTCATCCAAGTCGTCTACATATACTTTGATAAGTGCATGTATATCTACTTTACCTTCATTGTAAGCTATAACAGCCTCTTCTGGTCCGTAGAATGTAAGACCTTCGCCTTTTGCTCCTTTACGTATCTTAGTAATATAATACAGGCCTAACACCATGTCCTGAGAAGGTACTGTAATAGGAGCACCATTGGCAGGGTTAAGGATATTATGAGAACCAAGCATCAACATTTGTGCTTCAAGTATAGCCTCATTACCCAATGGTAAGTGAACAGCCATCTGGTCTCCGTCGAAGTCGGCATTGAAGGCCGTACAAGCAAGAGGATGTAACTGAATAGCTTTACCACCGATCATTTTTGGCTGGAATGCCTGAATACCTAAACGGTGAAGTGTAGGAGCACGGTTAAGTAATACCGGGTGTCCTTTCATTACATGTTCAAGGATATCCCATACTACCGGTTCTTTACGGTCTACGATTTTCTTTGCAGATTTCACCGTTTTTACTATACCGCGTTCGATAAGCTTACGGATAATAAACGGTTTGTATAATTCGGCTGCCATATCCTGAGGGATACCGCATTCATGCATTTTTAATTCAGGGCCAACAACAATAACCGAACGAGCTGAATAGTCAACACGTTTACCTAACAGGTTTTGACGGAAACGACCTTGTTTACCTTTCAAACTGTCGGATAGTGATTTCAGCGGACGGTTAGCGTCAGTCTTAACTGCACTTGACTTACGTGAGTTATCAAACAATGAATCTACAGCTTCCTGAAGCATACGTTTTTCATTACGCAAGATTACTTCCGGAGCTTTGATATCGATAAGCCTTTTCAAACGATTGTTACGTATAATCACACGACGATACAAGTCATTCAGGTCAGATGTAGCAAAGCGACCTCCATCAAGAGGTACAAGAGGACGAAGTTCCGGTGGAATAACAGGAACGATCTTAACGATCATCCATTCAGGTTTATTCTTACCTTTCGATCCACGGAAAGCTTCTACAACCTGTAGTTGCTTCAATGCTTCATTTTTACGTTGTTGAGATGTATCTGTACTGGCTTTATGACGAAGCGTATTTGCCAACGAATCAAGATTGATACGTGACAATAGGTCATAGACAGCTTCTGCTCCCATTTTAGCAATAAACTTGTTAGGATCTGAATCATCTAACAGTTGATTTTCTTTTGGAAGCCTATCCAGTATGTTTAAGTATTCTTCTTCAGTCAGAAGATCTTTTTCTGCTACTCCTTCTTCTACAGCAATACCGGATTGAATAACTACATAACGTTCGTAGTAGATAATGGAATCCAGTTTCTTGGTAGGAATCCCAAGAAGGTAACCCATCTTGTTAGGAAGAGAACGGAAATACCAGATATGAGCTACCGGAACCACAAGATGAATATGTCCTGTACGTTCGCGGCGAACTTTCTTTTCTGTAACTTCAACCCCGCAACGATCACAGACAATACCTTTATAACGGATTCTCTTGTATTTACCACAATGACATTCGTAGTCCTTTACAGGTCCGAATATACGTTCGCAGAAAAGTCCGTCACGCTCAGGTTTGTAAGTACGGTAGTTGATTGTTTCAGGTTTCAAAACCTCCCCGCTTGATGCTTCGAGAATTTCTTCAGGAGAAGCAAGACTTACGGTTATTTTTGAAAAGCTACTCTTTACTTTATTTTCTTTTCTAAAAGCCATATACTTATAATGTGTATAAAGAGTTATTTTTTATTTGTAATGCCTCAGGTAAAACCCTTAGCTTATATATCATGGTATTAGCTGGTAAAACCAGCTAATACCCTTCTATTTTTAATCAAGAGAGACACTCAAGCCCAAACCACGCATTTCATGAAGGAGTACGTTCAATGATTCAGGAATACCAGGTTGTGGCATTGGCTCCCCTTTCACTATCGCTTCGTAGGCTTTAGAACGCCCTACAACATCATCGGATTTGATCGTCAAGATTTCTCTAAGGATATATGCTGCACCAAATGCCTCTAGTGCCCAAACCTCCATTTCTCCGAAACGTTGTCCCCCAAATTGTGCTTTACCACCAAGAGGCTGTTGCGTAATAAGCGAGTAAGGACCAATAGAACGTGCATGCATCTTGTCTTCAACCATGTGACCAAGCTTAAGCATGTAGATAATACCTACAGTTGCATGCTGATCAAACTGATCTCCTGTTCCTCCATCAAACAAACGAACTTTACCATAACGAGGAACTCCGGCTTTATCTGTCCATGAGTTCAAATCATCAAGGCTTGCGCCGTCGAAAATTGGAGTTGCAAATTTCACACCCAGTTCTTTTCCTGCCCAACCCAATACTGTTTCGAATATCTGACCAAGGTTCATACGGGAAGGTACACCTAGCGGATTAAGAACGATGTCTACCGGAGTACCATCTGGCAAGAACGGCATATCTTCCTGACGAACAATACGCGATACAATACCTTTGTTACCGTGGCGACCTGCCATCTTATCCCCTACTTGTACTTTACGTTTCTTAGCCACATAAACTTTTGCGATCTGTACGATACCGGAAGGAAGTTCATCCCCAATAGTAAGGTCGAAACGTTTACGTTTCAGTTCAGCATCCAGTTCTTTGTATTTACGCAGATAGTTTACAACCACATCTCTGATCAAATCATTCTTGTGAGCATCTGTAGTCCAGTTACTAACCTGAATTGATTCATAATCAATATTTTCTAAAGCACCTTTTGTAAATTTAGAGCCTTTACCTATAATGTCAACATTAAGATAATCTTTAACACCCTGTGATGTCTTGCCTTCAGTTAATACCAATAGTTTATCTACCAATACACCTTTAAGCTTAGCCATCTTTTCTTCATACTCTTCATCTAATTTAGGTAACAAAGCTTTGCTTGAAAGCTTAGTCTTGCCTTTCTTAGCTGCTTTAGAGAATAGGTTAGTTGCAACAACAACACCCTTCAATGATGGAGAAGCTTTCAATGAAGCATCTTTTACATCACCTGCTTTATCTCCAAATATAGCACGAAGTAGTTTTTCTTCAGGAGAAGGATCTGACTCTCCTTTCGGAGTAATCTTACCAATAAGAATATCACCCGGATTTACACGAGCACCGATACGGATAATTCCTCTTTCGTCCAGATCTTTTGTTGCATCTTCACTTACATTCGGAATATCCGAAGTTAGTTCTTCAACACCACGTTTTGTATCACGAACTTCGAGAGCAAACTCTTCTACGTGAACTGAAGTAAATATATCTTCGCGAACGATGCGTTCGTTCAATACAATAGCATCCTCGAAGTTATATCCCTTCCATGGCATGAAAGCTACTTTCAGATTCTTACCGATAGCCAATTCTCCTTGTTCTGTAGAATATCCTTCTGTCAATATCTGATTCAACTCAACCCTGTCTCCTTTTCTACAAGTAGGACGGAGGTCGATAGTTGTATTCTGATTTGTTTTTCTAAACTTAGGTATATAATACGTCTTAATTGCATTATCAAAGTTCACAAACTCCTCATCAGAAGTACGGTCATATTTTATCTTGATAGTATCAGCATCTACGTAAACAACTTCTCCGGCACCTTCCGCCACAATCTGTGTACGGGAGTCACGAATCAATTGTCCTTCAATACCTGTACCTACGATAGGAGCTTCGGTACGCATCAATGGCACTGCCTGACGCATCATATTGGATCCCATCAATGCACGGTTAGCATCATCATGTTCAAGGAACGGAATCAACGAAGCTGCAATAGATGCAATCTGTGTTGGAGATACATCCATTAATTCGATCTCTTCCGGACCTACTACCGGATAATCAGCATCCTGACGAGCTTTAACACGTGTATTAACAAATCCGCCATCATCATTCAACGGGGCATTTCCCTGAGCAATGATTTTGTCTTCTTCTTCTTCGGCAGCAAGATATACAATACCGTTTTCAGAAAGGTCTACCTTTTTGTCTGCTACTTTACGATATGGAGTTTCGATAAATCCAAGATCATTTATTTTAGCATAAACACAAAGTGACGAAATCAGACCGATATTGGGACCTTCCGGTGTCTCGATAGGACAAAGACGTCCATAGTGAGTATAGTGAACGTCACGCACTTCAAATCCGGCTCTTTCACGAGAAAGACCACCCGGTCCCAGTGCAGACATACGACGCTTGTGAGTAATCTCAGCCAGAGGATTGGTTTGATCCATAAACTGAGACAATGCGTTCGTTCCAAAGAATGTATTTACTACAGATGAGATTGTTTTTGCATTAATCAAATCGATCGGTGTAAATACTTCATTATCGCGAACGTTCATTCTTTCACGGATAATACGGGCCATACGGTTAAGACCAACTCCAAACTGATTGAAAAGTTGCTCCCCAACTGTACGTACACGACGGTTACTTAAGTGGTCAATATCATCAACTATTGCTTTTGAGTTAATCAACTCAATCAGATATTTGATGATCTCAATGATATCCTCCTTTGTTAGTACACGGATATCAGTATCAGTTGAAAGTCCTAATTTTTTATTTAGTCTGTAACGGCCAACTTCACCTAAGTCGTAACGTTTCTCCGAGAAGAACAGGTTATTAATTACTTCGCGAGCACTGGTATCATCAGCAGGCTCTGCACTACGAAGTTGTCTGTAGATATGACGGACAGCATCTATTTCCGAGTTACTAGGGTCTTTCTGTAATGTATTATAGATAATAGCAAAATCAGAAATATTTTGTGACTCCTTATGTAACAAAATAGAAGATACATTTGAATCCAAAATCAGATCCACATGATCTTTGTCCAGAATGGTTTCACGTTCAAGAATAACTTCGTTACGCTCGATAGAAGTAACCTCACCGGTATCTTCATCCACGAAATCTTCCATCCATGACCTCAATATTCTGGCAGCAAGCTTACGCCCTACTACTTTCTTAATATTTTGTTTGTTAACTTTTATTTCTTCTGCCAAATCGAATATTTCAAGGATATCTCTATCACTCTCAAATCCAATCGCACGAAGCAATGTAGTTACAGGTAATTTCTTTTTACGGTCAATGTATGCATACATGACATTATTGATGTCTGTAGCAAATTCAATCCATGATCCCTTGAATGGTATAATACGTGCCGAATACAACTTTGTACCATTGGCATGCATCGTTTGACCAAAGAATACACCCGGTGAACGGTGCAGCTGTGATACAACGACACGCTCAGCACCATTGATAACAAAGGTACCTTTTTCGGTCATGTATGGGATCAGCCCCAAATAAACATCCTGAATAACTGTATCAAAGTCTTCATGGTCGGGGTCTGTACAATAAAGCTTAAGTTTTGCTTTTAGAGGAACACTATAGGTCAAACCTCTCTCTATACACTCTTCGATAGTATAGCGTGGAGGATCGATAAAGTAGTCCAAAAATTCTAATACAAAATTGTTTCGTGTATCAGCTATAGGAAAGTTTTCTGCAAAAACTTTGTATAAGCCTTCGTTCTTCCTCTTTTCGGGAGGAGTATCAAGTTGTAGAAAGTCGCGGAATGACTTTAGCTGTACTTCAAGAAAATCCGGGTAAGGAAGTGGATTCTTAATTGAAGCGAAATTGACTCTTTGATTTGTATTTGTTGAAGACATGGAATATCCAGTTTTATTGAACTTATTATTTTTGACGCAAAAAGGTTAAGAACCTTCTCGGCGAAGGTTCCTAACCAAAATATCCTTATCCAGGACTATTTTTACTTAAGTTCAATTTCGGCTCCAGCTTCTTCTAGTTGTTTTTTCAATGCTTCTGCTTCATCTTTAGTTACTCCTTTTTTCAATTCGCTAGGAGCAGCATCAACTAGGTCTTTAGCTTCTTTCAAACCAAGTCCTGTTAGTTCTTTCACAGCTTTAACAACTGCTAATTTGTTAGCACCTGCTGCTTTGAAGATTACATCAAAAGATGTTTTTTCTTCTACTGCTTCTGCAGCAGCAGCTGGTCCTGCAGCAACTGCAACAGCAGCAGCGGCTGGTTCAATACCATATTCAGTTTTCAGAATTTCAGCTAATTCGCTTACTTCTTTTACTGTCAAATTTACTAGTTGTTCTGCAATAGCTTTGATATCTGCCATTTTTGTATAAATTAAAATTGTTATTATTCTTTATGTTTTACGAAATTATCTTTTCGATAATGTTTCTAATACGCCATGAATGGTATTACCTCCCGATTGAAGGGCAGAGATAACATTCTTAGCCGGAGATTGAAGTAATCCGATAACGTCACCGATAAGTTCATTTTTGCTCTTGATATTTTCTAATGCACTTAGGTTTTCTTTACCTATATAGAAACTTTCTTGAACATATGCTGCCTTAAGTGAAGGGATACCTTCTTTTTTGTACTTTGCAATCAATTTAGCGGGTGCATTTGCCGAATTAGAGAACATGATAGCGGTATTACCTTTCAGAACCTCACTCAGTTCAGAATAGTCTCCCTCTAATGTATCTAATGCTTTTTGCAACAGTGTATTCTTTACAACCATCAATTTGATTTCTTGCTTAGCACACTCTCTTCTCAATTCGCTTGTTTTAGCTGAATTAAGAGTAGCAATGTCAGTAAGATAGAAATGGTCGTAACCTTTAATTGTAGCCGCTATAGAATTAATGATTGTGCTTTTATCTTCCTTTCTCATAATGTTTCAGTCAATTTTTATTAATTTTCTACTGATTTAGGGTCTATTTTAACACCCGGACTCATAGTACTTGAAAGACAAACACTTTTCACATAAGTTCCTTTAGCTGCTGTTGGTTTCAATTTGATAAGCGTAGCAATAAATTCCTTCGCGTTATCTTTGATCTGTTCAGGAGTAAAAGATACTTTACCTATAGAAGCATGAATGATACCAGCCTTGTCTACTTTAAAGTCAATCTTACCAGATTTAACTTCCTGTACAGCCTTAGCAACATCCACTGTCACTGTACCGCTCTTAGGGTTAGGCATAAGACCACGAGGTCCTAAAACACGTCCCAGAGCACCAACTTTACCCATAATAGCAGGCTGAGTGATGATAACATCAATATCAGTCCAGCCACCTTTTATTTTCTCGATATATTCATCCAGACCTACATAGTCAGCTCCTGCTTCTTTAGCCGCTGCTTCTGCATCTGGAGAACATAATACCAAAACTCTAACTTGTTTTCCTGTTCCATGAGGAAGAGATACTACACCTCTTACCATCTGGTTAGCTTTACGTGGGTCTACACCAAGACGCACATCCAAATCAACAGAAGCGTCAAACTTCGTCGTTGTTACCTCTTTTACAAGAGAAGATGCTTCAGTAAGTGTATATAATTTCCCTGCTTCAATCTTGCTGAAAGCTAACTTTTGATTTTTTGTAAGTTTACCCATTCTCAATTGAAGTTTTAATTAATTATTCTCAGGGAAAGCCCCTTTAACAGTAATACCCATACTTCTTGCTGTACCAGCAACCATTCTCATGGCAGATTCTACAGTAAAGCAGTTTAAGTCAACCATCTTATCTTCAGCAATAGCTTTTACTTGATCCCAAGTTATTTCGGCTACTTTCTTACGATTAGGTTCGGCTGATCCACTTTTTATTTTAGCAGCTTCAAGTAATTGAATTGCTACTGGTGGCTGTTTTACAATAAAATCAAAAGACTTATCAGCATAGTAAGTAATTACCACTGGCAATATTTTACCTGCTTTGTCTTGAGTTCTGGCATTAAATTGCTTACAGAAATCCATAATATTGATACCTTTAGAACCTAAAGCAGGCCCTACCGGAGGAGATGGATTTGCTGCACCGCCTTTAATCTGTAATTTTAATTGTCCAGCAATTTCTTTAGCCATTTTCGTTTTTAATTTTTAGTTTTGTTAAAACTTAAATAGAACTTTCAGAGTGCGTAACCAATCTTACTGTTCTTTTTCGACTTGCATGTAATTCAATTCTAACGGAGTTTTCCGTCCGAATATCTTTACCATCACTTTTAGTTTCTTCTTCTCTGCGTTCACTTCTTCAATAATTCCTGAAAATCCTGAGAAAGGGCCATTTGTCACCTTCACATTTTCTCCAACAAAATATTGAATATCCAGACCTACTTCCTGCTCATCCAACTCATCCATTGTGCCAAGTATCCTGTTTACTTCAGATTGGCTTAACGGTTGAGGATTTGTAGTATTAGGCAAAAATCCTGCAACAAAATTAATGTTGCGCAATTCATGGATTACTTCTCCCACCAAAGCTGCCTCAATTAAAATATAACCGGGAAGATAAGCTCTTTCTTTAAGAACTTTCTTTCCGTTACGCATAATGTAGGTTTTCTCTGTGGGGATAAGAACTTGAGAGATGTATTTACCTAAGTCAGTTTTCTTTATCTCAGACTCAAGATACTCTTTGACTTTATTTTCTTTTCCACTAACGGCACGTAAAACATACCATTTCTTTTCGATTTCAGTCATAGTTTTTGATAAGAGATTTACAACAGACCATAGAATAATTTAACCACCCTGTCAAATACAGAATCAACACCCCATACAACCAATGCCATCATAATGGAAGCTATCATGACGATGACTGCACTACTTGTCAATTCTGTGCGAGATGGCCAAGAAACCTTGAATACAAGCTCGTTATAAGAATCCTTAATATAGTTAATTATCTTTTTCATCACTCCTGTTTGAGTTAGCACGGGCGGAGAGATTCGAACTCCCGACATTTGGTTTTGGAGACCAACGCTCTACCACTGAACTACGCCCGTAAATTAAAGCCGATTATATTCCAAACCGGCTTTATAATATAGTAGAAATTATTTATCAATTTCTGTAATCTGACCAGCACCTACTGTACGTCCACCTTCACGGATAGCAAAACGAAGACCTACGTTACAAGCAACTGGATAGATAAGCTCAACGTTGATTGTCAAGTTATCACCTGGCATAACCATATCTGTTCCTTCAGGAAGAGTAATCTCACCTGTTACGTCCAATGTACGGATATAGAACTGAGGACGGTATTTGTTATGGAATGGAGTATGACGTCCACCTTCTTCTTTCTTAAGGATATAAACCTCAGCTTTGAAGTTAGTGTGAGGAGTAATCTTACCTGGATGGCAAATCACCATACCACGTTTGATTTCATCTTTATCAATACCACGAAGCAATAGACCTACGTTGTCACCAGCTTGTCCGTCGTCAAGAATCTTACGGAACATTTCAACTCCAGTTACAACTGATTTTTTGTTTTCAGCTCCAAGTCCGATAATCTGAACTTCTTCACCTGTTTTGATTTTACCAGTTTCGATACGACCTGTTGCTACAGTACCACGACCTGTGATAGAGAACACATCTTCTACTGGCATAAGGAATGGTTTATCAACATCACGTGGAGGAAGTGGAATCCAAGTATCCACAGCGTTCATAAGTTCCATTACTTGGCTAACCCAAGGTTCAACACCGTTCAATGCACCTAGTGCAGATCCACGGATAACCGGAGTATTATCACCATCGAACTCATAGAATGAAAGAAGTTCTCTCATTTCAAGTTCAACAAGTTCCAACATTTCTTCGTCTTCAACGATATCGCATTTGTTCATGAAAACAACCAATTTAGGTACGTTTACCTGACGTGCCAAAAGGATGTGTTCACGAGTTTGAGGCATCGGACCATCAGTAGCAGCTACCACAATGATAGCACCATCCATCTGAGCAGCACCAGTAACCATGTTTTTCACGTAGTCCGCGTGACCTGGACAGTCAACGTGAGCATAGTGACGGTTAGCTGTTTCATATTCAACATGAGATGTATTGATTGTAATACCACGTTCTTTTTCTTCAGGAGCGTTATCGATTGAGTCGAATGAACGAGCTTGAGAAAGGCCTGCGTCAGCCAACACTTTAGTGATAGCAGCAGTCAAAGTAGTTTTACCATGGTCAACGTGACCGATTGTACCGATGTTCACGTGCGGTTTCGCCCGGTTAAAATGTTCTTTTGCCATAATTAATCTTCTATTATTTAGTTAATGTATATATTTAATTCAATCTGAATCAACTATCTGTTATTAAAAGAGCCCATGACGGGATTTGAACCCGTGACCTCTTCCTTACCAAGGAAGTGCTCTACCACTGAGCTACATTGGCTTAAATTTCAAAAATTTCACCTCAACAAAATCCTTACCCCTTTACAAAACAGGAGCTTTTATTATTGAAGCGAAAAAGATGGAAATTAAAGTGAAGAAATATGTAAATCTACTGATTCATAGGTTTTCAAAACTTCTCTTTCCTTATAGCTTGAGCCTCTTGTCGGATTCGAACCAACGACCCCGAGATTACAAATCACGTGCTCTGGCCAACTGAGCTAAAGAGGCATACTAGTATAATTTTGCCGCCATCGCGCTTTTTTCATAGCGAAACGGCGACAAAATTAGAAATTATTTTTTAGAATCGCAATACTTTGTAGATTTATTTTTATTGTATTTTCTTTTATCGGATCATTCATTCATTCTCAGCATAGTAGATATGCTTTTCATATTACGATTTTTACTTTGTTTGAGCTTTCTCTTTTGCTTTCAGCACTTGTTTCTCTAAAGCCTCTATACTTTGCACTACAGCCTCTTCGAATGTATCGGCTATTTTATTGGCAAAAAGCTCGCCATTTTTAATGTTTAGCTTTATCGAAGCTTCTTTATTATTCGCTACTTCAGGCTTTACTACCTTGAGAATAACTTCAGCATCTACTATCTGATCTGAAAACTTATCCAATTTTGATATTTTTTTCTCAATAAACTCTTTCAATTGAGCTGTTGCATCAAAGTGCACTGACTGAATCGCAATATTCATAGTTAATCCTCCTTTACTTTTTAAGCTCTGGGATGAGCTTTGTTATAAATCTTCTTTAATTCTTCAAATGAAGTATGTGTGTATATTTCTGTAGCCGCAAGGCTTGAATGTCCTAATAGTTCTTTCACCGCATTTATATCCGCACCGTTATTTAACATCCCTGTAGCAAATGAATGCCTGAGGACATGGGGACTGGTTTTTGACAATGTGGGTATCTGATTCAGACTCTCTGTAACGATACGATGCACAAGCATTGGATAAAGCGCCTCTCCATCATTTTTAACAAAGAAGCAACCTGATCCATTCACAATCTCATTATCCCTGACTTCAATATATTGGCGCAATAACGATTTCATGCTATCGCTTATCGGTATCAGCCGCTGCTTATTCCGCTTTCCTGTCACTTGTATTGTTCCTGCACTGAAATCTACATCGACATCTTTCAGTCCGATTAATTCAGCACGCCGGATACCTGTTACATAAAACAGCTCTATCATAATATGGTTTCGCAAGGATTCAAATGTATCTTCAACATTACTTTCGTCCAGAACTTTATCCATATCGGAGTTATTTACGAAGGAAGGGAGCGGCTTAGTTATTTTCGGTCCACTGATCTTTTTCACCGGATTAGATTGCACCTCCCCTATTCTCAATAAATATTTATAGAATGATTTTAACGCACTTAATTTGCGATTAACCGAACGCGCCGAGATCTTGACCTCCATCAGGGAAACAATCCACATGCGAACAATATCGCCATCTACCGACTTAGTATCTGCTTCGGGAAAATGTTCTGCGAGAAAAGCTGTGAACTGCCGCAGGTCTTCAGAATAAGAAATCTCCGTATGTAAAGAATAGTTCTTTTCATAACGGAGATACTTGATATATTTGTCAATTAACAGCATCATTCTACCGAGTTTCTATCCTGAATGACGAAGTTAATAATATTATGCGAAAATGACAATTATTTTTTAATCTTCTAAGCGGTGCATTTGCTCTACATAAACTGCATGCAATCTGCGTTCTCTTTTCACCACTGATGGCTTACGGAACTCCTGACGTCTTCTCAGTTCTTTAACAACACCTGTTTTTTCGTATTTTCTTTTAAATTTCTTCAGCGCTTTTTCAATATTTTCGCCTTCTTTTAATGGAACAATAATCATAATTATTTTTTATTTTATTTGTTTATTTTAATTCAATTTAATCAAGGTCGAACCAATCTGGCTCTTATTCAAAAAAAAACAATTCAAGTATTTGGCATAAAAATCCTTTGAACACTGTATAGATAACAGCATCAAACATTCAGTAAATATGTTTTAGTTCAAAAGATCATCAAACCTCCTCTCTATTTTGGGGTGCAAATTTATGATTTAATATCTTAATGTACAAGACTTTTTAAAACTTTCTATTCTTTTTTCATTTGAATATGTGGTATACCATCCTCCAGGTACATCTCACTTGTTTGCTTAAATCCATGACTCTCATAGAATTTTTTCAGATACAATTGCCCCGAAATTGTTATTTTGGTTTCCCCCAATACAGATGCCTCAATATCTATCGCTTTTGTCATCATTTCATGACCATATCCATATTTACGATATTCCTGAGCGACGATAACCCTCCCGATGCTAGCTTCTTCAAAATAACCTCCTGCTTTGAACAGGCGACAATATGCAATAAGTTTACCATCTACATAACCACTAAGATGTAAAGCTTTCTGATCCTTGTAGTCTATATCCAGATATGGTGCATTCTGTTCAATTACAAATATTTTACAACGCAAATGTAATATTTCGTAAAGTTCATCCCTTGTGAGTTCCTCATAAGAACTCAATTTCCATGATATTTCTTTTTTCATATTTTTCAAATAATTTTATAGCGCATTATAAATCATCATTTTATCAACAAGCAAATGATTACCGAAAGCCACGCTATAGAAATAGAATCAAGTATAATTAAAATGTGACAAAAGTAGTTTATAAATTCTGTAATCAACAAGCTTCATTCATATCTTTTCATATAATATCGATTCTTAAAATATTCAGAGAAAATACAGAAGGTGTACCATTATCTGTCTTCAATGCCCTTATATGTTATATTGCTTTACTTTTTCCTTAAGTTATAAAGATAGAAAAAACAAACAAAAACCTGTTCTATCTGTTCTATGAGTGATGTAAAATATTTATATATGACTAATTAATGGAGAGAATGTAATATCTTTGCAAGCTAATTATATGCTGTCAGTTTTCAACTGATAGTATTAAGTAAAATACAGAAAACTAACAGCTAATAGCTAAATGCTATCAGCTAAAATAAACAACAATCATGCAAGAAACTCAAGATAAAATTTTAGAAGATGTTACCTCCAGCGATTATAAGTATGGTTTTGTAACAGACATTGAGACAGAAGTCATTCCCACAGGTCTGAATGAAGATGTTGTCCGACTGATTTCGGCAAAGAAGAATGAGCCTGAGTGGATGCTCGAATTTCGCCTGAAGGCATACCACCACTGGCTGACGATGGAGGCTCCACAATGGGCGCATCTGGAAATACCTGAAATAGATTACCAGAGCATCAGCTACTACGCTGCCCCTAAAAAGAAAGACGGGCCTAAGAGCCTGGATGAAGTAGACCCTGAGTTATTGAAGACTTTCGATAAGCTGGGTGTTCCGCTTCACGAACGCGAACTACTGGCAGGAGTACAAAATATGGCTGTAGATGCTGTAGTAGACAGCGTTTCGGTAAAAACAACATTCAAGGAAGTACTGGCCGAAAAGGGTATTATATTCTGCTCGTTCAGCGAGGCAGTACAGGAATATCCCGAACTGGTAAAGAAATACCTAGGCTCGGTAGTTCCGTACAGGGATAATTTCTTTGGTGCGCTAAATTCCGCAGTGTTTAGTGACGGTTCATTCGTATATATCCCCAAGGATGTACGCTGCCCGATGGAGTTGTCTACTTATTTCCGTATCAATGCGGCTAATACAGGACAGTTTGAGCGCACATTGATTGTTGCCGACGATAATGCTTATGTAAGTTATCTCGAAGGCTGTACAGCGCCTATGCGTGACGAGAACCAATTGCATGCTGCCATAGTGGAGATCATAGCACTCGACCATGCGGAAGTGAAATATTCAACCGTACAGAACTGGTATCCGGGCGATAAGGAAGGTAAGGGAGGGATTTACAACTTCGTTACCAAGCGCGGATTATGCAAGGGAAAAGGCTCGAAAATATCGTGGACTCAAGTAGAGACAGGTTCTGCCATTACATGGAAATATCCGTCTTGCATCCTGGCAGGAGACGATTCGATAGGCGAATTCTATTCTGTGGCTGTAACCAACAATTACCAGCAGGCTGATACAGGTACCAAAATGGTGCATGTAGGAAAGAATACAAAAAGCCGCATCGTATCGAAGGGTATTTCGGCAGGATTCAGCCAGAACTCATACAGAGGGCTTGTAAAAGTCTCTCCAAAGGCCGAAGGAGCACGTAACCACTCACAGTGCGACAGTTTGTTGCTGGGCGACAAGTGCGGTGCGCATACATTCCCTTATTCGGATATTGCCAATCCGAGTGCTATTATCGAGCATGAGGCTACCACCTCAAAAATCAGTGAAGACCAGATACTGTACTGTAACCAGCGTGGCATAGGTACGGAAGAGGCTGTAGGACTGATTGTAAACGGTTATGCCAAAGAGGTGATGCAAAACCTGCCAATGGAGTTTGCTGTAGAAGCTCAGAAGCTATTGCAGATAAGCCTGGAGGGTAGTGTAGGATAAAAGAAATAGTATAAGAATAAGAAAAGACGGTTTTCTCACCGTCTTTTTGTTTTTAATATAATTTCCAGGTTTTTCCATCATCCAGACTGACAATCTCCTTGTCGTCCTTTATCAAAAAAGAAATGACAGGTGGTGTTTCAATTGGCATTTCCACTTCGATGGTTATTGTATCGCCTTTGATATTGTACGTTGCAGGCAACATAATATCAGTCATCATATAAGCAACAGTACCGTCTTTATACAAAGTAATTGTTTGAGAGCAATTTGCATAAAACTGTTTTTGGAATTCTTCACACTCCTCTACTGTTTTAAAGAAATCATACTTGTATCTCCTGTCCTCAGCGAAGTAATTGCCTTTGTCTTTATTTTCTTCCTCATCAATAATTTCTGTATCATCTTCGTTATCCTTATCATTACTGCATGCCGGAAGATAAGAAAGAGCAAATAGCATAAACAGCATATAAAAAGTTTGTTTCATAATATTATTGCATTAAAGTTTATGTGAATATAAAGCCGAAGATAAAAAAAAGTTTCATTCAAACTCTTTTTTATATATATAATTTTATACGATGTAAAAATCAGATATACAATTATTTCTGTAGTCTATGTCAATCCCTTCCTCATGAGATGTGATTAATGGTCAGAACTTCTTCAACTCCCTGTACAATCGCTGTATAGGCAGCCCCATAATATTGAAGTAAGAACCGGATATATATTCTACAGCGATATAACCTATCCACTCCTGTACACCGTATGCCCCCGCTTTATCCAGTGGTTTATATTTGGTTACATAGTAGTCAATCTCGTCGCTATCCAGTGTAGCGAAACGAACTTCAGATGATACGGCGAATGCTTTTTGCTTTTGCTTGGTAGTGATACACACCCCTGTTATTACCTGATGTATTTTTCCGGACAGGTCATGGAGCATTTGTTTTGCATGCGCTTCATCTACAGGCTTGCCGTATACTTTACCTTCCAGCAATACGATTGTATCGGCTGTGATAAGCAGTGTATCATCAGCCAGCTTGTCAAGATAAGCATTTGCTTTTTCCTTTGCTATGTAGGTAGCAATGTCTTCACCTTGTAGTTCAATGGGATAAGATTCGTCTATATCCGGCAGGGTCTTTATCTGGTAAGGTATATCCAGCCCTGTAAGCAGTTCTTTTCTGCGGGGCGAGTTGGATGCAAGTATAATTTTGTATTGCGATAGGTCCAGCATTTACATGAAGTTATGGTAATTCTCAAGTTCGAGTAGCAGGAGTTTAATATCCGTTCCGTATGCATATCCACCCAGTTTTCCACCTTCATTTACTACACGGTGACATGGCACAATTATTGCAATATTATTCTTACCATTGGCAGCACCTACTGCACGGCAGCCTTTAGGCGAACCTATTGCAATGGCCTCATCTTTATAAGAAACTGTTTTTCCATAGGGGATCGTACTTAAATAATCCCAAACTTTTTGCTGAAAAGGTGTTCCTGATTGTTTTAGAGGTAAGTCGAAGTCTTTTCTTTTCCCATCAAAGTATTCTTCGAGCTGCTCGACAGCTTTGGCTAGTATTTTGTTTGTACTACTTTCTCCTATCTCTTGTGCAACGACTCTAACAGAAGAAATATAGCCATCAGTCTCTTCTATTTCGAGTACTCCGACGGGAGATTGTAAAAAAGCCTTCATTTTTTTTCTTTGATTTGGGTTTATTTTCATATTTAGACCAACTCCAGTTTATCATCTGTCGAAGTCTTTTGAGAAATCGTTTAGAAGGTTTATCCCTGAGATAAGATTCGATATGCCTTTTTTTCTTCTCCTCCAATATTTCATCCACATTGATAAGAATTCCTGTCTCTTCCACATTACCGAATGTATCATTTATTGCGGTTCCAAATACTTTCATTTGTGGAGACAAACTCATATATGCATTTACCAGAGGGGGAATATTTAAATCTAATTTACGGACAGAAGTATTTAATATCTTGTAGTCTGCTTTAAAAGTTTCTCCATCAAAAAGCTTTTTTAGTTTTTTTCTGTCCGTTTCGATATTCAGAGCCTGCTTTGGCCAGATCAATGTATCCGGATCAGGAAAATACTTATTTAGAAAAAACAGTATCATATCCCTGGCTTTGGTATTGTAGGTATCATACATAGTAACCTTACCAAAAAAATATTTCATAGACGGATCTGCAACTGACAATGCTCCTAATCCATCCCAAAGATTATCTAAGGCAAAGATACCTTTAGATCCTGCCAGCGTAGACTGATATTCGAGAGTAACGAATGAGCGTCCTAATTCAAATGTATATGGAAGGTATTCCTTAATAAATTTTTTAGAAAAGTGGAAAAGATGGGACGTTGCCAAAACCGGTTCGCCATTTTTATCAAAACAGATATCGGGCCCGCAAATGAAACGATATCCTCCGATTATCTCTTCAGCCTCAGGGTTCCATACAATTAGCTGTTTGTATGGGTTATCCATTATATCATATTCATCTATATCTATTGCTTTGCCTGTACCCCCTCCATAATATCGGAAAGCAATCTCACGCAAACGTCCGATTTCCAGCATCACATTCGGAGAATTATGATGGGTGATTATATAGATCTCATTGTTAGCCTTATTAGTATGCCTCAGAAATTTATCTTTGGTCAATTCGGCTTTCAATAAAGTCTTATTAACAGGTGCGATGATTGTTTCCATCTATTATTATTTTGTTTTCGCCAGATTGTATGATTTTTCTTTAACATATTCAGCCCATTCTGAAATGCTCCTCGAATTATCGAAATGCGAATAAGGAATAGGTTCTCCAAATATTACAGAAAAACGTTTATTTTTATTTTTAAACATCTCATCAGGCAAAAGGATCAATTCAATATTGAATTTTATGCCCAGACGTTTTCTTATATTTGCAAATCTATAAAAGAAATTTGAATTTTTCCCTTCAAAGTGTATAGGAACGATATCTCTTTTAGATTCTATAGCTTTTAATATGAAATTCTTTTGCCAGTCCAAATCATATATTTTTCCATTCACCCGACGTGAACATAACCCTGCCGGAAAGGTAATAATCTGATTGTCCGAATTATATGCTTCATTTAACGTAGTAGTTGCCTGCTTCGATTGACGTCCGTATTTATTAACCGGCAGAAATATGGGTTGCAGATTTTTTATAAAATAGAGCACATCATTTACTACATACTTAATCTTTTTATTAAACTGCTTACCAATTACAGCAGACAAACAAATACCATCAAGCCCGCCTAAGGGATGATTGGATGCAAAGATATATCTTCCGCTCCCTTGTATATTTTCTGCACCGGATAAATCTAAAGTAAGATTGAAATACCCCACAACAGCTTCCATAAAGTCTACCCCCTGTTTATCCGCATAAATAGTGAGTATCTCATTTAATTCATTCAAGTGAATCTTACGTTTCAGGTAATTTATAACAAAGCGAGGAGTCTTATTATAAATTTGAGGGGCTTTCTCTTTTAATACCTTATCTAAGTCCAGTATCTGAGGTTCTTGGTTCATTCTCGAATTATCATATCCTTTCGAATGCAAAAATATTAATTAAAATCCATAATCAGGCTATTCTAATGTAATAACATGAGATACAACAGGAAAATATTATGTTATTATGACATTATATTTAAAAAAATCTAAATAATAACTTCAATAGATTTAATCTATTATTTTTGTCATCAGATAATAATTATAAACCAAAATGAAGAATAAACTATTTATACCACTTATGCTCGTCTTACTATTTTCGTATAGTATGAATGTATCAGCTACAACAACAGATGAGCCTAAAAATGATAAATCACCTATAATAACTCTTACATCATCGAACTATGATAAAGAAATAAACGGAGGTTTGGTTTTTGTAGATTTCTGGGCACCATGGTGCGGCCCTTGTCGCCGGATGGCTCCTATACTGGATGAAATAGCAAAGGAATATAAAGATAAGGTAAAGATAGGGAAGATGAACGTGGATAATTACAAGAAATTCGCATTAGATAAAGGCATACAAGCATTACCCACTATTGTTGTATATAAAGATGGTAAGGAAATTACCAGAATAAAAGGATTAGCATCCAAAAATGAATTAGTTGAGGTTATTACCGAGAACACAAAATAAGTTGAATAATTCATCTTATTTAGTACATCTGTAACGACTCCCATATAAAAAGCTCTATTGCTTTCCGGGTACTCTCTGGCAAGTCTTGGTAACTAATGCTGCGGTATGTATTGTTTGCCAGACGTATAAGAAGATTGTCTAAATCGGGTTTTTGCATTGATGTCGGTTTTGCTTTAGCAGGTATATTATTATCTATAAGTTCTGAGTATAATTTGTAAGAACGGGAATTCCAAACGCATCTAAAGTGGAAATTAGTGTTACCTTTCTTTTTAAAGTCATGTACTTTTACCATTGGCATCCCATAGTTCTGTACATTAAACTCTTTATACTTTTCGCTAGTAGTATTAAGATCTACTTCAAAATATCCACTCACAGCTCCTCTATCTTTGGCGATAGGATAGTGACAGATATCCAAATATAGAGCGCAAATCTGTAGCAATGAGTTGTCAGGAACTGGTTGGTCTAGCTCAGGGTACGCTAAGTCTACCATCTTCTGTATGGTATTCGGAGAAAATCCTGTACCACCCATATAAGTCCCCTTCAAGTTGTATTCATAACTGTATCTGGCTCTTGCCCACGAAATTTCACGATAGTTGTCCTGGCTGTGTTTTTTGAGCTTGCTTTCCAGCTTGGCATCTCTTTTGGCATCGTTGGCATAGATGTAACCATCTACATAGATATAGTATAGGGGATCAATTCCTTTTATTGTGTGTATTCTTGAGCCTGCACTATGTCTCGACTGTCCCTCTTGCCACAGGTAATCTTTTGGATAGGCAGTATCTCCTTTCAAGTACTCAGTAGTTTCTCCGATTTTTTCTCCAAACCATTCCTGTCCTATGCCCTGATCCGAATCTTTGAACTCTGTACGTGTATAAATATTTCCTCTAAACACCGTTTTGAAAGGCCAGGGATTGTCTGCTATAAATTTTCGTAATCGTTCTGCTTCCTTTTTTTCTTTTTCTTGCCTTTCCTGGTAATCTTGCACATACGATAGTATTATTTCCTCTTCCTCTTCCGTATTTTTATTAGATGAATATACCTGATAGATTTCTTGCATTGGCAAAACAAAATATTTATCTACACCAATGTCTTTTATTTTGAATGCACCCAGTATTGTTGTGCCTTCATGTAATACATCTATTCGATAATCTTTTTCTATATAAACAGAGTCAAAATAGTATCCTTTAGCGAAATATTGGACGCCCTTAAACTCATAATGAGGTAATCTTATTTCAGGCATAGGATTTGGCCTGTCTTTGAGAATATCTACTGGCGATTTTATTGGTTGGTCTTTTTGTGCATTTGCCATGTTGCAGAATATTAACATTAGTAAAAGAAAAGCGTGTAGTGTTTTCATTATATGATCTTTGCCAGTTCAGTTAAAGTTTAATAATATAAATATAATTATTTTTTCATTTCGCAATATAATAGAAAAAGGGCTTCGTGAATATCACGAAGCCCCTTTTATTTATCTAAATCCGATTATTTCTGGCCTTTCATTATCATTGCTTCATCAATATACTTGTCTGCTTCCATAGCTGCAGGAGAATTCATGTATTGATCTTTAATGATTGTAAATATTTCTATTACTTTATCATAATTGCCCTGACTTCTATATATCAGGCCTGCTTTTTTGTATAAGATAGGACTTTGAGAAACATTATCCACTCCTTTAGCCCCTTTGATATAATAAGAAACAGCTTCATCTGATTTACCCAGGTTATCCAGGCAGTCTCCAATCGAACCATTCACCAACTGAGAAATAATTTTATCATCCCCACTGTAACCTTTCAGGTATTCAAGTCCTTTTTCATAGTTACCCATATTAGCGTAACAAATACCTGCATATAGCTTAGCGAGTTTACCTGGTTTGGTCGATCCATATTCATCAGCAATAGATTCAAATCCAAGATATCCGTTTTTATCACCGTATACCGCTAATGAATCCTGGCCTGCTCTGAAATATTGTTCACCTTTAAACATAGCAACTTGTGCCTCTGTTGTTTTAGGACCTACAATAAAATGATTATATGCCAGAAAAGCGCATACAACAACAACCACTACGCCAATACCGATCAGTAATTGTTTCTGATATTTCTCTATAAAGCGCTCTGATTCAACAACTGCAGAACCAATACGTTCCCAGTCTTGTTCTTCACGCAATTCAGCTTGTTTCTTTTTAGAAGACATCTTTTAATTATTATAATATTATATACTTTCGTTTATTCTGAAATTCGCAGCGACAAAAATAGGTGTTTTCTCCTTATAAATAAAATCTTAGCTACTTTTTTTTATTCGGTATAAAATTTAATAAGTTGTTCAAGCGCACTTTGACATGCAGGACAAAAATCCCTACAGGTATTTGTCTTCATCCTGCAATCAATTGCAGGACGATAAATTCCTTTAGAAGAATAACCTGCACCTTCGAATACACCTAGCGGATATTTTTCTGCCAAATTAATATCTGTGGGAACAGGAGTACCTTCCAGTAAAATACTACTCCACTTAGACTTGAAATCGACCAAAGTAGTTATATTCGGTTCCCATGGCTCTATATCAAAAGGATATGTATCACTAAACGTGTCGTTTTCATAAAAATATTCATCAGCCAGCCCTCCAAAACTATGTCCGAATTCGTGAACAACAACAGGATTAAAGTCAGGATGCCCTGTGGTGGTTAATGTATAAGAATTGAAGATGCCCCCTCCCCCATACACATCGGTGTTTGCCAATATAATAATGTGTCCATAAGGTATACCAGCTATAGCATCATGAATATCTTTTACATTTGTTGTGGTCAGATATCTGTCCGAATAGAATGTATCAAAGTGCGAATGAAAAGCTGTTTCATTCCATTTACTTTCCCGGGGCACGCTTACCCCCGAATCTTCGGATATCGTTTCTACAGCTATAAAATTAAATTTATCCTGCATCTTATTAAATGGAGTATGCGCCAATATCTGTCCACATGCTCTTTTTGCATGTTCTCTGAATTTATCCATCTCTGAGGCAGTATATCCTTCTGCTAAAATAACTACATTAATGCATTTATCTACAGGATTCCCCTGATGAATAACTGTATATGCTGGTATATTCTTCAGTCCTTTTTTCTTTATAAGAATATCGTTAGGGTCTACAACATGTTTCAATGCTATTCTATACAAACCATCTTTCTCACGCAGACTCACTTCTACTTCAACTTTGTTTTTAGGATAAGGTAGCAAAAATGTGTTTTCAAAGCTTCTTCTTACTGCAGTTGCTTCAGGTATACTCTGCCACTCCTGAAAGAGAGAGCTGAACGAATCTCGATAAATGCACTTACCCGAACTTATATCCGTCACTTTTACCTGACCATTACCCATTCGTCCCAATTCAGACAAACGATGCCTCCTTCCTGCCCATTTAGGCAATTGATTCAACTGTTCTAAAGATACAGTTTGAGATACAGCATCTCCGGTAAATATATAATCTACGCGTAATGTTTTATCAATAAAATAGGTATTGAAATCCTGCGAATGGACGCCTATTGTTAATAAAAATAAGGAAATCGTTAATAGGAAATATTTCATAGAAAGATTCGTTTAAACTATAACAAAGATATAAAATTAATAACAGAATGAGGATTTTAGCTATATCAACTTATTCTATTTCTTAATGGATAGTGTGAAAATTTAAACTTTTTTTGATTTTTCATATTATGCATTCTTGTATAATTGATTAGCTTTGCATCCGAATACACTATAAGTTCGAGGTCTCTAGATGAGGAAGTTTCAGTTTGTGATGTATACTCTTTTGTTTGTCTTGTTTTCTGTACCTTTCTGGGGTGCACAAATCAGCCGTACAGAATATCGAACAATGCATTCACAGCAAGTATTAGATTCTCTCCCTCCAGATTCCTCCAGACTCGCAAAACGCATTCGTCCCAGCAGGGACTCGGTTCGAAGCATGCAGAATGATTCAATACGAATGCGCGGTGATTCTTTACCTTCCGATACTACAAAGAAAAAGAAAGCTGTACTGGATGCTATTGTAGACTATACAGCAAATGACTCTATCGTTCTTACTTCCGGAAACTGGGGATACCTCTATGGAGAAAGTGAAGTGAAATATACAGACATATCCCTTAAAGGTGAAAAGATATGGATGAATATGGATAGCAGCCTTGTATATGCTACATATGGTCTTGATTCTATTGGTAAAGAGTTTGGCTATCCCGTTTTCACCGACAAAGGAACGGATTATGAGTCTAAAACGATGAAATATAACTTTAAGACAAAAAAAGGTTATATCACCAACGTAATTACAACACAAGGAGAAGGCTATATTGTAGCCAATCAGGCGAAAAAGAACGAGGATAACTCTTTCTTTATGCGCGATGGCAAATACACAACTTGTGATGATCATGAACATCCCCATTTTTATCTGGCATTGACCAAGGCTAAAGTCAAACCCAAAAAGAATGTGGTAACAGGGCCGGCCTATCTTGTAATAGAGGACCTGCCTCTGCCTATAGGATTGCCTTTCGGATTTTTTCCTTTCTCTGATAAGTATTCATCAGGGGTTATAATGCCTTCTTATGGAGACGAGCTGGAAAGAGGTTTTAACCTTCGCGATGGTGGATATTATTTTGCGATTAGCGATAATATCGATTTAGCTCTCACAGGTGAAATCTATACAAAAGGATCATGGGGAGTGAATGCCCGTTCTACCTATCGTAAACGTTATAAGTATTCAGGCTCATTCGATGCCGGTTATCTGGTAACTAAAACAGGAGAAAAAGGTATCGATTACAGTCTGGCTAAGGATATGAGAATAAACTGGACACACTCACAAGACCCTAAAGCAAATATGTTTCGTACATTGTCTGCAAATGTTCAGTTTTCAACAAGTACCTATGACCGTAATAATCTGAACAGTCATTTTACACCGATGGGTACTCAAAACACAAAAAGTTCGAGTGTAAACCTCACTCAGAAGATACCAAACTCACCCTGGAGTATATCGGCTAACATGAGTGTTGCCCAACGTACTCAGGATTCAAGTATATCCCTCACACTGCCGAATATTACTGTCACAATGAGCCGTATTGCCCCATTTAAAAGAAAAGAAGCAGTAGGTTCGGAGCGTTGGTATGAAAAAATACAGTTGAGTTATACAGGAGATTTCAGGAACAGTATAGATACAAAAGAAAACCTTTTGTTTAAATCAAACTTGCAGAAAGACTGGAAAAATGCGATGAAACATACAATTCCAATTTCTGCAACATTCAGTGCTTTTAACTATCTGAATATAACACCTTCAATCAATTATACAGAACGGTGGTATACAAGTAAAATAGAAGAGAGATGGAATAGTATGACCCGCAGACATGAAGTGGTGGATACAACCTACTCTTTCAACCGTGTATATGACTTTAATATCGCCCTCGGGTTCCAGACAAAGCTATACGGGATGTTCACCCCGGTTTTTTCAAAAACAACTCAAATCCGGCATGTTTTTACCCCTAGTATAAGTTTAAGTTATGCTCCCGATTTTAGCAATTCGGGCTTTGGATTTTATGAAAGCTACTATTACTACGATGCTGAGGGAAAATGGGTAGAGCATAAATATTCACCGTTCAAGCAAGGTATGTTCGGTACTGCTCCCCAAGGCGCCCAAGGGATGATCAATTTCAGTTTCGACAACAATGTGGAAATGAAAATGAGAACATCCAACGACTCTATTAAGAAAATAAGCCTGATAGACCAACTGGGCATTAATTTCAGTCACAACATGATGGCTAAGGAGTTTAAATGGAGTGATATCAATGCAAACCTTCGCCTTAAATTCAGCAAATCGTTTGTGGTTAATCTGAATGCCGCTTTCGATCCATATTTGTATAAAGCTGTCAAAAACAGCGATGGAGATATAACAAGTCTGGAAAGGGTTGATGAACTGCGTATTATGAATGGGAAAGGCTTTGGACGGTTAAAGAGCACGGGATATTCCATATCTCCATCCATTAATCAGGATACTTTCAAAAAACTGTTTGGAAGGGATATCAAAAAAGATGACAACAAAGATGAGACAACAGGTGAAGAGTCTACTGAAACAGCAGAGGGGGGTGAGCGTAAAAGCCTTCTGGAAGGAAAGAAAGACGACAATCAATATGATGAAGACGGATATATAAAAAATGATATAAAATGGAATCTGGGAATCAGTTTTTCCATGAACTATAATACGAATAAACTGCCAAAAAAATCAGATAGAGACGGTTATGCCGAATACAGAGGAAGTTTAACGAAGTCTCTAAGTCTGAACGGAAATATCCAACCTACCCGTAACTGGAGTTTCAACTTTAATGCCAGTTATGATTTTGATGCCGGAAAAATAGCTTATATGAGTTGTAATCTTACTCGTAATCTACACTGCTGGTCTATTTCTGCCAGCTTCAATCCGGTAGGGCAATATAAAACATATTATGTATCTTTACGTGCAAGTTCTTCACTATTACAAGATTTGAAATACGAGCAACGGGGACGTTCTTCCAGTTACGATCCTAACTGGGATTAATTATGAAGCAACCTCTTTATAGATATTTATCTATTATAGCAGATGTACTCGATTAGTAAAAAGTGACATGTAAAATTGACAGAGAGTTGTTACTTTTGTCACCTTTTAACAATATTACATTTAATTATCAGCTATTTACACATTTTACTTATTGTAACTTTTTACTTAAATGGCATTTGATATTATTGAAATGTTTACACAATTAATATATTTAACCTTAATTATTTAAAGATGAGAAGAATTATTTTCTACTCTGTATTATTAGTTACCATAGCATTTATTACAAATGCATGTAATTCATCCGACAAACATTTTTTGAAGGATACACAATACAGAGAACAAGTACATGAACAATTCCTAAAACGTAAAGACCTGGCTACCAACCGTAGCGAACAACTTTTTTCGGTTTTTGACAAACAAGATCTAACAATAGAACAACGGGAAGCCTTGGAATTCTTGTATGCTTATATGCCATTGTCCGATCTGGCTGATTATGATGGGGACTTTTTCCTTGGACAGGTAGACGCAGCATTTAATGCACGCGAATATTTTGATTGGGGAAAGAAAATTCCGGATGATATATTCCGTCATTTTGTATTAGTTTATCGTGTGAATAACGAGAATCTGGATACTGCCCGTCAGGTATTTTTCGATGAGCTAAAAGACAGGGTTAAGGACTTGACTATGGAAAAAGCCGTTCTGGAAGTAAACCACTGGTGTCACGAGAAAGTAACATATAGAGGAACAGACGGTAGAACTTCATCTCCATTAGCTTTAGCTAAAACTTCATGGGGACGGTGTGGCGAAGAATCAACATTCACCACAGCCGCTTTACGAGCTGTTGGTATACCCGCACGCCAATGCTATACACCACGATGGGCTCATACTGATGACAATCATGCATGGGTAGAAGCCTGGGTAGATGGTAAGTGGCACTACATAGGTGCCTGTGAACCTGAGCCTGAACTTGATGTAGCCTGGTTTTCAGCCCCAGTCAAGAGGGCTATGATGGTGCATACCAACGTATTTGGCTTGTATAATGGACCTGAAGAAAAGAATGTACAAACCGACCTCTATTCTGTTATTAACTTGCTAGGCAACTATACCACTACCAGAGATGTAAAAGTAAAAGTTGTGGATGAAGCAGGTAAACCGGTAGAAGGTGCTACTGTGAAATTTAAGGTATATAACTATGCTGAGTTCTATCCGATAGCGACCGGTATAACCAAAGATGATGGTACCGCATCAATCCTTTCCGGGATGGGCGATGTCTTCCTATGGGCAAATAAGGGCGATGTATATGGTTATGCTAAATCCACTTCTGAGTCCGGAGAGGTGACTATTACACTAAACAGCAAGCCTGGCAAGGATTTTGAAGAAATACTTGTTATTGAAGCCCCTGCCGAACAGGCGGTAAAGGAGATCTCTACTGAAAAAATTGCCGAAAATGCGAAGAGACTGGCTCATGAAGATTCAATTCGTAATACTTATATGGCTACATTCATAAGCGAAGCTGATGCCCGCAAATTTGCCGGGGATAACAAGTTGAATCCGGATAAGACATGGGATATCCTTTCTAAATCGCAAGGGAACTGGGAAGAGATACAATCTTTTATGAAAGCTAAAAAAGATAATCCTTATGTAAATACATTTTTACTATCACTTAGAGATAAAGATCTGCGGGATACTCCTTCTGCATACTTATTGGATCATCTGACTATTGGTGATGGTATAGCTGCCAATAAAGTAGTAAGTGACGATCCTCTTATAAAGAACATATATTCCCCACGGATTGCATTAGAACTGATACGTCCTTGGCGAAGTTTCTTTAAGAAAGAATTGACTGAGGATTTTATAAATAAATCAAGGAGTGATATAAACGAAGTTATAAAATTTGTACAAGAGAATATTAAAACTGACGAGGATCAGAATTATTTCAAATGCCCGATATCCCCACAAGGAGTATATGAATTGAAGGTATCCGACAAAGGCTCAAGAGATATATTATTTGTTGCATTGTGTCGTTCTATGGATATTCCTTCGCGTATCGACCGGGCAACAGGACGTCCGCAATACCTGAAAGCAGAAAATGGTATGTGGACTGATGTATTCTTTGATAAACAAACAGAAGAAAAGCCTAAAGCTACAATTCAGTTTGCAAATGCTAAAAATAACATTGTGAAACCGGGGTATTATACGCATTTCACAATTGCACGTTATGAGAACGGTGATTTCGTCACTCTTAACTATGAAAATAGCATAAAAGATCTTCCATCCAAGATCTCAGTTGATGCAGGTTATTATCGTGTAATGATAGGTAGTCGCGGAAACGATGGTTCGGTAACTATAAACACGCGTTACTTTGAGATAAAAGAAAAAGAAACGAAAACTCAGGAAATCAGTTTACCTGAAATAGAAGGACGTATTCAGGTACAAGGAATAGTAGATCCAAATACGGTAGTAACTTTGAATGACGGAAGTAAAAAAACGCTGAAAGAATTGACCAATGGTAAAGGACTCATGATATGTTTCGCTGATCCGGACAAGGAACCAACTAAGCATATACTTCAGGACTTGCCTGCAGTGCAACAGCCTATTGAAGAATGGGGTGGCGGTATCTTATTTGCTATACCTGATGACAAGCTAAGCAAAGCATTTGACGCATCAGTCTTCAAAAATTTACCAAAACAATCATTATGGATGACTGACAATAACAGGGCATTGCTGAACACAGTAGCAGGAGCCTTACAGATTGAATTTTCTAACAATTTCCCATTAACGATTTATTTATCCACTAATGGTGGTATCCTTTATTCATCGCAGGGTTATCGCATCGGAATCGGAGAAAATATCATCAAAACAATCGAACTGGAAAAAGGAACGAAGTAAATATAATACTTATAAAAGAAATAGGCACTGATCAATGACCAGTGCCTATTTTACTATAATAGTTCTAATAAATTAGTATCTGTAATGATCCGGTTTGTAGGGGCCTTCTACCGGAACGCCTAAATAATCAGCTTGCTCTTCGGTCAATTTAGTTAGTTTCACACCTATTTGTTCAAGGTGTAAACGAGCTACTTCCTCATCCAAATGTTTTGGTAAACGATACACATTTACTTCATAATCACGCACCCACAACTCTAACTGAGCTAAAGTCTGATTTGTAAATGAATTACTCATTACAAAAGAAGGATGCCCTGTAGCACAGCCTAAGTTAACTAAGCGACCTTCAGCTAATAAGAATATAGAATGTCCTTCAGGGAAAGTGTATTTATCTACCTGAGGTTTAATATTCAGATGTTTGATACTTGGATAGTTTACCAGCTTTTCTACTTGTATCTCATTATCAAAGTGACCAATATTACATACAATCGCCTGATCTTTCATACGGGACATATGTTCTATTGTGATTATATCTTTGTTTCCTGTTGTAGTTACAAAGATATTCCCTTCTTTAACAGCCTCTTCCATTGTAGTTACTTCAAAGCCTTCCATCGCTGCCTGTAATGCACAGATAGGATCGATTTCTGTAACAATTACACGCGCTCCGTATGAACGCATAGAATGGGCACAACCTTTACCAACATCTCCATATCCCGCAATAACCGCAACTTTACCTGCGATCATTACATCTGTTGCACGCTTGATACCATCAGCAAGCGATTCGCGACAACCATAAAGATTGTCAAATTTAGATTTCGTCACCGAATCGTTTACATTTATAGCCGGAACAAGAAGTTCTCCACGTTCCATCATTTGATACAAGCGATGTACACCTGTTGTTGTTTCCTCAGAAACTCCTTTCCAGTCAGCAACAGTGCGATGCCATCTGTTTTTATCTTCTTGCAAAATACGGGATAGTGTATCTAAAATAACTTGTTCTTCGTGGCTAGAAGCTTTTTTATCTAGGAAATCAGGATTTTCTTCCGCTTTATATCCCCAGTGAATCAGCAAGGTTGCATCTCCTCCATCATCTACAATCAAGTGAGGACCTTTACCATCAGGGAATGAGAGAGCCTGCTCTGTACACCACCAATACTCTTCAAGGGTTTCACCTTTCCAAGCGAAAACCGGGATGCCGGCTGCTGCGATTGCTGCTGCTGCATGGTCTTGTGTTGAGAAAATATTACAGCTTACCCAGCGTATATCAGCTCCCAGTTCTTTAAGGGTCTCTATTAAAACTGCTGTTTGAACTGTCATATGAAGAGAGCCCATTATGCGAGCACCTTTCAAGGGTTTAGTAGCTCCGTATTTTTTACGAAGAGCCATTAATCCAGGCATTTCATGCTCCGCTATTTCTATTTCTTTTCTTCCAAAATCGGCCAGACTAATGTCTGCTACCAGATATGGTAAATTAGGTATAAGTTCTTTTGACATCTATTTATTAGTTATTAAATATATTTTTCTCCATATTTTAGTTTTACATCAGCAACAAACTGCTTGATACGCTGCTCGTCATTCTTTTTACAGATTAGCAGTACTCCATCGGCTTCTGCAACTATATATCCTTCTAATCCTTGTATTACAGCGAGCTTTCCTGCAGGAAGAGTTACAATATTTTCGGAACTGTCGAAGAACAGTGTCTCAGCAATTAGCGAGGCGTTGGCATCATTATCTTTATCTGATATTTCATACAAAGAGCCCCATGTACCAAGGTCTGACCATCCAAACTCTGCAGCCTGAACATATACATTTCCGGCTTTTTCCATGATTCCGTAATCGATAGATATATTAGGACAGAATGGAAAATTCTCATCTATAAAATTCTTTTCATTTTCAGTACCGAAAAGATTCAGTCCCTGGTCAAAACGCGAGGTAATTTCAGGAAGATGTTCATGAAAAGCATCCAATATAGTTCTATTATTCCAGATAAAGATACCTGAATTCCAGAGGAACTCACCGCTTTCAAAGAAAACTTTAGCTAATTCTAAATTCGGTTTTTCTGTAAATACTTTTACTTTATTTACTCCATCTAATTGTTCTTCACTCATCTGAATATATCCATATCCCGTTTCAGGACGACTAGGACGGATACCAAGCGTAAGTAATGTATCATGTTTTGCGACAAAGGCAAAAGCATTTTGTATAATAGAAAGAAATTCCTGCTCTTTAAGTATTAAATGGTCGGAAGGTGCAACGACAATATTCGCATCCGGATTAAAAGAATTTATATGGTAAGTAGCAAAAGCAATACATGGAGCTGTATTCCTTCTCATTGGTTCCAACAATATTTGATTTGGCTTAAGTTCCGGTAATTCATCCATTACCATCTGCGCATACTCATTGTTGGTAACAATATATATATTCTCTATCGGTAAGATTTTTTTGAACCTATCAACAGTCATTTGCAAAAGGGAACGACCTGTTCCAAAAAAATCGAGGAACTGTTTAGGGCGTGCTTCGCGGCTAAAAGGCCAAAAGCGGCTACCTATGCCGCCTCCCATTATTACACAATAATTATTTTTATTATCCATATAATTATAATTTACGCAAAGTTACATCATACTAATATACAAACAAAACAATTAGAAACAATAGGTATAAAAAAGATATAGCAATTTTTCAAAAAAGTTAAGTATGACTCTTTGATATAAGAAAAATATGTGTATTTTTGCACCGCACAAGCCCAGATGGCGGAATTGGTAGACGCGCTGGTCTCAAACACCAGTGGATTTACTTCCATGCCGGTTCGATCCCGGCTCTGGGTACTTAAAAACCCTGATTTTTAGCTGAAAATCAGGGTTTTGCTATTTCGTGAGGGACAAAATAGGGACAAAGATTATTATATATAATAAAGCATAAGGATTCTTGTTATTATTAAAAAATCACAATTATTTATTGGAATAATGTGATAACTTTGCAAAGTAATTGTTATTATTGTAATATAGATATAAACAAAATTATCTATAGGATAAATTATATGAGTCAATCAGATTACATAAAAGATATTGCAAAATATGGGCTTGAAAATGACTATGAAAAGTTATTGCAAGCCTTAAATGAGCTTATTGATCATTCCAAAAAGACCAAAAAGATAAATTTTGCAATTCAACTCCAAAGTATTCTGAGAGATTCAATACGCCAACAACAAACAAGTGGCCTTTCTATAGTTGGTTCGCCTAAGCATATTTTGAAAGAAGAAGACAAGGAGATGTCTGAGTTAATTCTTGAAAAACTCACTTCTGATTATAGGCTTAAAGATCTTGTATGTACTGATAATGTCTTGACAGAATTACAATATTTCATTAAGGAGCATCAATCTATAGATGTTCTAAATAAGTTTGAATTACCGATTTCTAATAAGGTACTGTTCTATGGTCCATCTGGCTGCGGGAAGACCTTAGCTGCTTACGTATTAGCAGGAGAACTTGAAAAGCTTATGATTGTAGTTAATCTCGGAGCTATTGTATCTTCAAGACTAGGAGAAACTAGTAAAAACCTTGCTAAAATTTTCAAAAGAGCTGCTTCTGAGAAAGCAATCATCTTTATTGATGAATTTGATAGTTTAGGTAAAATTAGAGATTACAGTCAAGATCATGGAGAAATGAAAAGAGTTGTAAATACAATACTACAACTTTTTGACTATATGCCCAAAGAATGTATTGTCATAGCAGCAACGAATCAAATTAATATGATTGACAATGCATTATGCAGACGTTTTGACCTTGTCTTAGGATTAGAAAAACCAGATGAAAAGCATATCAGAGAGTTAATTGATAAAACATTATTATCCACAAATTTTGCTTTTGATAATAAAAAAGTCATCAATACTATTATAAAGAAATGTGCGGGGTTGTCTTATTATACAATACAGAAGACTCTTATTACTGCAATAAAAAGAAGCTTATTTGAAAAAATTGAAAATAAGTCTATATCAATGAAAATAAATACACAAATATGGAAAGAGTTAATTGATCAAGAACAATCAAATATCTCCAAACAAATCTAATTGACCAATCTCAGCTTGAGCATCAATTTCACTTATAAGTTCTAAATTATTTTCTGCAATTAGCCCATCGTATAACCTTCCCGTTTTAGATTTTTCTTCAATATTTATAACTAAAGAAAAAGAATGCGACATTTCATAAATTTGTCTTTCTAAACTAGTTAATAATTTATTATACATAGATGAAACTGCAATCTTAAATGTTCCATCTTCATTAATCAATTTTGCTTTAGATATTGATAAAGAGATTTGCTGAACATTGCTCAAGGGCTTATTCTTATAATAGTAATCTTCAGACCAAGCAGTTGCTCCGACTTTAGTCTGTTCTGTTTTATTTCCGTTTATTCCTTTATCAATGGTCTTATCTCTCCCATTTACACGGACTACTTCTTGTTCCTCACATAACAAATTTTTAAAGAGTCCAAATGAAATATGGATGGGACAATAAGCAATTTCATTATTCAAAATAGGCTTGAATTTAAAACAAAGAGTAGCCGTAACTTTTAATAATTTTTGATTGGGTAATTCTTTTAAATATTCAGGAAAATGGATTGGGTAGATATGTAAATTCCCAGGTTCAATAGAGTCTTCTAATACTAAAGTTATCGAATTTTCAGAAGAATACAATAGTTTCTCTGTATTAGGTATTCCATATCCTAGAACTTGCTCGTGTTTACATATTCTAGAAGAAATAATATGATTACAAATAAAAGTTTTTTTAACAGCAGAATTGATAATTAATGCTTTTATAGTCTGCATATTATCATTTAAGTTAGGATATAACTTGAATAATCTTGCCGCTAAATTGGCAATTAAAGGAGTTGAATAACTTGTACCACAAGTTCTCATAAAATATTCCCCTGTAACGGAAGATATTACCCTTAGAGCACTATTGCTATCATCTTCTAACAGTAAATTAAAATCACCTCCATAATGAAGCAAATCTGGTTTAAAAAGATGCTTATTAGGTCTTTGTTTTTTAGTTTTCCAATTTACATGATGTCGAGGTGAATAATAGGCAGACGAATCTGTATCAAGTGATAAAGCATTTATACTATCAAAAAGTTCAAAATTACCTGCAGCAGCTCCAATCGTAATATTGTTCATGCTTTCCGCTGGGGTTTTAATGAATGCTGAATTTAAACGTATTTGATTTGGATAAGGAATAGCTCTATCAATTCCTTCAGTAGTAGATTCAACAAAATAGCCATTATGGTTACCTGCACTTATAAAAATAAGTATATCTAATTCATAAGATAGAGTGTCTAGCATATATGCATACTTCTCAATCTGGCTATTTTCAATTTTCGGATCAATATATCCAATACATAAGTTAAACAGTTTAATTCCATATTCAGCATTCGCTCTTCTAATTAAATCTATTACGTCTTTGTCTGGTAATCTTCCAATAGATGAATCAATAACTTTCATCGAAAGAAGTTTTGCATCAGGCTCTATTATTCCTCTAGCTTCAGGATATAATTTATCTCCAAAAGCAATTAATGCAGCAACTCCTGTTCCATGATTGCAGTTGTCTTCTTTTGGTGAATTTCCTGTTAGACTATATGAATTGTCATTATTAACAATTATAGACTCTAAAGGGTGAATATCACTAATCCCACTATCTATTACTCCCACAATTGGAATATCATTAGAGGGATCTTCAACTTCAAATCCAAAAGAACGGATAGGTGTTTGAACTAATGATGGTCGAATAAAACCTGCATCATGGGAATTTATTGTTTGAATATTATCAAAATTATTGGCAATCTCATGAATTGTTCCTAACGCCACATTAAACAATTCAATTCTACTAAAATCAATATCTCTTTTGAACGCTATATTATTCTCATTCAGATATCTAATTAATTGCTCTTCTAATGGTAATATAAAATCTTGAAACAATTCTGGATTTTCAACTAATTCCAATGCATAACAACTTTTTTCTTCCAAATGACGAGTTAACACTCCAATGTCATGGTAATTGAAACTCTTTATAAACTTAATATTATTATTAAATTCATTTTGAGCATTATGTCTTATAATCTGTTCTAATTCATTAAAAAAAGACCTAAAAAGATCTCGATCAATAACAGCAAAAACACCTATAGTATTTGATTTTAAAAAACATATAGGATATAAACCAAAATCGTTTCTATATTGTATAGTAAAATCCTTTGAATTAAAAACATCATAGAATTCAATCTCAATATAATCAATTTCTATATCCAAATTTAAGTTCTTATGCTCCGTCCTATATTGCTTTCCTGTTCGATAAGATTGGATTGAGTCATTTAGACTTTGTATGTTTAAAGTAGAAACCTCCTCTTGTTCATTCTCTTCTTGCCCAGAGAATCTGGCTTTTTGTCTGAATCTAGCTTGACCTTCGATTGGATTTCTAAAATATAGATGAGATTTTTTACTCATAAAAAGCTTATTAATAATATTTTAAACTAAATATTTTTACTTTCTCTCTTTCAACACCTCATGCAACAAAGAAATAGCTTCCTCTTTATCTTTCAACATCCTCTCATATAAAGCTATCTTTTCATCATATAGTTCAACTACTTTATCTAACGGATTGAAAGTTGGCTGATAATTTTGAGCAACAGAATTGTCTTGCCATGTGCCGGAAAATATATTTATGGCGGTTCCCTGTTCAAGTTCAGTGATAGCCTCAACAGGAATATCCAAGGCTTTAGCAATTTTATCTAAAATATCCTGTTCAAGCTTATCCTTTTTCTCATAACTAGAAAGAGTTGCCTGTGATACTCCTATTTGTTCTGCAAGTACATCCTGATTTATATTGCGCCACTCTCTCCAACGACGAACGTTAGGGCCATGGTTATTCTTTCTTACGGTTGTTTCTTCCATATCTATTTATGAATTTGTTTATATGCAAAAATAAGCATTTAGGGCTAATAATAACTTATTTCTGAAGATAATATTTTAACAGTTAGGATATTGATAATATTAAACGCTTTTTCAATATGATACAAGCCTAATTGTTAGAATACAGGATGCTTGACCCTTTCTTTTGTATACATAAAGATTTTAGCGATGATAAATTTATTAAAAGCTGTTTATTCAGAAGAACAGCCGAAATTTTCCTCTGTCCCTGAATATGTAGGTAAGACATTTGAGAAAATAGCCTCTGAACATACTCATTATAAAGGAATTCCTTATCATTACAAAGATAAAGAAGCCCTAATCGTGGAGATTCGTTTGGAAAACTCAACTTTATCTTGCTTAATTGAGAATGAAATTTGCACCGAAGCCTACCAGTTCCCAGATTAGATAACGCCCCAGCTGATGAATACCCTAAAATTATACAGGCTGTAACCATTAAATTACAGCCTGCATTTTTAAGTTAGTTTATATTCAGATTATCAATTTCTTTATCTAACCGTTTAATATTCTCTTCATTTTGTTTCTTTTGCTCCAGCTTTCTAGCCTGCTCTTGCAAGCGATGCTCATAATCACTCACTCTTTTACGAATGTTATCCACAACATAAGTACTATCCGGATAGAAGAAAAAGTTTTCCAACCGGGTAATTTCGTTTGGCAAGATACCATTCTTCATTTTGATAAACCTATATTTCAGGTCATTTTGGGTTAATCTGTTATTCTCCTGATACTGGTTGTAATTTCCGAATAAGGAGCATAACAATCCAAGTGAGATAAGGATAATCGCAATAAAAGTTTTACTCGACTTAAAATCAATCGTATAATGATTCTTTACAATACTTGGCTGTTTAGCTATCTTCTCCAATTCTACTATTTTCTCATTGAGAAATTCTGAAAAAGAATTATTTGCTTCATCCTGCAACTGGCGCATAGTTGCGACTACTTCCGAACTGTATGTCTTCAATTCTTCCGCCGTAATACCTTTCTTCGATTCATCGATAGTCTGTATTATCTTATTCAGCAAATCTATCTTCAACGCGGATTCTCCGTCATCCGTCTTTTTCGAAGATTGGATTTCGCTTTTGAGTTCGGACAGTATTTCTGAAAAGCCGTCCATTGTTACCTGTATATTTTCAAATTCATTATTCATAATTGTTATCTTAATTTGGGCCGTTTATTATTTTTCCTGTTTATCTTCTTCTGCCTGTATTCCATCTCATGCCGGAAGCGGTTTTCTTCCGGATCTTCCCCATGAGTCTCGAATACAGACATCGAGCCGACTCCTTCAATCAGGGAACCGATAATACCGGCTCGCTGATTATGGGTATTATTTTCTCCGGTAGAGTCTCCCGTTGGTATATTCCGATTCTGTTTTTGACTTTGGCTTTGAGTGTTTGCCTTTAGCTGTGTATCTATCTTTGAATAGCTGAAGCTGCGGCCTATCTCCGAACCTTTGAAGGTGATACTGTCTTTGGTAAAGGAAATACCTTGCACTTCATTTGTCTGACCTTTATACTTGTAAGACAGGATAACACCTTTTTCTTTCAACAGCTTTTCTAAATCATCCCAGTTAGCAGATTTGGATAAGACATCTTTCACAGCATCGTAAACCTGATATTTGGTTTTATCTGTTCCTCTTAACTTTTGCTGCTTTACCTTATCCTTGCCTTTGCCATATGTTAATCCGTACTTGTCTTTCAATTTTTTACAGACCGCTTCATTCCGGTACAGGTCATTCCTGTCACTGATAACCCTGCCGTTATTGTCGATACGGTTATAAACCAGATGTACATGTGGATTACTGTTATCGAAATGTCTTACTAAAATGAATTGGGTATCTTTTATTCCCATATTATCCATATATTCCTTAGCCAGTATTATCATAACCCCGTCGGTCAGCCGTTTCTCATCATCAGGCGAATAGCTTAATGAGATATGCCCGACAGGATGTTTGATGTTAGGCTTCATCAGACGTTGTGTATGAAAGCTTTGGATTATATTGTCCGTATTACCCAATAGCACGCCATCGGCAGCTATCAGTTTGGCTTCCTGTTTGTTCAGGACATAATTAACACATCCTTTAAACGCTGCTCTTTTCATAACTTTTCCAATCATTTGAAAGTTGGTTTATAATTCCTACCATGATACCCCGAAGGCTGATCACATCGGAAGCTACATTTTTGAATCCTTCCCTGTTGGCTGTCCTTGCCAGCTGGTTCAGGTTGTTCGCTTCCCCTGAGAGTTTACGAAGTATGTCCGCGTCGGATTTACTTATCCGCTGTACTACTTTTCCGGTCAGTAAGACCGAGCGGGCAAACTTGCTCAGGCTTACTCCCGCATCCTTTGCCCTTTTCTTTAAAGCCATGTACTCAATACCTGAGATACGGGCGCTGACTACTTTCTCTTTCGGCTTTTTCCTAACCTTATTTTTATCTGGAATAATCTTATTATTTAGCATGGAACTTTACATTTTTATAGTTAATTACTCTCCCCGAAACTGCGACCGACGGGAGCGGTTTTCCCTCCGGCAAAGCCGGAGCAAGGTAGGAAATGTATACATTTCCATAACCTTGCCATTGACTTTCCAAACAGGGCTTTGCCTCCAACCGGACGGGCAGCATCTTCAGGAACTGATACGCAAAACTTCGGGCTTTAGCTCAGGTTGGTATACCAACTAAGCTACCGGAACTGACTAAACCCAAAACACCAATAACTCATCGCTCGGGGATCGCCTTTGCGGCAAGGGGGTGGAGCACCACTCCCGACGAGCGGGAAAGAACTTATTTCTTTTTCTTAGGGAAGATTACCATGTTAGCGGCTTCGTTTTGCAGTTCTTGTTTTGTCCTGACAGGATTTTGCCTTAACCAATCCTCCAACAATTCCCTTTCGAAGTAAATCATTTTGCCTTGTGGTTTATAGTGTGGAATAAGCCCTTTCGAGGTAAGTTGGTACAGGTAGCTTCTTGACAAGTTCAGAAACCTGCTGGCTTCTTCAAAACTGAAGATTTTTTTAAGGATGTAAAGTTGTTTCTCTAATGCGGAAACCCTCACTTCTAAATTTTGTTCCATAAAACTATGAATTTTACAAATTAATAAAATGGGGTTGCGCATACCCCGGAATTTTGTTAACGGGGCAAATGTAAAATGAAAAATACGGGTGGTTGTTTGAGAATGATTGAGGTCTTAATGTACTCTCAATGTCTTTTCATTTGTTTAAGATATTTGTGGATAGTATCGCTTTCTTTGGGTGGGTTTTCCGTTGCGTCAAAGGCTGCGGAAGAGTAGTCGTTTTGCCCGAGTATTTTGCCTTTGAACGACATGAACAGGTTATTTCGGGCGCATACAGACTGCCATTCAGCTATGATATAGTTTTTATAGGAGAGTTCGCTGAATAGGAATGCAAGCAGTCTATTTTTATTCCGGTTTATTCTGACAGGTACTTCGAGCTTACAGTTGAAAAGACTTTCAAGCAGTTCCGGCGTAACGGGTTCAGCAAACAATCGCTGTTCATTTATACATTCTTCGAGGATATCCAGTTGCCAGTCATCAAAATTACTGCCGAGGGTTTGTTGCATGCTCACGACTGTTTTCCTTCCAGACTGACGGGCTTTCCGTTCTTCTTCCTCCTGTTGTTTCATTTCTGTATATAACGCCATAGGCTCTACAATGGACTTGACGGATGTGATAGTGTTGCCCATCTGAACGACCGAGCCTTTAATATCCGACATGCCGGAGATCAATGCTTCGTGTTTTGTGTCCGTCGGTTCGGACAGCCTGTATTTTGCATATAACCGTTCAAATGTAGCTTCGATACTTTTGCATTTTCGGGGTGAGTAATGGTTATAAGACAGGTGCTTTTTGTAATCCTCCATCTGCCTGTCGAGGTATTTATTAGCCTGCTGCACTGTCATGTGGTTGTATTTGATAACCGACTGCATATAATGGGGAGTAAAACGGAAATTATATGGCAACATACACAGGCAATTGAACCACCTGAATATGTTTGCCGCACCGAAAAGGAGAAAGGCCAACGGAATATATACCCACATCAGGATTTTATTTTTTATCCGTAAAAAACGTTTTATGACTATCAGTCTGTACCATAGCCTGTCGATGGTTTGTTTATCCGAATATTTTATATAATCCAGTTTCCTCATACTTAACTGTTTGACTACAAAAATACGACAAAAAAGCAGATTAATAAAATTTAAAGACATTGGATTGATAGTCAATAAATAAGGTGTTGAGTTGTGTTTGTTTCCCGAATAAAAAACAGGAAAACGTACTTTTGAGTCGTACTTTAGTTACCTGTTTTCGGTAACGAAAATACTACCAGAGGTAGCAAAAGGACGCAGTTTGCAAGGTGAAAAAGCAAAGGAATTTAGTCGGTGAAAAAAACAGATTTTGAGAAAAGATTCTTATTCACATGCCCGGTTTATTCTTCATGGTAGGAGACTTTGTGAAAAATATATCTCTTAAATAAGAATTTATACTCAAAGGAAATTGGTTTGCGAAAATATAGATTCAAATGTCTTACTATAAGCCATAGTATCATTGCAATATATTTCTGTTTGAGTATATCTAATGCCTTTTATATATGGCAAATCTACAAAAGTCCTGAAATTTGAAGACGAATATAATGCTATCGTTTATCTTCCTAATGATAATTTTGGCGTCCCGTCTGGCTGTTAAATTCAGCATTCTTTGCAGCTAAATAAGCCGTGTTTCAGTCTTAATAAGTATAAAACCGCCCTTATCCAGGGCGGTTTCTTATTTTCTGTACTTAGCATTAATCTTTCTGAGTGATTCCCTTCAGGCAATCGGTACGGAAAGGTGCGGCAGGTAAGCCTTCTTCATTGAACAGGTTCACATCCGGGTTGTTAGACCAGCTGTATCGAACCGATACCGGATTTGGTATATTATCAGAGTATGCTACTACCTTATCCCCGTCTATATAAGCCTTTGCCCACACAAACTTATTATCTGCCCCGGCAATGGCGAAACCTTCTATATATCCGTATTTGCTTGTAGACTTCAAGCCTTTCCCTATGTTGTTGAAGCTGATAACAACCTTATTACCACTGATATCCATCGACTTGAAAGTAGGTACCGAGTATACTAAGCCTGTCTTGCCATAATCCTTATTCAAGGCGTTAAGAGCCAGACGGATTCCCACATCCTGCTTGTTGCGCGGATGAATGTCGCCTGCTTCGCCTATATCGGTGATAACCGCTTCGCCAGTCTTAGGCAAAGATAATGTCATGGTCTGCGCTTCCCTCAATTCGGCCCACTCACTGTCTACAGGCTTATCGTCTTTTGCCATGAAGTTAGCCAGTTGTACCCAGTAGAAAGGAAACTCATATCCCCATTTTGTTCTCCAGTCGGTAATCATGTTCGGGAACAATGTGCGGTAATTATAAGCCTGTGCGGCATTATGCTCTCCCTGATACCAGATAGCCCCTCCGATAGTAAACTGTGTGATAGGATTTATCATGGAATTATAAAGCAAAGATGAATACATATTCGGGGATAGTTTCGCTTTGTCGCTTTCTAAATCGGTTATATTTAAGTCTTTATATTGTTCTTTGAACTTATCTGCCAGTTCTTCGAACGATTCCGGACTAGTCCAGGTTTCGATACCTGTCCCACCCCATGAGGAGTTAATAATACCGATAGGAATATTCAGTTCCTGATGAAGTTTCCGGGCAAAGAAATAGGCAACAGCTGAGAATTCGCCTGCTGTAGCAGGAGAGCAAACTGCCCATGTCCCATTAAAGTCGGATTTTGGTTTCATGTTCAAATCCTTAACTACATTGAATGCCCTGATTTGCGGATAATCGGCATTATCGATTTCAGTTTTGGCGTTTGTAACATTCTTCACCTGCCACGCCATATTCGATTGGCCGGAACAAAGCCAGACTTCGCCCACCAGAATATTTTTCAGCGTAATAGTGTTTTTTTTGCCTTTTACTTCCATCGTATAAGGCCCGCCATGAGATACGGCAGCGAGCTGTATGCTCCAGTTGCCGTTTTTGTCTGCTTTTACCTTTTTTACCTGATTGAGGAAGCTGACCTCTATAGTTTCATTTTTGTCGGCCCATCCCCAGACCTTAATAGCCTTATCGCACTGAAGCACCATATTGTCTGAGAATATGTGCGGTAGTTTTATTTCTGCATACAAAGTAGAGAATGCAAAACTAAAAATACAAAGAATAAGAGTATTTAAACTTTTTTTCATGTTGTGTAAATTGATTGATATTAGACAATGAATATTTCTGTAATTTCGTTAACTGTTAGCATGGTAGTAAGATCTAGTTATTTGTTTGTAAATCAGAACTATAAATATAGCTGTTTCTATAATATCCATGCTAACTCTTTGGCATATTTTTTATGTCGAACTCACGTTATATTAACTAAAAATAATCATTCAATTATTGAAAGCGTTTCATCTCAAACATATTATCGTCTGGGGAAATAAGTCATTCTCTTTAGTTTTGTGTATCTGGATATTATAAGACAACCTCCGATTGCTGTGGAATAAAAAGAAGCTTGTCATTCACGATGTAGAACTCTATTTTAACCTCCTCCTGATACAATGATCAAGACTAATCCGGTAATAAATAGTAAGAATATCAGCGCTAGCAAATAATAAACAGACTTGGGAGAACCTTTAAATTCTTTCCAAACAAATACGCCCCAAATTGCAGCAATCATAGGTGCACCTTGTCCAAGTGCATACGAGATCGCGGGTCCAGCCTTACCTGCCGCAATGTAGCTGAATGCCGTACCCAAACACCATATTGCACCTCCAAGCATACCTACCAAGTGAGTAGAAAACTTTCCTTTGAAATACTCGGTATACAAAACAGGAGTGCCTACGAATGGCCTTTTCATAATAATGGTGTTAAATATAAAGTTACTAAGAAATACTCCTGCCGAAAATACAAAGATTGCAGAGTAAGGTGTCAGCATTCCTCTAGTAGGATTTTCAAAGTTATTTAAGTCCATAGCTACAGCCACAAACCGATAGAAGAAGGACATCAATACTCCAGCAACAATAGCAAGAATAACTCCTTTCTTGTTAGTCGAAATATTTTCTAATGCATTCTTCTTTCTACTTGATGCTATGCCATTGCACATAACAGCAACGACTATAAGGGCAATTCCAATAAACAGAATTATAGGATTACCTTTGGGAGCACCAATATAATTGATAATAACTCCCAACACTAAAGCCAAACCGACTCCTAATGGAAAAGCAACCGAAAGTCCTGAAAGGGATATTGATGCTGACAGTAGTATATTAGAGGCATTAAATATAATTCCACCTATAATGACACTACCTATAAGAGTCCATTCGCCTTGTCCTAAGTCTTGAAGAAAAGGACGTCCTGCATTGCCGAAGCTCCCCATCGTCAATCCTATTAGCAAACTGAACAACAACATTCCCATTACATAATCCCAGTAATAGAGTTCGTAACGCCAACTTTTGGAAGCTAGCTTCTGTGTATTTCCCCATGACCCCCAACAAAACATGGTGATAAAACAAAAAAATACAGCCATTGCATAACTAGTTACTACAAACATATTTTTATTATTTTTTAAATAAGTATATCTACTTCTGATCGGGTAGGTATGGAGTCTTGCGCCCCCATTCGGGTAACAGATATTGAAGAAGCCAAAGTCGCAAATTTGGCGGCTTCAACCAAGGTTTTCCCTTCTGATAGAGCTACACACAATGCTCCATTATAAACATCACCTGCTGCCGTTGTGTCTATTGCATCCACCTTTCGGGATTTTACATAGTGAAATTCCCGATTATCGGTCAATATCAATGAGCCTTCTGTACCCAATGTTATTATCACATTATTGACACCTTTATCAGCCAATACTTCAGCTGCTTTTTTTGCCGAATCAATATTTGTTATTTGTATGCCTGATATAATTTGCGCTTCAGTTTTATTTGGAGTAATCAGATATAGTTTCTTCAAAGTGTTTGAATCTACATAGTTCGCTGGAGCAGGATTCAAAACAATTTTTACTCCAGCCCTATAGGCTATATCTACTGCATATTCTATCACATCAATTGGTATTTCAAGTTGCATCAATAAAATAGCGGCATGCTCTATTATATTTCTTACTGAGTCTATATCTCTTCTCGACAACATGTTATTAGCACCTGATGCTACCGAAATGCAATTCTCGGCACACTTATCAACCATTATCAAAGCAATTCCTGACGGAGTATCGTCATCACGGAATATATAATCTGTATTTATTCCAGATTTGGCATAATTTTGTATCGCTTTCTCCCCAAAGATATCTTTACCTACTTTGGCTACAAAAGTGAGGTCACCATTCATCTTTACCACTGCTACAGCTTGATTTGCTCCCTTTCCGCCAGCAGTCATCATAAATTCTCCTCCAAGAACTGTTTCTCCAGAAGAGGGAATACGATCCGATTTAACTACCATGTCGGTATTGGAACTACCTATTACTATTATTTTAGTTTTTTCCATTTTTTTTATAACTTAATATTTAAAATGCTTAATCTCAGATTCTTTTCCATTCAATGTAGACGCTATAGAAATCGTGCCTCTGCTCAAAGGCAATTGTTTATTTATATGAATAAAATCAATTCTTGAAGCTCTGATATTTATAGTTTCTACTGCTTGAGTCCTTTTATCCGTTATTCGAACGACATAACCATCAGCCCTTGGAGGAGGAGTAAAAGACAGTATGCACAGACCTTTACCCTCAATAATACCTATAGGCTTTGGTGCTTTCGGAGCGCTCTCTTTTGTTGTTTCCACTTCTATATCATGGGACCAGTCACTAGCAAACCCCCATTCCATAAGCCGTCTCATACGTATAAAATATTTAGTATCTTCTTTAAGACCATCAATTCTTATCATTCCTTTGTGTGGTAGCTGCAAATAACTGTTTTCATCATAGATCGATGCAGTATCTCTGTATTGTATTTGATAAGTATAATCTTGTTCTGAACTCGAAAAGCTAATATTGCATGTATTATCTTCACAGATTGTAGACCATATTACAGGAGGTTTTTCGTTACTTGATGTGGTGACCTCAAACGGATGCGGCTTGCTTTCTCCAAAGTTGTTGAGGGCAATCAATTCCATCTGATATCTTTTATTATATTTCAAATCATGGATTTCTACAAAATTATTAATTGTTTCAGCAGTCTCTTTTATTGTTCCTTCGTCATCAGTATATCTCACTTTCCATGCTGTAGCTAATGGAGACTGCTTAAATATCACCCTAACTGATTTGATATCAGTGTGGATTGCCAATACTTCCGGTTGTCTTGGCAATACTAGCAATGCAATGGTATCCATAACCGAATAACCAAGTGCTGAAACAAGTGACAGTCTTATACTACTGAACTGTTTTAAATCTTTTTTCCAATCCAAATTGATATTTGCCGGCTGATCCCCAGGATTAAGTGCTCCGATGTATTGGAAACCACCTTCAATCAGTTGACCATTGACGTCAAGGCCTTGCCAAATGACCTTATAGTCTTCCAAACTATAAGACGGGATATCACCAATTTCACGAGGTGTTATAATTACATTGTTATAATCTTTGAGGAACATTTTTCTTACGGGTGCATATTCTTTTCTAAACTGATAATATGCCCGTTTCTTTTCTCTCGTTGTGGTTACTACTCCCCAACTCCTATTACCTGACGAAGGGGTTCCCGAATAAGAACTTCTATAGTCGTTGAATGTCCAATATGATGCACCAACAATATATGGCTTATCTCTCATTTGTGACAGCATTTCAGCGACATTAATAAATCCAAGATTCGGATCTTCCGAAGTGATTTTATTACCAAATTCAGAATAGAAAATAGGTTTTCCCGGATAGTATGTATTTGTTTTTATGGCATCTTCTCCCCAGTTGCTATATCTATTTAGCATAATCATATCAGAAAAAACAATCGCATCGTTCTTGTTGATATGTGCAGAGTTAGATACGTAAACGGCTAACCTTGTACTATCTAGCTGTTTAGAATGTTTTATAGCCCCTTCTACATACTCCCTGACTTTGGGATTCATGCTAGGATAACCAATCTCGTTACCAACACTCCAACCAATAATAGAGGGATGATTAAATCTTTCTTTAATCATTCTTGCCAGCCACTCTTTAGGTGTAGGATGTTCAGGGTCTACCATTTCATCTTTTCCCCACAAAGCAACTTCTTCGAAAGTCATAATTCCTTTCTCGTCCAAGTAGTCTAAAAATGATTTGGGTAAAGGTTGATGGTTTAAGCGAGCCATATTAGCCCCTATTGATTTCATGAGGTCAACATCTTCCATTATACGCCACATGGGCAATGTGCTTCCTATTGTTCTATCTTCTGGAACAAGATTGAATCCTACTGTTCTTACAGCTTCTCCATTGAGCAAAAAACTTTCTCCTTTAACCTCAATTTTGCGAATTCCGAACCGATCATTCAATTCATGTATCACCTTTCCCTCTTTCTTCAATTTTATATTACATGTATAAAGATAAGGAGAATCGAAATGCCATAAATTTACATTGTTTTTAGGAAGAAAGATAGAGGATATTATCCCTTTTTTTTCACCACCAGACACATTTGTCAATGCCTTTTCATTATAAACAATCTTTTTTTCTGCATTTACTATGTTTATCTCATAATCCAACTTCTGACTCAAGATCCCATTATTGGATAGTTCAAATTTAACATTTATAGCAGCATCCATTTTTTTTAGGTCAGGAATAGCTGTAATGTGTATATATTCCAGCCGTTCTTTTTCTGTTACCTCTAGCCATACCGGTCGTCTTATTCCTCCCCAGTTCCACATTGCTCCTCGTTTGAAAGTATTGTCTACTAATACCGTTATTTTGTTTTCTTCCCCAAATTTCAGATATTTATCAATATCGAAAGAGAATGACAAAAATCCTAAATGATTTTCACCTACTTTTTGTCCATTAATCCATACAATAGCATCATTATAGACAGATTCAAAAATCAGACGGATCATTTTATCGGTTTTGTCAGCCTCTACAAAAAAAGTGCGAGAATACCATGCTTTTCCAGCATAATTGGAATATTCATTCTCTATATCCCAATTACCAGGAACTTGCATGTTTTGCCATGTTGATATATCCATTAATTCAGAATACCATTTATCTTCAATTCCCTTATTGTAAGGGTCTGTCTTGAAACTCCAAACTCCATTTAAAGGAATGTTTTTATTTACAGCTTCAATTCTATGAATTGTTCCAATAAAACATAGGAAAAGTGTAAATATCACAACCCTTATTCTAATTTGACCATCCATTGTTGTTCTTATTTATCGGTTTATGCATCATGTACTTCTCAATTAAAATAGCCATCTCTTGAAAGGAATATTTATGTTTTAATATAAAATGTTGTCCATTTGAATAGGCTTTCCAAGTATTGCTTCCGTCATCATTTATGGATACCGTTCCTCGTTCTATATTGAAGTATTTATCTCCGCAAACAGCGGCTAATACGGCTGTTTGGTCATAACTGGCTCTTCCTCCCATTTCGTATCTTGAATTGTCAAATTCAATCATGTCCTGAGGAATAGAAATTGCATAAGCATCTTTAATTGGATTGTTGTTTGTTTCTTTTATCAATCTATCTCCTGTTCTGATATATCTGCCAATTTCGACGCCACTAAATATTATACAGGATGGCCAATTTTCCACAACATATTTGGTGCTTACGGCATCGGCATACGCATTATACTCTTTACCTTCAGGAAAACGGCATGCCATAGAGATTAACTCTTTTACTTTTACAGTCACTAACTCTTGGCCTGACATATTACTTATTTCATCTGGAGGGGATTGTAATAGGTTTTTGAGATTTGTAAAAAAACCAACAGTAACAATAATTACACTATTATCAGCTTGCTGAGACAGTATCTGTCGATATACTTTGACAGCGTCCTCCGGTTCTGAAGATATAGATTGGCTGAAAGGATATTTTTTCAATAGCTCTTCTGTCCATTTTTCGCCTTTATGCCATGTGTCATTATTTTTCGCATTTGTATCTTTAGTAACACCTATAGGTATATTGGGCTTATTGAAATAAGTATTTATCATACTTATAAGTTGAGTTGTATTCTCCATCTTATTTGACGAAACGGTAGCCAAAATATCAACATAACCACTATCCGCAAATGCGTGAAGAACTGCCAATGCTCCCACATCATCGTAATCTGGTCCCATATCTGTATCAAAGATAATAGGAATAGGTCGGCTTCGGGGCGAATCAGGAGTCGTTTGCCAGGTACAAGAAGTATACGCTCCTATTATTAGCAGTATCGTTATAACGAATAGGCTTGTTCGTATTTTCATGGTATAATCAATTTATGATAGTAAAAGAGAAAGATTAGAGAAACACAAGATACTGTAATCTTGTCTTTTTCTAACCTTTCATTATTGAAAATCTATTTGTGCGTTACGTTAGTTTCTTCTCCAACCCCAGTAGGTGTGAAGTTTTTGTCAGTTGTTAGCAATATCTTGTCACATCTAACCCAGAAAAGAGAAGTGTCAAGCATCTCTATATTACAATCTCCTTCCGAGAGAGTAAATTCGCCTCCATACTGCCAATCGTAAGGTTCTGTACTTCCGTGGGTGCCAAATGGTTGAGTGGCAGATTTTCCATTTATACTTACCTCAAACTTCCGACGTCCAGGCTGATCATTAACCATATCTTTTGATCTTACCCAAAGATGATATTTCCCCGATTTAGTTATACTAAACGTTGTTTTGGCAATCAATAAACTCTCGTCTTCCGGTTTCTTAGTTTGCCCCATCAAAACCCTATTACCTGCATCTGAACCAACGGTCCACCCTCCTTTGTTTGTAAAATCTTCGGATTCAATCCAAAAGGTAATTTTTTCTTGTTCTTTTTCCACATGCTCCACATTGCCATCACCACCTATACCACTAGGGACAAAATTTTTATCTGACGTAAATAGCATTTTGTCACATTTAGCATAATAACAAGAACTATCATATAACTCTATTTCATTCTCTCCTTCGTTCAGATATACAGATCCTCCTTTTTCCCAATCATAAAGATTATCACTGGCATGTTTTCCAAATCCAGGGAATACTGCTCCATTAACACGTACTTGGAAGTGTCTTGTTCCGGGTAAGCTGTTTTTGAAATCTTTTGATCTTACCCAAAGAATATATTCTCCTGCTTTTTCTACTTTTATTCTTGTCCTCGCAAATTTATCTTCCTCAACCTCAGGTTTCTTAGAGTTCCCCCCTAATACCATGTGGTTTTCATCCCGTAGTTCAGTCCACCCTCCTTTTTCAACAAAATCTTCTGCTTCAACCCATAGGTCTATGCCCTCTGAAGATGTTTCTCCCTCCATCTCTTTCAGTACTTGTAAAAAATATTTCTTTCTGTTTTTGTAAGCATCAGATTCCTCATTTGGCTCAAAGCAGCGGAGATAGTCCCATAAAACCTCACTATTACCTTCCGGAGTTTTAGTTGCTATAGTAGTCAACCACAAATGAATTTTTTGGTGTTGAATATTTCTAATATCTACTGTTTTTATTAGATTTCCATTCAGAAAATAATTTATGTATTCTTCTGCATACTCAAATCCGTATGTATTAAATTGGGTAGTAAGGTCTACATCTCCAAAGTGCATATCTCTATGAATAGAGTTGTTCTTGAAATTAGGCCACTCTCCTTCGACCTGATACATTCCAAATGTGTATGTTGTATTATCATAATCAGCAGTATGTTCGAAACAGTCAATCTCTGTTTTAGGAGCTGTTTGCCAACCTTCAAAATAAGAGTCAGTTTTGTTGCTGTTTGACCAATGCCCCCAAAAGGATTCATGCCAACCTTTTACAGGAGATAATTTTGCAGATACTTCATAGTATCCGAATTTAAATCGCTCTCTAGTTATTAAACCTCCTGCTGTAGTCTCGTATGTTTTGCCACTTGAAGCATCAACATATTCTTCTTTAGTCAAAGTAATTTTCATATATCCATCCGAAATAGATACATTTTCGGGGCGACACATGGTAGATCCGATCCACGATTCCCAATTTCGGTATGTCCATTTACTCTCATCTACTTCATCGCCGTCAAATTCATCTCCCCAGACCCACATATATCCATCTATAGGGGATTTTATGGTAGGTTTAGCCCCATCTGGATTCTTTTCATCATCAACATGATTTAATTCAACATTGCAGCCGAATCCTATAAAAAGTAATAATGGTAGAGCCAATAAAAAGTTCTTCATAATTATTTATTTTTGGTTAAACTTGAATTTTTAATACCCATCATTTTGGGAAAGATTAGGATTTAAGTCTCTCTCTGTTTGAGGTATAGCCCACAAGTAATCTCTGCCTTTATCAAACTTGCGAACTTGTATTGTTTTAAATACCTGATCTTGATTTGAATAATGAGGATGACCAAATTGATCAAAAGTTGGAATTCCCGGATTGTACCAATATGCTTTATTCTTTCGCCCTGGCATATTACCCGGTATCACATGTTCTGCTATTTGCCATCTCCTAATATCATAAAGTCTAAAACCCTCGCCTGCCAATTCGATTTTTCGTTCTTGACGAACTATTTTGCGAAAAGTATCTTGGGCTAAATTCGTGCCAATATGTGGCATATTAACTCGGTCACGAAGATCGTTTATGGCTTTATATGTTGTTGCATCTATCTGATTAAGCTCAATACAGGCTTCAGCATATGTAAGTAATACTTCTCCCAACCTTAGAATCTTTAATGGCATCACACCTTCTTGTGCCCAACTTTTCCAATATTGAGTCTCATCCCAATTCTTTCTCCACAAGTATCCTGTAAATGTTGCATACTGATTTGTAACTTCTAAGTTTCCTATTCGTTTTGATACACCATTTTCGATTCTGTATGTTTGGATACTGTCGGGGTGAGTTTCGAACAGATCTCCACCAAACCATGTTTGAGGAACAATGATACTTTGCTTTAGCCTAGGGTCTCTATTTTCAAATGGTTTTTCTTGTTCATATAATGGTGATTCATCTATAGGTTTGCCGTCAGTACATAAGTAAGAGTCTATCAACATCTGAGAGGGTACTGCCGTACTCCAATTACCTGTACCAGCTCTACCTCCTAAGAAGATATGGTCATTATTGTAATGTACGTCTTTATGATATGATAACTGAAAGATTATTTCTTTGCTGTTATTTCCTTCTAATTGAAATAGGTCTCCATATTGGGGATGTAGTTTATAATCTAGTTTCATCACATTCAAAGCAGCGGTTCTTGCAATTTCATACTCTCCATTATATAAAGCAATTCTAGCTTTTAATGCATATGCCGCACCTTTTGTTACTCTTCCTGCATCTCTTCCTTCATATTTTTCGGGAAGAATATTAGCCGCATTTTCCAAATCGGTCAATATATGAGAAATTATCTCATCTTTAGGCTTTCTTGGCAATTGAGAATCACTAATTGATATTGAAGTCGTGAGGAAAGGTACATCGCCAAACCTTTCAGTCAAATGCATATAATGGTAGGCTCGAATAAATTTGACTTCACTCTCTATCCTATCACAAAGAACTTCATTTATTCTACTCCTTGCTATATCCATATTTTCAAGGATAAAATTAGCTCTTTGAATACCTTTATATGAATGTTTCCAATGAGTTGTAAACATCCTAGTATTCACACTACCTGTTAGTATACCCTCCGAACTTTCATAGCCTCCCCTGATATAACCAAGGTCGGTAATATTATCCCAAAACAATTCATCTTGAAGATGTCCACCATCTCTTTTATACAATGAGTTGTAAACGCCAATAGTTGCAGTTTCTAGTTCTTCTTTCGATTTTGGAAAATCAGAACTTGATGGCGAGTCAAGAGGGGATTTGTCCAAGAAGTCGGAACAAGAAGCAAAACATAATGTTGCCAATATCAATATTATATATTTTTTCATAACCAGTAGTAATTAAAATGAAAGATTAAGACCAAATACGTAGCTAGCTGTAATAGGATATGGAAATGTATTACCCATAGGGTATTCAGGATCAAACCCTTTAGGTAGTGAGTCGAACGTAAAGAGATTATTTCCCGAAGCGTACACTCTTACACTATTCAGTCCCATCTTCCTGGTCAAAGTTGTGGGAATAGTATAACCTATATTTATATTTTTAATTCTCAGATAAGCAGCATTATACTTCCAAAAATCCGAAACTTCGAAATTATTGTGAGATGAACCGTCTATTAAGCGAGGATATTTTGCATTAGGATTATCTTCAGTCCAATAGTCTAAATGCCATGTTTGCATTTGTCCCATATTGTAGAATGCAAATGAGTTAGATCCATCAAGATAGGTGTCTCGTTTCCCTACACCTTGCAATAGGATGGACAAATCAAACCCTTTATATTCAAAATTCAAATCTATTCCGTAAGCATATCTCGGTATATTGCTACCCACAACCACTCTATCATCTGCATTAATTTTACCATCTGTTGCATCTAAGGTACCATCTCCATCACTATCTACTGTCAATTGGTCTACATATCGGATATCTCCAGGTTGAAGAGTTCCAAATTGAGTTGCATGTCCAGTTATTTCTTCATTATTTTGAAAAAAACCATCAGATTTATACATATACAAAGCATTTAGTGGTTCTCCCTCCTTTATTATAGTAAAACGGCTGATATACGGACCAGTTCCTCTAAGATCAACAACTTTGTTCTTGACATCAGAAAGAGAGATACGAGCTGAATATTTGAAGTCTCCAATTTGATCTCTATATGCCAAACTAAATTCCCAACCTTTATTTTCAACCTTTGCTGCATTTTGATAAGGTGCCTCTAATCCGATTATATCAGAAATCGGTAGTTTTATTAAAATGTCATCAGTTACTTTCTTGTAAATATCAAAAGAACCTGATAGTCTACTGAATATCTGAAAATCTAGTCCAATGTTAGTAGATGTTGTCGTTTCCCATGATAAATCTTCATTTGCCATTTCGGTTAACGCCATTCCACTAACCGGTTCGCCATTTAGTACATAATTGATACCTAATGAATGAACAGACGCAAATGGATAATTACCCTGAATATCCTGATTTCCTAGTTTTCCCCAGGAAGTACGTAATTTCAATTGATTTAGCCAATTTATCTCTTTCAAGAAAGCCTCTTGATGTATATTCCATCCAAAAGAGAAAGATGGGAATGATCCGTATCTATTGGAGCCTAAGAATCGAGATGAACCATCTCTTCTAATATTAGCTTCAAATAGATACCTATTATCATAGCTATAATTCAACCGTCCAAAATAAGAACGTAAAGCCCATTCTTCACCCGAACCATTATTGGTCATATTGTTCTTATCTCCAGCATTTAAAACAGGATAATCTGTAAAAGTAAAATTCTCTCTGCCTGCATTAAAATAGTTTGTTGTATAATCTATTTGTTCGTATCCAGCCAAAAATGATATATTATGTTTATCTAATAGCGAAAAATCATAAGTAGCAATAGCATTAAAATTGTTCGTTCGGTTTCTTGAAAAAGATTCGGTCAATGAAGATTTTGAAGGATTATATAGTGCTGGATCATCTGAATCTGGACGATAAATTGCCACAGGATTAGCAAATCGACTTCCTCTTGACTGTCCATAATCAGGCATATAATTAGCTGCCACTGTTAACCCTTTTAAGGGTGTAAAAATAGCAGACAGTGTGCCTGATAATCCCATATAATCCACTTTATTTGTACCCCCTTCATTTAGCATAGCCTTAAGATTGGGATAGTTCAATGAATTTGTTGAATAACGCCCATTAGGGAGATATACAGCCATCAATGGATTATAACGCTGTAGATCGAAAATCGTACTTTCTCCTGCTGAAGGTTGTGTCATGGGTGTGAATCTGGCGTATATATCTGCTTTAAACTTAAGCCAATTTGTAGCCTTAATATCATTATTGATTCTGATTGAATATCTTCTTATATCGAAGTTTTCAACTAATCCTTTTTGATCCATAAATGACAGATTAACCATCGTTGACAGATTCTCATTTCCTCCCGATATTCCAATATGATGGTGTTGTTGCAAACCAGATCCGTTGTACATTATATCTTGCCAATTTACATCAGGATATTCATACGAATACAATCCTTTATTTTCTTGATATTTAGGAATATAATTTTCAGTATCATATATTGGGGTACGTCCAGTATTCGCTACAGCAATATTATTTTTTATCATATGAGTATATCCATCCACATATTCAGGTTTGTCTGTAAAACTTTGTATACCTACATATCCACTATAAGTTACTTTTATTTTACCTTGAGATCCTCGTTTTGTTGTTACCAAGATGACACCATTGGCCGCTCTTGATCCATATATAGCTGCAGATGCAGCGTCTTTTAATACCGATATATTTTCAATATCATTGGCATCTAAACCATCTAAACTGCCTTGTCTTCCATCCACCAAAATCAATGGGTCAGAATTATTTAATGTGCCAGTTCCTCTAATTCGGATTGTTCCTCCATCAGCGCCCGGACGTCCCGAACTTTGAGTCACTGTAACACCAGGAGCAACACCTTGCAATGCCATTGAAGCGCTAATTACAGGCTTGGAGACCAACGTTTTATTACTTATTGTTTCAACTGCTCCTGTTAAATTAATCTTCTTTTGGGTTGCATATCCTACTACAATTATTTCATCCAAATCAGTGGTACTTTCTTGCATTTCCACATCAATAAAGCTTGATGTGGACACATCTACGACAATTGTCTTATAACCCAGGAGGGAAAGCTCTATTTGTCGTTCCCCCTCTGTCAAATCAAGTTTAAATTCTCCTTTTACATTAGAACTTGTTCCATTATTTGTCCCTTTTTGTTTTATTACTACACCGGGCAATACTTCTTTTGTCGATTGGTCAACTATTTTTCCCCTAATAGATTTGTCACTTTGCGAGAAAAGAAGTACTGTAAAACAGAAGGAAAGAAACGAGATTAATACCCGCCTTACAGAATTGTTTTCAATTTTGATAATCTTCGATTTCATAGCATTAATATTTAATTTAATTGCAAGTCTTATTTGATTTTTAGATTATTTAATCAATATATTGAAAATAGAAACTGGTACATTTTCTGATGAGTTAGACAGCTTTAATGTCAATTTCGATGTTTTTACAGGCTGCTCCAGTGCTATCTTCACAATTGTTTGATAATTGCCCTTGACCTCTGCTATCAGCTTTGAATTTTCGTCATAAACAGCAATATTATCTACGCAAAATGGCATTTTATCGTCATAATGCCCCCATTGTATAGTTTCCATTGGTTGGTCAAAATCAGAATCCACAAATAAGGTTATCTCATTTACCGTTTTAGCATCTTCCCATTCCACTGTTACTTCGGGCTTTTGATCTAATCTATCGGCAACCCAAGCATTTGGTTTTTCAACCGGACGATTGACCATTGTCCGTAGATTATTCAAACCGAATACATCCAAAGCTGGAGATATGAACATGGCTACATTATGTCCATCAGGGCGTCTTTCTGGACACCAGAACTCAAATTCGTCAACACCTATATCAGCAGGAGGTCTTTGCTTTCCCCAGTTAGATACAGCAGGCATTACTTTGTTAAAAACAGATAATATGCCTGTAATCCGTTCAGGGGAGAACATCAATTCGACTTTCTCATTAACCATAAAACAAACAAAAGCATAGCAAGAATAAGGTATAGAAGCTTCAAAGTCGATAGTAATATCTTGCTCTCCGGTATTTAGGTTTATGGTTTTTGTTTCCAATGTGATATCAGGAGTGTGATTGAATGATTTCGAACTAATCCGTAACTCAACAGTTGATGTAGTGGCTTCAGTTGCTTTCATCTTAACTGTAAGTGAAGGCATATCCCCTTTTTTCACCGGAAGCATTTGCGCCGATGAATCAGTCAAAGGCCTCCAAAATCCTCCATCAAAAGAGATTTTGGAAAGAATCAACTCTGAAGATGAAGTTATTTTTGCATTATCCAACAAATTGTTTATTGTCGGTATTGCTAATTGAGGCAAATAATTTCCTGTTTCTATAAGGAGTTTTTGTAGCGATACGATTTTCCCTTCTTCAATCAAATCTATTGGGCGATAGCCATTCTGTAAACACAGAAATGCCGCAGCTCCTATGACTTCGCCTCCAAGTCCGGCTGTAAGCATCACCCGTGTAGAACCAAAGGATACATGGGAAGCACTAATAAGTCGTCCTCCAATGAAAAGATTGTCAACATCGGCTGTTACATAGCAACGATATGGTATCTGAAACACTCCTTTAGAGTGCCATTGATTACATGCGTTCTTTTTACTGAATACTCCATCTGATGGGTGTAAATCGATAGACCATCCCCCGAATGCAACCGCGTCATAGTGAGTGTTTTGATTTATTATATCTTGTTGGTGCAACATATATGGTCCGACAAATCTGCGGCTTTCCCTCTTGCCGGGTAAAAGGCCGACCCATTCTAGAGTTTTGGTTTCCGCTTCAGGAAATTTTCCTGAGTTTTTGATATAATCCCATATCCCGTAAACTACTGACCACAATTTGTATTTTATTTCTTCATTATCATAAATGGTGTTCAGGCGTCCTCCATATTCTATCCACCAGTATTTACAACCCATTTGATTCATTGGATTGAAATAGTTAGGGTTATGTACACGATGAATCTCTCGTTCTACATCCTCTTTCTTCATAGCAAAATCAGGAGCGATGAATTTTACAGGTTTACCAGCATCTTTGAAATAGAATAAGATAGAATTTCCCAATGATTCGCCATATTCTTTTTTATCTTGAGTAAATTTTTCTTCAAATTCGGAGCTGTCTTCCGCTCCAAAACGGTATGTAGCTCCCGATTGATAACCAATCAGCCCATCGCCTGTCGAATCACAGAATAATCTCCCATTGAAGGTATATGCTGTTTCAGATGCTGCATTGAAAGCTTCGACGGAAACAATTGTCCTGTCATCAGCTTTATTTACATTGTGTACGGTAGTGTTGAGGAACAAGGAAATGTTTTTTTCGGCTTTGACCTTGTCTATGAGTACTATATCGAACAGGACAGGATTCCCTTCTTTGTTCCGGTATGTATTCTCTACCAATATTTCGTCTACAATGCCGCCTTCACGTGCCCAACGGTTGTTATTCCCCATATGCGAAGTCGCACCTAACATCCATACGCGGATTTCACTTGAGCCGGTACCTCCTAGTACCGGACGATCTTGAATCAAGGCCACTTTTATTCCTTTTCGTGCAGCCGAAATAGAAGCACATACTCCAGTAAGCCCCCCTCCAACAACTACAAGGTCGAATGATAATGACTCGTGTTTAGTATTTCTAAATGATTTAAAAGTATCTATTAACATAATTGATGTGATAAGAAAATGGCAGTATGCAACAGCTAACCCTTTGGGTCAACTATTATAGCCTGAATTGTTTATAATAATTAATATTTCTCTAAATTATTTCTTTGTAGCACTTTTGCGACGAAGATAGAATCCGAATAGAATGAGTAACGATCCCATACTGATGACAAAAAGATTGGCTGTTGTAGGAATCACTCCTAATATTGCGATTCCAAGTCCTGTGAACATAACCCCAGAGCCTATAACTTTAGCACTAAACCTGTTTTCTTCTTTTGCCAACTGTAATTCTTCTTCAGTAAGGTCATTTCTGTTCTGTTCATTTTTGTGCTCCCATTCTTTGTACGGAGTGTATAGGGGCGATATTTTGTTACTGCATTTATAATACAACTCGAAAAAGATAAGGCAAACTATAGGAAAAGATACTCCGAATATCATTTCTTCCGATCTGTCAAACGAGAAACTGAATAGCAGTGGAGTTAAGAATTTAAAGAATGCATTCGTTGCTAAACTCAATAAAGTGGTAGTTAATACTGATGTCTTCGTCTGTCGTTTTGAAAACAAAGTCCATATTACAGGCAGATATAATGGTACCCCCGTGAGTGCAGCTATGCTGATTACCACATTGACGATTCCTCCCATATTATTTATCATAAGGGCAACAACTATAGCTAGTGTACCAATGCAGATAGTGGATATGCGTGCAACTTTCATCAAAGTCTTCTCCGAACTTAAAGGGTTCAACCGCTTGAATATATCGTTAGTTATTACTCCTGACGATATATTAAGAGTCGCATTCATCGCGCTCGCTGTTGCAAACACCATTCCTGCCAGCATGAGGCCTAATACTCCAGATGGAAGTACCTCTTTGCAAATCAATAGATAAGCACCTTCGGCTTCTAAACCTTCCAGCCCTGGATTCATTAGTCGGTATATCATCGGAGGTAACATCCACATAACCGGGCTAATGATATATAACGCACCAAACATCCATCCAACTTTCTTTGCATTTTGCGAAGTGATCACACTTGTATATCGTTGTATATAAGCCCAGTTACCTCCCAAGAATATTGCATTGTATATTCCAAAAGCGATAATGAAGCCAAGCGAAAAGTCTCCATTGAGGATATTAAAAAATGTATCGGGAGCTGAATTTACAAAGGCTGTTACTCCTCCGACTTTATCAAAAGACAGCGGAATAAGTATAACTACAGCCACTGTGAGTATTATAAATTGCAGAACATCGGTTGACATTACGGCCCACAATCCCCCAACCGAAACATATAATACACAGAGTCCGCCTATAAGTAAAATGGATGCATCAAGAGGCAGACCTGTAGAGACTTCTACTATTTTTGCTACCGGATACAAAAAAGCTCCGGTGGTGAACAATGAAATAAACAGGAATAGATAAGTATATGCTTTTTGTGTGCTTAATCCCAAACGATTGGTTATATACTCGGCGACCGTTAGTGAACCTGTTTTGTGCCAACGGGAGGCAATAAATGTACCGACTAAAAAACCGGCTATTGCCATAGTCCATTGAATAGATATAGATACCCATCCTAACTGATAAGCAATAGATCCCCAAACTACAAATGTTCCGGCAGAATGAAATCCCATAAATAAAGACAATCCGCTAAGTTGCCATGGAACAGCCCCTCCCGCTGCAAAAAAAGATTTCATATTTTTTCCTTTTCTGGAAAAAAGGAGTCCCATAGTTACAACTCCAGCCGAGAAAAATAAGATGATAATAATATCAATAAGACTCATAATTTTAGTATTTTCAAGTTTCAAATTTACAGGTTATATGTTTTTTATTCTAATGCAAATATATATACCCAAAATTCTCATAGATGTTAACAGGTACATATATTTACGAAAACGTTTTCGTAAATATGATATTATTCAAGATATTATCGGAACAAGATTTATATATATCAAAACATCTAATTATAAAACCATTAACGCTTTATAATTAGATGTTTGTTTATCTACATGATGAATGTATAAGGGTGTATTCATTAAATACAATGATTAAAGCACAAGTATACGGGTATGATATGAGACAGATAAATAGGATATTATAATACGAAAACGTTTCCAATATATTCAAAAGGAATGTTCTTTCCTAAACATTTTTCACTAACTTTATCTTCTCAATACAGTCAATCTCTTTCTTATTACATACGATATTAAGCTGCCATGAAAACAACAATAAAAGATATTGCGAAGGTTTTAGACTTATCAATTGCCACTGTATCCAGGGCGCTTACAGGGAGTACGGAGATAAGTGAAAAAACCAAGCAAAAGGTACTGAAAAAAGCAAGAGAATTACATTACAAACCCAATATACATGCTCGTAATCTTCTGAAAAAGAAAAATAATATGATCGGAGTAGTTGTTCCTGAGTTTGTAACATTCTTTTTCCCAGAAATCATAATAGGAATACAAGAAGTAATGAATAAAGCCGGGTATCAGGTTCTTATCTGCCAATCGAACGAATCATCACAACAAGAAAGAAAAAACGTAGAGATGCTCGAAAACAGTATGATAGAAGGCCTAATTATTTCAGTGACAAAAGAATCGCATAACATCGACTTATATCAGCGATTGTTGGACGAGCAATTGCCTATCGTATTTATAAATCGGGTTTTACCTGACTTGAAAGGTGTCAGTCAGGTCATTATTGATGATCATAAATGGGCCTATGCAGCAGTTGAACATCTCATTAAATGCGGATATACTTGTATTGCTCATTTGGCAGGGAATGAACACCTACAGGTTACACAGCGTCGGCTGCAAGGATATCTTGATGCCCATCGGGATTACAACATTCCTGTAAAAGAAAACCTGATAATGTACGTTGGAATTCAGCAGGACAGGGCTCAGGTGGGTGTCAAATATCTTTTAAGTCTTAAAGAAAAAATTGATGCAATCTTTGCTGTCAACGATCCGGTAGCTATAGGTTCTATATTGGAGTTGAAAAGGAGAGGATTACGAGTTCCAGAAGACGTTGCTGTTGTAGGGTTTTCCGAGTCGCCGATAGGGCGAATAATGGAGTTGACAAGTGTTTCGCAACCGACTCTCCAAATGGGACACGCTGCTGCTGAATTATTAATAAAAAAAATAAGTAACTATAATACTCCTTCTGAGATTCGAATATTGGAGGCAGAATTGAATATTCGAACTACTTCTATTCCGGTTTCCAAACGTTCTAAAAAGTAGTATAGCCTGTTTTCACTAACTGCTCGTGTTTTAGAAACGAGTGAAGTTTCTTCAAATACTTTTGTTTGCACTGCCTCAAAAGTAACAATCAATACTCCTGATAAAGTGGTGGGGTTCCTCGAACTAGACACGACTGGATTTGCTTACTGGGCAGAAATAACAAGCGTTGGCAAAACTTCAACAGTCAATTGGTGATGGACATTTATGGCTGAACTCTATTCTAATAAACCGAATTATGTATTTATGATGAAAAGAAATGCTGAGCCTACTATATCGGACTACATAAGTCCGGATATAAGTAGATGCCGAGATGTATCTGCAATAGTTGAGTCTACTCGACAAAGAGCCTGAGAAATATATCAATCCATGACTAAAAGATTCATAATTTAATAACTGAATCCGTCATTCACAGTAGCCGTAGTCAAAACAGCATCAATGTTGATAACTTACCGTTTTTTTTGATCAGGTTGCTGGCTTCGGCACCACCACCGGTTGCCCCTTACATTTTCCGGCTTTGGTTTTTTCTTTATATTTTTAGCTGTATCGACTTGTTTTTCGACCTTCTCAACTTTTGGGGAGCTAATATTTCTCGGATCATTCCACGCTACCTTATATTCAGTATCGGCTTTATTCTCTTTCCACAAATAGGGATACGCATATCCACCTCCCCACCATTTGACTTTTATACTCAAAAAGAATTGTATTGCGACTTAGCCAATCTAAAATTGAGAGTCAGCAGTGTCTCTAACTCCGGTTTATATTGGTCTATATTTTCAAAGAATCGCAGGATGGCCAGCCTGAACTTTTCCCTGGTTCGGTAGAAGCAAGTATTGATAACTTTCTTGCGCATGAACTTCCACAGGCGTTCTATCAGGTTCAGGTTCGGGGAATAGGGTGGAAGAAATACAGGCTTTATCTTTGTGTTTTCCAACCATTTGATAAGTTCCTTATTCCTGTAATAGCGGGCGTTGTCTGTAATAATGTATATGATGTCGGCATCAGGATTCTTTTCCGGTACCTTTTGGTAAAGTTCCCTTGTGCTGGCTGCGTTGACACTTTCACAGTCCAGGGCAATAACATCAGCCGGGTCTTTGGCATTGAGCACGGCATTAATATTAACCCTGTCCCGGCCG
>JAITVV010000073.1 GCA_031285625.1 Prevotella sp.
CTGATAACTCAAAAATGGATAGCCATGTATCCGCTTGGCACAGAGGCTTGGAGTGAACAACGCCGTACGGGCTACCCTCATTTTTTTCCTGTACTGGTGAACTCGAGCACCGATCCTAATCTGAAAACCAGACTGGCTTCCCGTATTCCGTTTCCACCGAATGAACAAAATAATAATAAGCAAAATTATGACGAAGCCGTAAGATTACTGGGTGGCGATGATAACTACAGCACTAAATTATGGTGGGACAAAAATCCAAACAAAGGCTGGTAGTAGTGTATGACATATAATAAATGTCCCGTTTTGGACTTAAGGCATTAACTATCATTCCAAAATTATCACAGGTAGCAGGTTACAAACTTGCTGCCTGTATTCTTTCCCATTTATATCATGGTTAGTATAGCAAGCAATGGAGATTGTTGATTTTTCCAATACCGGATCAACTTCATAAAGGTTGCCTCCGCAATCCACACAATGGTTAGAGGTGTGCTTGATTATCTCATCGGGGGTGTCTATTATCTTACAAAGCAGCTGAAAATCTTCAGTCAAAGAGTTTGCGGGCTTTTGTGGAAAAGAATAAACCCAAGATTGCAATACGGACTTCCATGTCGGATTTCAGAGAGGAGATATGGCTGACAAACCTGCCTCTATATATGATTAATGAACTGGCCGGTTATTTAGAATCTAAAACCTGATTAAAAAATATAGTGTATAAATATTGTTGTCTAACTATTGTCCAACAAAAAAAGTTTGTAAAAAAAATCAAAAAAAATCGGATAAATATAAACGATTGTTTATAAAAGTTTTACCTTTGATATTCTTTCAAAAACCAGGTGATGAAATATAAAAAATAGAAATTTTCTCGTCTAACAATTTGGAAGGAATGGAAAAATCTGTATCTTTGCATCCGCTTACCGGGAGAGGGGCAGCAAATCAAGGAGATTTGAAGAAGAGAAAGTATTGAAAACTTAGTCAAACAATAGAGACTTAGATTATAAATATTATAAACTGAAGTTGTACAATTGTTAGACGAAAGCCAAGATATAAGAAGCGTAATCCCGCTGATTATGAGTCCATTTGGGAAGATAAAATACACTCCACCTGGGAGTACTACGTGAGAGAAAAGATATGAACGTTGTATTGCATTTCCAATCGGAATATGCAACAGTCATATCCTGCATGAAAAATAAGCCGTAAAGACTTTAATGTAGTGGCAGAAGTACCCTGTTATTGTGGACGGGAAATCCCGGTAATTCCTTATTACAGACCAGGTTCTCCTGAATTAGCAAAAGCTGTAACAGAGGCATTAGCTGAGCATGACTGTGCGCTGATGAGTAAGCATGGACAGGTTGTTTGTGGAAAAGATTTTGATGATGCTTTCCAAAAGGCAGTATTTTTCGAAATGGCATGTAAAATTATCGTCCTTGCAGGCGAAGGAAACTATCTGACACTAACAGAAGAAGAAATTCACGACCTTGATGTCTATATCTTAGGAAAAGCAGATAAATAATTTATTCTGTAATAAGCCCTACCCTACTTTTTTTAATATTGACTTACAGTTAACAACTATAAGATCATATAATATGTCATATTTAGCCTTAGATCTGGGTGCCGGAAGTGGACGTGCTATTGTTGGTACTATCCAAAACGATCGTATACACCTCGAAGAAGTTCATCGATTTAGTAACCCTCCGGTAAAACTCGGAAATACGTTATATTGGGATTTCCTTTCTTTATTTGAAAATATAAAACAAGGAATAAGTTTAGCCGTAAAAAAAGGATACGACCTGAAAGGAATTGCCGTAGATACATGGGGTGTTGATTTCGGGTTGATAGATGCAAATGGCAATCTCTTATCCAATCCGGTATGTTACCGTGATTGCAGAACAGAAGGGTTATCGATAAGTTCTTCGGAACATATATCCAAAGAAGAATTATATACTATCACAGGTATTCAGCAAATGGATATCAATACAATCTTCCAGTTATGGAGTTTGAAGAAAAACAATAATCCGATTCTTCCAGTAACAGATAAATTACTCTTTACCCCCGATCTAATCAATTATTTTCTGACCGGAGTAATAGCCAACGAATATACTATAGCATCCACGTCCCAATTACTTAATGCCCAAACAAAAAAATGGAGCGATAGAATATTTGACGGGCTTCAACTTCCGGTCGGTATAATGAGTGAAATTAAGGCTCCTTGCACCCTTCTGGGTAAACTAGATAGTCAGATCATTGAAGAAACAGGTGCTAAAAATGTAAATGTATTTACTGTTGGATCTCATGATACGGCAAGTGCCATTGCTGCAATACCCGAAACGGGAAATGACTGGGCATTCCTTAGTTCAGGTACATGGTCGTTATTGGGTATTCTGAATGATAAACCTGTTTTATCACAAGAAGCCATGCTCAACGATTTCACCAACGAAGGAGGAGTAAATGATAAAATACTGTTTATGCGTAATATTACAGGACTATGGCTTCTCCAACGGTTAATAGCAGAATGGGAAAAAGAGAAACTAAATAGTTCATACAAATACATCCTCGCACAAGCTGAAAAGGCAGATCCATTCCAAAGTATCGTTAATAGCGATGATCCAGCCTTTACCCATCCTGTATCAATGACAAAAGCAATACAGAACTATTGTTCTAAAACAGGACAATCCATGCCTAATACACAAGGCGAATTAGTAAGATGTGTACTGGAATCACTAGCCATCAAATATTATCATGTGATGGAAAAATTGAAAGGATGTTCAGGCAGAAATTTCTCAAAACTCTATATAGTTGGAGGAGGAAGCCAAAATACACTATTTAATCAGTTTATAGCAAATTCATTGAACATAGAAGTAGTAACTGGTATTTCAGAAGCTACAGTTGTGGGTAATGTGATTCAACAGGCAATAACAGATAAAACAATATCCGGATGGGAACAAGCCCATACAATAATTCGAAATAGTTTTAGTTTTAAAAGCTGTTATCCTAAAAATATACATAAATGGAAAGAGATCGCACTGAGTGCCACACATCTTTTCAACTAAATAACCAATAATACAACCATGAATAACAACCAAACAGCTTCCATGTTTAGAGGTAAACAAGGGCAGAATTACCTATTTCCTTTTATCCTTGTAACAAGCTTATTCTTCCTTTGGGGTTTTGCCCATGCTTTGTTAGATGTACTGAATGCCCACTTCCAGGAAATACTGCAAATTTCAAAAGCACGGTCAGCATTAGTCCAGTTTGCTTTATATGGCGGTTATTTTGTGATGGGTATACCGGCAGGCTTGATTATAAAAAAATATGGATATAAAAAAGGTATTGTATTCGGTTTATTTGTATTTGCAATAGGTGCATTCCTTTTCTATCCGGCCACTTTGATTAAAACATTCTATCCCTTCCTTATAGCCCTATTTGTGATAGCTTGTGGTTTAACTTGTTTGGAAACAGCAGCTAATCCATATACAACAGTTCTAGGACCACCCCAATCCGGCGCAAGGCGTATAAATTTAGCTCAGTCTTTTAATGGCTTAGGCTGGATATTAGGGCCACTTGTAGGAGGAATGCTGATCTTTTCGGGAGAAGGAGATCCTTTTGCTGCTCTGGCAAAACCATATATTGGGATTGGTATCGTAGTATTACTTATTGCTGTTTTATTTATCAGGACGCCACTCCCGCAAATTTCGGCAGAAGATGCAGATACAGTATCCACTTCTGATAATACCAAAAGCCGATATCGTGATTTATTAAAACATCCTCTTTTTATATTTGCAGTCATTGCCCAGTTTTTCTATGTAGCAGGACAAACAGGTATTGGTAGTTTCTTTATTAATTATGTAATAGAAGTACGCCCAGACATAAGCCATTTAGAAGCTTCACAGATACTTGCATTTGGTGGTATGGGAATGTTTATGGTCGGCAGAATCACCGGAAGTTATATAATGAAGTTTTTCAATCCTAAAAAATTACTAACAATCTATGCTATTGCAAATATATTATTAATGATTGTTGTAGTCATGGGGTTAGGTATGACATCTGTTATATGTCTGTTTGCATCTTATTTCTTTATGTCGATCATGTATCCCACCATATTCGCTGTTGGAATAAGCGGACTTAAAGAGAATACGGAAAAAGGATCGTCACTAATTGTAATGGCCGTTGCGGGTGGAGCAGTCATCCCCATGCTGATGGGACGCATTGCTGATGTATGGTCAATGGCTGTAGGATTCCTTGTACCACTTATTTGTTTTGTCGTTATAATGATCTTTGGATTAAGTAAACTAAAAAACTAAGTTCAATCATCAGGGAGCTTTTAGCTCCCTTTTTCTTTATTTCTCAATTCAACCTAAATTTTATATGTTATATTTGTGTATAACATATAAGATCAATAATGAAAAAAGGATGTATACTTATAGTTGATGATAATAAGAATGTACTAAGCGCTTTACGTCTTTTGTTAGGTAACTACTTTGAAGAAGTATATTTGTTATCATCGCCTAATACACTAATTCATGACCTCAAAGAGAAAAATCCCGATGTTATTTTATTAGACATGAATTTTTCGGCGGGAATCAATACCGGAAATGAGGGTTTATTCTGGCTTTCCGAAATAAAAAAAACAGATAAAGAAATACCGGTTGTACTCTTTACAGCCTATGCCGATATAGAGTTAGCCGTGAATGCATTAAAGAAAGGGGCAACAGATTTTGTTGTCAAGCCTTGGGATAATACAAAACTACTGGCAACATTACAGGCAGCATATGATCTCAGACAATCTAAAAAAGAAGTTAAAAAGCTTAGAGAAAAGCAATCTGTCCTCAATGAACAGCAGAATAAAAATGAAATATGCTGGGGACAATCGGAAGTAATGCGAAATCTATTAATGATGATAGAGAAAGTCGCAAAAACAGATGCTAATGTATTAATAACAGGTGAAAACGGAACGGGAAAGGAACTTATAGCACAGAAAATACATTTTTCTTCGCTAAGGGCAAATGAAACCTTAGTAAATGTAGATATGGGCTCCATAACAGAAACATTGTTCGAAAGCGAATTATTCGGACATATAAAAGGTGCTTTTACTGATGCGAGAACAGATCGGGCAGGAAAATTCGAGGCAGCTGATAAAGGAACACTTTTTCTTGATGAGATAGGAAACTTAAGTTATCCTTTACAAGCTAAATTATTAACGGCCCTACAATCCCGTAAGGTAACCCGGGTTGGAAGTAACTCATCTATTCCAATAGATATAAGGCTGATTTCAGCAACAAATAAAGATTTGTTTAAGTCTGTTCAGAATGGTGATTTCCGTGAAGACCTTCTATATCGTATTAATACAATTCATATTGAAGTACCTCCACTAAGAGAACGCAGGGAAGATATTGTTCTATTATCTAACTTCTTTCTGGAAAAATTTTCCAAAAAATATAATAAGTCAGGGCTAATTTTGAGTGAGAAAGCTAAAAGCAAGTTAGAAAATTACACATGGCCCGGAAATGTACGTGAGCTACAGCATGCAATAGAGAAAGCTGTAATATTGAGCGATAATGAGATACTACAGGACTATGATTTTCAAACACGTGGAATAGAAGATAAGGCTGCAATGATTGATTCTATTTCGCTGGAAGAAATGGAGAAAATATTAATAGAGAAAAGTTTACAAAGACACAACAGAAATATGTCCGTAACAGCCGATCAGCTTGGCATTACCAGACCTACATTATATAGTAAGATGAAAAAGTACGGACTCTCATAATTCATTATAGAATGTTTACATCAATATTATACAGATTAATTTTCTTCACCGGATTATTGATAGTATCTGTAATATTACTCACATATTGTATTTTTCAGGAGCAGTATATATACGCGTTTATTCCGGCATTATTGGTTTTCGAAAGCCTTTATTCCATGTATTATCATTACAAGAAATATGATGAAAATATCCTCTTTCTTCTCAATGCTTTGGATAATGGCGATTACTCATTCTATTTTACAGAAAATAAATCGTCGAGAAGAGAACGCGAACTCAATACAATGCTTAACCGGATAAAGGTTATTATAACAAATGCAAGAAAAGAAGTTATCGAAAATGAGAAGTTCCTAAGTCTGATTGTTGAAAGCATCTCAACCGGTATTGTTATCTTCGATGACAGGGGAAATGTGCAGACAGTAAATGAGGCCGCAAAACAGCTACTAGGACTACAGGTATTTACACACCTTAGCCAGTTAAAATATGTAGACGAGACATTCCCTGAACTATTTAAGAATATCCAGCCACAGGATAACAAACAAATAAAGATAGTAAATGAACGTGAAGAGGTTCTGGTGAGTTTACGCGTTTCGAATATAAAGCTGAAAAGAGGAGTGATGAAGGTCGTTATATTCAACAATATTGAAAACGAACTGGAAGCAAAAGAAATAGAGTCATGGATACGCCTGATACGGGTTATGACTCACGAGATAATGAATTCTATAGCCCCTATCACCTCACTAACCGAAACTTTATTATACTCACATAAAGAGAAACAAACAGATGATGAAACATTAAATAAGAACACAGTAGAAGCACTGGAAACTATAAATTCAACAGCCAGAGGATTACTTACATTTGTAGATTCATATCGCAAATTTACAGGTGTACCAAAGCCTCAACTCAATAAGTTTGAATTAAATACTGTACTTGAAAAAGTCCTGCATCTGGAATCATATCGATTGAAAGAAAAAAACATATTTTTTGAGATTATCTCTCCCAATAATGTTTCTCTATATGCTGACGAAATACAAATAACACAGGTTTTGGTTAATCTGATAAAAAATGCAGAGGAAGCAATAGAGAAAAATAATAATGGAAAAATTCAAATTAAGGTTATAGAAAATCCGGATAAGATTCAAATAGATGTTTGTAATAATGGAAAATTAATACCTCAGGATATTGCTCCACATATATTTATTCCATTTTTCACAACACGTGATTCCGGTACAGGAATAGGATTAAGTATATCACGTTATATAATGCGTTTGCATGGGGGTAATTTGAAACACCATGCCAAAGATAATTGGACTATCTTTAGCATGGTGTTCTGAATCCTGTTTACTCACTTTTTAGTGACTTCACAGGATTTGCCGTCGCTGCTTTCCAGCTCTGCAATGATATGGAAACTATAGATAAAATCAGAACGATAATTCCGGTTGCTGCAAAAATCCACCAACTAATATCTGTCTTGTATGGATAATTTTCTAACCAACGTTGTATTGCATAATAGGCTAGCGGCACAGCAATGACAAAAGCCAGAACAATCCAACGGACAAAATTCAGATTCAACATAACCATGATCTCTCCCTCTGTAGCACCATTCACTTTTCGGATACCTATCTCCTTTTCTTTTTGACGGACATAGTATAAAGACATAGCAAATATCCCCATCAAGAGAATTACGAATGTAAGTATAGTAAATGCAGTTAATATCTTAGCGGTTTTTTCTTCCCCTGCATACCATTCCTGAACAGTATCATCTGCAAATTTTGCATCATATGGTAAGCCTCCGTTGAAATCGGAATATACTTTTTTTATTTCATCAGCAGTTCTGAATGGATCTGCTCCTTCTTTTATTTTTATTATTATAGACCATGGCCACCAATGCTCGTTCAGTAAATTGATCATCAGAGGGCCTGTATCGGTATGCAGAGAACGGAAATGAATATTGTTTATAATACCTGCTACTTGCATAGGATTATCATTTCCCCAATTTATAGTATAAGATATGCTATCAGGCTGTAATGCGTCATAACCTTTCTGGTTCAACCAGATTGTTTTATCAGATGGTGTTACACCTGTAGATTTTATCTTTATGTCGAATATATCGAAAAATGCAGTATCGACACTAAACATTTGAAAACTCAGAGATTGTCCTTTATATTCGAAAGAATTATTATTTCCTCCATCCAGAGGAGTTCCACTCGAAAATGAGACTCTATCTACACCAGCAATACCTTCCAATAGACTTCGCAAAGCGGGTACTCTTTCAGGAGGAATTGTGTTATCCATTTTTAGTATATTATCTTTACTAAATCCCAGATCATAATTTTTCATGAAGAAGGTTTGCTTGATAATAAATGCACTACAAGCCAGAAGGGCAATGGCAACTACATATTGAAATGAAATCAATATCTTAGAATAAACTGATTTTATTTTCAGCATGTATGTACCCTTGATTACCTCTATCGGCTGAAATTTAGATACCGTGAATGCCGGAATCAGACCTGATATTGCCCCAATAACAAATATAGATACCACTATTAACAAGCTAAATGAGATGTCAAGCAGTTGCTGCCCTAGATTTAATGTGGTATTCAACACCTCATTAAAGAAAGGTTCGGCAAGGAATGCCAGAAACAGTCCAATGATAAATGAAATAATTGTCATTATCACCGATTCGGATACAAACTGATTAATAAGATCCTTCTTATTACATCCCAATAACTTCTTCATAGCTGCTTCTTTACCTCTTTTTCCAGCCTGGGATACAGACAAATTGATATAATTAAGGATAGCTACAATCAGAATGAGAATTGTAATAGATAAGTAAATAGACACAAGAGTCTTACTATTTGTCCTGATATTGGCAAAAGAGGTATTTACTCCAGTAAAATAAACTTCTGTAAGGGGTATAAATGTCACATCCTTAGCAAACCCCTGTGTGTAGAACCAATATTCATGTTTTTTAAAAAGGTCTAATACAGTGGACTCTTTTCCTGAAATATCTGTCCCTTCCTTTTTCATAAGATATGTACCAAAAGATGAATTATTCCATTCTGTAAGAATATTATCACCCCAGTACTTTTGTATCATATGATAATTAATTACTACCTCACTTTTAGGTATTTGGTATTATTGGGAAAATCCGACATCACTCCTGTTATTGCTACAGCAGTACTATCATCTATATTCAGGAATTTACCAATAGGATTTTCATCCTTAAACAATTTATGTGCCAGAGATTTAGTAACAACAGCAGTCTTCTTGGTAGCCAGTACTTTGGAGGGTTCACCTTCCAGCAGATCAAAAGAAAACATATTGAAGAATGCCGAATCTGCAAAAAGAGTCTGTATATTCATTTTTCCGGTCTCGGTTTCTATAGTTACCGGACGTGAAACAATGCGTGTATAAGACTCTATTTCAGGCAGATTATCTTTTATAAGTGTTGCTGCCCTGTTAGAAAAGTGCGCGGTCTGTTTATCTTGGGCAAGCAAATATATCCTGTCCTTATTCTTATGAAATTTATCGACTGATAATTCTTGTTTTACATATATACTGAGTAAAAGGACGAACATCAGTGAAATGGCAAATCCAAGGAGAGTAACAAGTGTATACAGCTTGTTGTTTCCTAAAAATTTACGATATGTTTTGAGATTAGTTAACCACATAATTAGTTATTATAAAGGTTGGCATTAGTTATAATTTATTCGCTACATCTGTAACAATTTGTCCGTCAAACAAATTAACAATACGATGTGCATATGAAGCATCATGCTGAGAGTGCGTTACCATTACAATAGTAGTTCCATCTCTGTTTAGATCAGACAGAAGTTTCATCACCTCCTGCCCGTTTTTTGAATCAAGATTACCTGTAGGCTCATCGGCAAGTATAAGTTTGGGATTAGCGACTACTGCACGAGCTATTGCTACACGTTGCTGCTGTCCTCCTGACAACTGATTCGGATAATGGTTTGCACGATGGCCTATACTCATTTTTTTCATTATTTCTTCTACTCTAGCCTTGCGCTCTGATGACTTGATTTTCAGATATACAAGAGGTAGTTCAATATTCTCAAAAACAGTCATTTCATCTATGAGGTTAAAACTCTGAAAAACAAAACCTATATTCCCTTTTCTGGCCTGTATCCTCTGTTTTTCTTTCAAGTGACCGACTTCTTTATCTGCCAGAAAGTATTCGCCTGAGGATGGATTATCCAACAATCCTATTACATTCAACAGAGTGGATTTACCACAACCGGAAGGCCCCATAATAGCAACGAATTCACCTTCACTGACTTCCATTGAAACATTATTTAATGCTACGGTTTCCACTTCTTCTGTGCGAAAAACCTTTTTCAGATCATAAATTTTTAGCATGATATCAGTCGTTTAATTTTATATTAGTTAATAATTAATTCTTGTGTATCTCCATAACTATCATATCCTGAAACTATAACTTTTTCTCCAGGTTCGAGCCCGCTTGTTACTTCATAATAATTTGGATTCTGACGGTTTATTGTAATATTCCGGCGTACAGCTTTACTCCCATCCGGTACGACAACAAATATCCAACGGCCACCGGTAGATTGATAAAATGTACCACGTGGAATAAGTATTGCATCCACAGGTTGCCCTAATTGCAGATTGATGTAATAGGTTTGCCCTGCACGGATATTATCAGGACGATCACCAACAAAGGTAAAATCCGTTTTAAATGATTTATCTCTTACTTCAGGATATACTTTTCGGACTTGCAAGTCATATTTTTTTTCCTGACGCTCAAATGTTGCTGTAAGTCCCTGTTTTACCCTGTCAATATAATGTTCATCAATAAGTGCTTCAATTTTATAATCGGATAATACGCTGATCTGCCCTATTCTGTTCCCTGAATTAATGGATTGCCCAATCTCCACCTCCAGTAAGCCTAATTGTCCATCTACAGGTGATTTTACATTTAGGTTATCAACACGCTGACGCACCAGCACCAAGTTCTGCCTTATATTATGTAAACTTTCTTCCATTTGAGTGATTTGTATTCCACGATATATAGAATCTTGTTTTTGACGTTCTACTACAAGATTTCTTCCGTCTACGGCAAAGTCATAATCCTCCTTTGCCTGTAAATACTCTTCTTTTGAGATCAAATTCTCTGAATATAATTGCTTATACTGCTGATATTTTCTCTTTTTTCTTTCTACATCCATATCCAGTTGTAGCTTCTCTTTTTTCAGGTTCAATTTTTCCTGTTCCATGGCTACCTGTGTGTTGCGAAGAAAATTTTGTTTTTCAGCCAACTGTGCCTCACTGTCTAATATACTTAAACTAAGCATAGGATTAGTAAGGCGTATTATAGTTTGCCCCTGATGCACCATCGAACCTTCTTCTGTAAGTTTTTCGGCAACCATTCCCCCTTCCACAGCACTTAGTTGGATCGTATTGATGGGTTGTACCTGTCCGTTTACACGTGTGTAGTCATTGAATTCTCCTTTAGTAACAGTTTCGATAGTAATCTTATTCTTGTCGATATTCAATTTAGAAGCATGGTTTCCAAATATGAGCCAACATATTGCAATAACTATTATTATCCCGACTATAAGATATGGAATATGTTTCTTTTTTAAACCTTTCTTTTTTTCTAAAGCTGTATCCATCTTGTTTTATATTATTCTGTTATATACGATTGCCCTTTGTAGTAGTTTACGAGTTTTTGCTTCAGGTAAAATTTAAGTTTTGCATTCAGTTCTTCCGTTTTAGCTGAAAATAGACGATTTGCAGTGGTATGTAAATCCAAAGGACTTGCTAACCCCTCTTTATACTTACGTTCGTTTACTTCATGTGCTACGGCCATAGCTTCCGCTTGTTTTTTTGCCTGATAATATTCGTCCGCCTGGCCGTTCATATCGGCAACGGCTTGTTCTATCTCACTATAAATTGTACGGTAGATCTCGTCCTTTTCGTTTTGAGCAATAATAACTTGCTGTTTGCTTCTCTTTACCTGAGCAGAACGTGAGAATCCATTGAAAATGGGAATTGTAAGACTAAACCCTATATAATGTCCACGCTTGTCCCTGAGCTGGTCTTTAAAAGAAGAATAATCACTTCCATCCATAAATCTGGAAAAATTAGTTGAATATCCTGCATTTACAGATATTACAGGAAAAAAACTTCCCTTTGCAACTTTATATGAAAGCTTCTGTACAGCTAAAGTAGACTCTGCCGCTAAAGCCTTAGGTAAAAAAGATAAAGACTGCTCATATATAGTCAAAGCTGTGTCCTGCGATTTTGCTATTATTTTATCGGATGTATAATCATTTATATCAAATTCTTCATCAATGGGAAAATTCATTTTCTCTTTTAATTTTATAATTCCGATAATCAACAAATTCTTTTGTTTAGTCAGATTATAATTATCTTCGGCTTCCTTTGCCTGCATTTCGGCAACATCCGGAAAACCTTTCACACCCAGTTCTTCCATTCGTTTGGTCTGCCTAAGGTTCTCTGTACTTTCCATTAATTGCTGCTCTGCAAGTTTTACCGATTCTTTATAATATAAAACATTGAAGAAAGCTTCCATTGTTTCGTAAGCAATCATATCATTGATGTCTTGCAACTGCTCCTTACCCATAAGCTTATTCATCTTTTGCATTTTCACTCTATTTACATTGGCTAGTCCATCAAATAGAGTCAAAGAAGCATATGCGTTGTAATTATTACTAAAGGTATTTATATCTGTATATGTATTCGTCTCCGAGTCTACGCCACGTCCAAAGTTGAAGTTAGCACTGGTATTTGCTTCTATAGCGGGCAATAATTTTCCTATTGCTTCCAGATAGTTTTGTCCATGGATATTGTTTTGAGCCTCTTGCTTGTTCTTTCGGGGGCTGTTCTCAATAGCATATAACAGACATTCCTGCAATGTCCATTTCTTATCTTGTGAATTAACATTAATAGCTAATAAAAAAAAGATAATGACGAGAATATGTTTCATACTAGTTTAGTGATGTTTTACTTAATATTCCCATTATCATGCCACATTAATTAGACATCTGATAATAAATAAATTATATATTTATTTCAATTTAATCGTTGTAAAAAAAATTTACACTTTATATTAAAATTTTTACATTCTTTCCTTTTGTTAATGAAAAAGCTGATAGGTTATCTTTCAACTATTTTTTCCTAGTTTTGTAATAAACTAATTTTTTAAAATTCATGGAATCATTTGTAACTGCTATTATTGTTGTTTTTGGACTGCTTCAGCTTATTTTGTTTTTCAAGATCTGGGGTATGACTAACGATGTGAATAAGATAAAGAACTTTTTAATATCTAAAATTGAAGAAAAAGAAGGCTTTAGTAAATTCTCAGAAGGTGATATTGTTATTCATGCAAAGACAGGAAAGGTAATGACAATAAAAAAATTTGACTACAAGACTAATAAATATCTGTGCTATTCTGATGATGGTATCTATGAAGGTAGCTATAAAGAAGCTGAATTAGATATTTATGTAGTTTAATTAAAAACAAAAGGGCATATCTTATAAATATACCCTTTTTGAAATCTTTATAAAGCTTTAATCTTCTTCACTAAGAAAGTGATTCAGAACACAAAAAACAAGAAAAGAAAGGTATGCTACAATAATTATACCCGGCAAAATCAAATTCATAGTATGCATATCCATGATAAATATCTTTAGAATTATTTTTAAAGATATTCACAGAATGTTTCATTTCAGTTAAAGTAATATTAATTTTTTGATAAAAATAAAGCGCATAAATCAATGATTTATGCGCTTTATTCTTTCTTAGTGACCACGGCAGGATTCAAACCTGCAACCTTCTGATCCGTAGTCAGATGCTCTATTCAGTTGAGCTACGTAGCCGTTTCTTAAATGCGAATGCAAAGGTAAAATAGTTTTGCATATTATGCAAATATATCTTCAAGTATTTTTCATTAAAAAATGATTATCCAAGCCATTAGTGAGCTATTATATTGTATTCAAGAATATTACTATCAAAGCTTTTATCAAATAAAAAAGCTACCCTTAAGAGAAGGATAGCTTTATATTATTTCAGTTACATTTTCTAGTATGCGCTTTCAAACTGATCCAGGAAACGCTGATCATTTTCCGAAAACATACGCAAGTCTTTTACTCTATATTTCAAATTTGTAATACGTTCAACCCCCATACCAAGGGCATATCCGGTATATACTTTACTATCAATTCCACAATTCTCCAATACATTAGGATCGACCATACCACAACCCAAAATCTCTACCCAGCCTGTATATTTGCAAAATGGACAACCTTTACCTCCACAAATATTACATGATATATCCATTTCGGCACTTGGCTCGGTAAAAGGGAAATAAGACGGGCGCAAACGGATCTTTGTTTCCGCACCAAACAATTCTTTAGCAACAAATAACAATGCTTGCTTCAAATCTGCAAATGATACATTCTTGTCTATATATAGAGCCTCTACCTGATGGAAGAAACAATGTGCACGATATGAAATAGCCTCATTACGATAAACACGTCCCGGACATATAATACGGATAGGCGGTTGTTGTTTTTCCATCACCCGTGTTTGTACAGAAGATGTATGTGTACGAAGCACAATCTCAGGACTCCGTGCAATGAAGAAAGTATCTTGCATATCGCGTGCAGGATGATCATCAGCAAAGTTCAAAGAGGAAAAAACATGCCAGTCGTCTTCTATTTCAGGCCCTTCTGCAATAGAAAAACCTAGACGACGGAATATATCGCAAATTTCTCTTCTTACGATCGATAATGGATGACGTGTTCCCAACTCGATAGGTGCTGAGGTACGTGTAAGGTCGATAGCCTCATCACCTGCATTTGAATTTTCCAAAGATTCCTTCAATTGGTTGATACGTTCCTGAGCTTTTTCTTTCAACTCATTCAGCCTCATCCCTACTTCACGCTTCTGTTCAGCAGCTACATTACGAAAATCATTCATTAATGTAGATATTTCCCCTTTCTTACTCAGGTATTTGATACGCAGTGCTTCTATTTCATCTGCTTTAGAAGCTTTCACCTCGTCGATCTCTGCCAACAGTTTGTTTATTTTATCAATCATGAATCCTAATTATGAAATTATATTTATAGATTTTCACTTTGGATTACAAAAATACACTTTTCTTTTTATTATATAATTATTTTGGCTCAATCTATACGAAGAATCTAATTTACACTACAATTTTAAGACTCATTATATACCAATCTTTGCATCTCGCATATCCCCAGTCTCCATAAATGCTTTATGGAAAGCAAAAGCATTGTATAAGTTAGCTGGAGTCTGCCCTCCCACTCCATTGGATAAATATTCGCGTAATAACGGGCGATACTCCGGATGAACACAATTTTCAATAATTACTTTCGCCCTGTCTTTCGGTGATTTTCCACGTAGGTCTGCAATACCATACTCCGAAATTATCACTTTTACAGAGTGTTCACTATGGTCCTGATGGGAAACCATTGGAACAAATGCGCTTATTTTTCCATCTTTTGCTATGGATGGGGTTAAGAAGATAGATAGGTATGCACTACGTGCAAAGTCTCCCGACCCACCGATTCCATTCATTATTTTTGATCCCATCACATGAGTCGAATTTATATTTCCAAAGATATCTGCCTCTAATGCCGTATTCATAGCTATAATTCCTAAACGTCTCGAAATCTCAGGGTTATTAGATATTTCGGCAGTACGAAAAATAATTCTTTCCCTGAAAAAATCCAGGTTCTTATAAATACGTTCGATACATGGATTGCTCACCGTCAGAGTACCGCCACTCGCAAACTTTATCCGTCCAGACTCCATCAAACTGATAACTGCATCTTGTATAACCTCTGTATATACTTCAAAGTCAGGTATCTCTTTGCTTTCACCCATTGCAGCCAATACCGCATTAGCAATATTACCCACTCCTGATTGTATTGGCAAGAAAGATTCCGGTATATGCCCCAAGCTCATTTCATTCACAAGGAACTTTACCACATTCCGGCCTATTTTGGAGGTGACTTTATCTACTGGAGCAAAAGTTCCGCCATCATTCGGGATATTTGTTTCTACAACTACTATTTTATCAGGATCAACTTTTATATGATCTTTCCCTATACGATCACGTACAAAGCAGACAGGAATTTCTTTACGGAAAGGAGGATCCGATAGTTCCAATAGATCATGCATACCCCTCAATTCCTTAGGATGCCAGTTATTTAGTTCTACAATTACAATTTTAGCAAGACGTGCTATTGTAGGAGAAATACCAACACCGCAGGTAGGTACAATTTCTCCATCTTCAGTAACATTACTGGCTTCTATTATAGCAACATCCACAGGACCATAAAAACCATAGCGTAAATCCTGAGCTAAAGTAGACAGATGAAGATCGAAATACTTAACTTCTTCGTTGTTAATAGCATTTCGTAAATCTTTATTTGTTTGATAAGGTGTACGAAACTTGATGGCATGGGCCCGAGCTAGTGCTCCGTCTATATTATCTCCTGTAGAAGCCCCTGTAAACATACCTATTTTGAACGGATTTCCTTTTGCATGTTCTGCTTCAGCTCTTTTAGCTAACTCTAAAGGAACAATTTTAGGACATCCGGCATGAGTGAAACCACTAAAGCCCACATTATCATCATCATTAATAAGCATAGCTGCTTCTTCTGCTGTAATAAATTTCAAAGCCATATTCTTATATATTTAATTAGTACAAAATTAGGGTGAATATACATTGTCTGAAATGACAATAATACAGCAAATACTGCCACATATAGGAATTATAATTTATATTTGTTATTTAATATCAGAAAAATGAATACCAGGCACATTGTATTTTTAGCTATTCCGGAAGCAACTCTGTTAGACATAACGGGGCCTTACGAAGTATTTACACAGGCTACAGAACTAAATATGGAAGAAGGCAAGAAACCTCCATATATTTTACACATTATATCTTCTGAAAGAAGTAAAACTATACGAACTGCATCCGGTTTTACAATACAGTGTGAAAGTACTATTATGAATATCAATTATAAGATTGATACTCTATTTGTTCCCGGAGTTCCTAACTCTATTCAAACAGAGTATAGACTCAGTAAAAATACGCTACAATGGATCAGACAACAAGCAAACATTGTAAGACGCATTTGTTCAGTATGTACAGGTACATTTTTTCTGGCAGAAACAGGAATTTTGGATGGAAAAACAGCTACAACACATTGGGCTATGTGCCAAAAGCTTTTACATAATTATCCATCAGTTAAGGTTGAGAACGATCCAATATTTATAAAGGATGAGAATATATATACTTCTGCCGGTATTTCATCTGGAATGGATCTGGCATTAACATTAATAGAAGAAGACCTTAGCAGATCAAAAGCCCTTGAAGTAGCAAAACAAATGGTACTCTATCTGAAACGTCCCGGAACCCAGTCACAATATAGTTCAGCCCTGATCTATCAAAGCTCTGATTATAGACCAGTACAAGATATACAGAATTGGATTTTGGAACATCTGAAAGACCAACTAACCGTTGAGCAATTAGCTGAAAAAGTGTCTATGAGTCCTCGTAATTTTGCTCGTGTATTTGTTAAAGAAACAGGAATTACCCCGGCAAAATATATTGACAAACTCCGCATAGAAACAGCTTGTCATTATCTGATTGAGAGTCAGCTCACATTAAAAGAAATAGCAGATATTTGTGGTTTAGGTACTCCTGACAATATGCGGCGTGTATTTATGAAACACTTGCATATAACACCTTCAGATTACAAAAGAAATTTTGGTACAAGCATGAATAAGCCTGTCTGATTACTCTCTAATCAATAATAAACCATTCAAAATCGGATTGATTACATTAGCCTTTTTTAAAACCATCAAGTGATCTCCCCCTTCTATGGGAAACGCATTTCTTATCAATTCATAAGGGAAAACCTGATCTTCGGTACCATGTATATGATAAAGGTGCTTACTCTTATTTCGTGGGGTCCAATTCGTAATCTGCTCTATAGACCATTTAATATAATCAGGATCAACAAAGGTCATTACACTTGTTAATTCTGATGTAGGCATATTATAGACAAAGCGATTGAAAGCATCTGTAATGAGTTCTGTTGATGCATACACGCGTTTAGGGATTCTATCAGCTGCATTGGTTCGCTTTGCAGCACGAAATAATATTGGTATCTCTTCCTCGCTCTTAAATGTAGATATCAAAATTATTTTAAGAGGAGATAAAAGAAAACTTAATTCCTGAGCAATAACACCACCAAAAGAATATCCAACAAGAATAAACGGACGACTCGTATCTATTTCTTTAGCGACTGTTTGTACATACTCAGTCAAAGATTCACCAAAATGTGGAACATGCCATTCTATATATTTTTTTATAAAGCCTTCGGGTAACTTAAACTCATCAAATACGCTGCAGTTATAACACATACCTGAAATAAAATAAACATTTGTTTCCTTTATTTCTTTTTTCCACAGCTGTTTTATCCTATTGCTAAACTGCTTAATCCAACTTACTTTTTGCCAATTTATATTTCCATCCTGAGCCATAGTTCTGTAGTGCATTATCTAGTATAAAGATAATACTATAAACTTATTCTAAAAAATATCCTATATCCCGTATTATACATATTAATGATATTGGTGATATTTTCGCCACGTGTCGCTGTTATTTTATATAATTCTACAAAGTCCTTTCATTCTTTTCGTCTATAATCTTATGCTGTTCGTCAAAGAATATACGTCTTTCTATAACGCCACTTCCTGAAATCAGTGTGGAAATCATTTTCATGGAGTTGATCATACGAACGAAGATTGATGGCCGATTAAGGAATGTGCATCAGAATAATAATACACCTCAAACGAAGTTATTTTAACAAGAATTACTTAAACTATAAATACAGATCAGTTCCAAACATGCGGATATACTGAAATCAGGACAACAAATTATTGTCCTGATTTGAAGAATAGGGAGAAAATCAGGAATTTTATTCTAAAAACACCGGAATATACTTCACAATAAAATACCCTCCAAAGATCAGCCAACAAAACAATATAAAAGCCAGAATAAATGGTTTTGCTCCGGCTTCCTTAAACTTCCGCAAATGCGTTTCTATACCCAAAGCAGTCATGGCCATTGTCAACAGGAATGTATCGATATAGTTTATGCCCTCTACAACAACCTGAGGCAACAAGTCTAGTGAATTGAAGCCGATAACGGCAATAAACCCGAAAGCAAACCAAGGAATAGTGATTTTAACACTACCACCCGAATTACCAGTTCTTGCTTTCATTTGCTGACCGATAATCAGTGCAAAGATCAACAGCACAGGAGCTAAAAAGATAACTCGTATCATCTTGACTATGATGGCTGCCTCAGATATGCTTTCTCCCATCGCATTGCCTGCCCCTACCACATGAGCCACTTCGTGAATTGTAGCCCCGGTATAGAGTCCCCATTGAGTAGATGTGAAGCTCAATATACCGCTTTTAAACAACACAGGGTACAGAAACATGGCAATAGTACCAAAGATAACGACAGTAGATACGGCAACTGCTGTTTTGTGTGGTTTATTATTCAATACCGGCTCCATTCCCAGAATAGCTGCCGCCCCACAGATGGCGCTTCCCGTACTGGTCAGCAAAGCTATTTCCTTGTCTATTTTCAGTAATTTCCCCCAAAATAGGCCCAGACACAATGTACCCGTTATGACGATAATGTCAATTATGATAGCCGAAAGCCCGACAGACATCACATTCTGAAAGGTCAACCGGAAACCGTATAATATAATAGCTAACCTCAAAAGTTTCTTCGAAGAAAAAGTAATTCCCGGAAGCCACTCTTCGGGCATATTCTTTTTCAGGGTATTACCATAGATCATACCGATAACGATACCGATGATAAGCGGACTTAACGATAAATATTTAAATAGATGAAATTCGGCGATATAAAATGATGCACAGGCAAATAGTGCAACAAATAAAACGCCGTCAATTGAGTGTATTCTTTTGCTCTCTGTCATATTATTTTATTTTTTAATTGTTCAAAAGTAAGGCAAATAGCCAATAGTTGTTTCATTATTATACTTATGAGTCATAAGGAGAAATGATGGTATAACTCATCTTTTTCTTAACTTAGTTGTTCTATTAGTAATAAAACACATCCGGCTATGTTTAATTTCAGATTACAGGTTTTCCATTCGGTAGCGGTCAATTTAAGTTTCACAAAGGCTGCAAAGGAACTACATATCACTCAGCCTGCCGTAACAGGCAATATAAAAGAACTGGAAAATTCTCTAGGTATCAGTTTGTTCAATAGGGAGCAGAACAGTATATCGCTGACTAAGGCAGGACAAATCCTGCTGAAATATACCGAGAGAGCCACAGCGGAATACAAACAAATAGAATATGAGATCGGGGTACTGCGAAAATCGTTCTCGGGTGAATTAAAGATCGGAGCGAGCACTACAATCGAACAATATATACTGCCTCCGATTCTTGCCCGGTTTAATAAAGAACATCTCGAGATTTCAATTTCATTGTATAATAACAATACCATGAATATAGAGAAAGATGTCATATCCCGTAGAATCGATCTAGGCATAGTGGAGGGCAATGTAGGCCGCAAAGAGTTTAGGTACGTTCCTTTTATGAAAGATGAGATAGTCGCTTTCGCGCACTCTTTCCAGCCTATAGCCAAAAAGAAAAAGATCCGGTTGGACGAGTTGATAAAGATACCGATCGTACTAAGGGAAAGCGGCTCCGGGACATTGGACATCATCACGGACGAATTGCAAAAACATAAAATCAAACTGAAAGATATGAACGTGAGGGTATCTCTTGGCAGTACTGAAAGTATTAAAAACTTTTTAGCTAATGGCAACTACATGGGACTTGCATCTGTATATGCTATAAAAAAAGAAGTAGCTCAGGGTTATTTTCAGATAATAGATATTGAAGGTTTGAATATTACCCGTACATTCAACTTTATCTATCCACAGGGAGAGCAAAACGGACTACTCAATAAATTAATCGATTTTTGTATGAATAACAAGAGGTAATTTGCCGGGAGTCATAAGATTTGCTTATAATCCATAAGTATTTTAGAGAACTATTTTCCGATCAAATTGTATAAATTTGTAATCATCTAAAACAATAGGAATATGAAATTTATAACATCTGAAAAACTAACAATCATTGGCGCTGCCGGTATGATCGGCTCGAATATGGCTCAATCTGCCCTTCTTATGGGGTTATCGTCCAATCTCTGTTTATACGATCCATATGCCATTGGGCTTGAAGGTGTAGCAGAAGAATTATTGCAATGTGGATTCAGAGGCGCGAATATCACTTATACCAGTAATATGGAGGAAGCCCTGAAAGACAGTAAATATATCATTACATCGGGAGGGGCTGCCCGCAAAAAAGACATGACACGGGAAGACCTACTGAAAGGAAATGCCGAAATAGCTATTCAGTGTGGCAAAGACATCCGTCGATATTGTCCCGGTGTAAAACACGTTGTAGTCATATTTAATCCGGCTGATATAACAGGTCTGTTGGTTTTATTATACTCGGGGTTGAAACCATCGCAGGTGTCCACCCTTGCTGCACTTGACAGCACACGTTTACGAAACGAATTAGCTAAACACTTCAATATTCATCCCGACAAAGTAGTTAATTGCAGAACATACGGAGGGCATGGCGAACAAATGGCTGTCTTTTCGTCTACCGCCACTGTTAATGGGAAGCCGTTGGATAGCCTGATAGGTACACCGGCTCTTACTAACGAACAATGGGAAAATATCAAGGAGCAGGTAATACAGGGAGGCAAACGGATCATAGAACTGCGGGGACGCTCTTCTTTCCAAAGTCCGGCCTACCTCTCGTTGGAAATGATTCAGGCCGTTATGGGCAGTGAAAAGTTTGACTGGCCTGTGGGCTGTTATATTTCCAACGGGGAATTCAACCGCATTATGATGGCAATGGAAACAACCTTAAATGCTGATGGGGTACATTACAGGAAAGTCAAAGGAACAGAACAGGAAGAGATCGCTTTGAAGGAGAGCTACCAGCATTTGTGCGATCTGAGAGACCAACTTATTGGCTCGGGGATTATCCCTGCTATCAATCAATGGGCAGACATAAATCCAAATTTGTAATTCATACTGGTCTGCACATATTTCCGCAAAGCGGTCACGCGTGGAATCGTCATCATCCTCTTTTATCTGTTTAATATATTTATTTATATGATTTTATGAGATGTGTGTGTGATTGAGAAATAAGTCAAGAAACAGGAATTCTTGCAAGATGAATTCCCCCCTATATTCTTTTGAAAAAATAACTATACATGCAAGTTGTATGATACTAAATAAAAAAAGAGTTACAAAATAAATTGTAACTCTTTGATTTTCAAGTAGCGGGACCGAGAATTGAACTCGGGACCTCATGATTATGAATCATGCGCTCTAACCATCTGAGCTATCCCGCCATCATCACATTAGCGGGTGCAAAAATAGAAGATTATTTTTGATAATACAAGTATCAGTCTCGAAAATAATTAAAATAGTTGCAAACTAATTCGGAATACTCTCATACACAAAGGATAATTAACTAATAAAATTTAAGAATAATATCTTTCACTCGAATATTACTCTCCACATTTTTCTTTTTACTACTTTTGTACTCAATTTGGTTAATAGTTAATGCTAAAAATAAAGAGGTTATATACATTCATTATTCAAACATTCCTACCCATCTTTATGATGACGTTCGGGATATGTTTGTTTATTGTATTAATGCAGTTCCTATGGAAATTTGTAGAGGATCTTGTAGGTAAGGGACTCGATAATATCGTTCTTGCAGAACTCTTTATATATGCAATGTTAAGCCTTATACCTTTAGCATTACCTTTAGCACTATTGTTAGCTTCTCTTATGGCTTTTGGAAACCTAGGAGAACGATTGGAATTATTAGCAATAAAGGCTTCTGGAGTTTCTTTATTGAAAACGATGAAACCACTTATTATTCTGGTTGCATTTGTTTCCATAGGAGCATTTTTCTTTCAGAATGAGGCTATGCCACGTATTCAGGTTAAGCTTAGATCTTTGATGATCTCTATCAGGCAAAAATCGCCCGAACTGGATATTCCTGAAGGATCTTTCTATAGTGGTATTACAAATTACAGTCTGTATGTAAAGAAAAAAGATCCGAAAACCAGGATATTAAAAGATGTCATAATATATGATACATCGGATGGATTTGACAATATGTCGGTATTCGTTTGTGATTCGGCACTAATGAACGTATCTGCAAACAAAGACTTCCTACTTTTGAATTTGTATACTGGGCAACGTTTTGCTAATTTCCGCCAATCAGGACTGGAAGACACACGCCGTACCAATCGGTTTGTGCCGTACAGTAGAGAGAATTTTAAAGAAAAAAAGATTATTATACCATTTAATACCGGATTTGATAGAATGGATGAGTCTAACCTCGAAGGTACTCAAATATCCAAAAATATTGTACAACTAGGTTCTTCAATAGACTCATTAGGAAACCGGCTTGATAGTATAAATGTTCATGACCGGAGAATAATAGGAACACATACATATTTGACATATCGTAATGCTGAATCTTATGTTAAATCAAAGAATAAAACAGATAGTATTAACAAATTATCCCAAGACAATCCAAGGAAAGATCACATTTCAACTAAAATTGACTTTGATTCATTATTAGCGACCTATAGTGCTGATGAACTGTCCCGATATATGAGTTCTGCAGCCAGCGATGCCGATGGAAGCAGATTCAATATAATGGAAACAACCCAAAAAGTGAATTTGCAGAAAAACATAAGGATGCACAAGGTAGAATGGCATCGTAAGTTTGTACTATCCTTTGCCTGCCTAATTTTTTTCTTCATAGGTGCACCCCTTGGAGCTATTATACGAAAAGGCGGGCTTGGTATGCCGGTTGTTGTTTCTGTCTTGTTATTTATCGTTTACTATATAATAGATAATGTTGGGTATAAGATGGCTCGCGATGGAGTATGGGAGGTATGGCAAGGTATGTGGCTAAGTTCGTTTGCTCTATTCCCTTTAGGAGTATTCCTTACCTATAAAGCGATGAATGACTCTGCATTATTCAATCCTGAGGCATATGGTAAATTCTTTAATAAAATATTATTTATCAAAACTCCACCCAAATTAACCGATGCTCAAAGAGAAGAAATGGTACAAAAAATACCTTCTCTTTCAAGCTTATCTCTCGAACCAGAAGTTACTAATGGGTTAAAGGCTATGGATAGCGACAAGCTAAGAAATATCGTTGATAATTACAAAGAATTTAATTATAACCAAACTATGCAACTCGCAGCCTTAAGCATCCTCAAGGAGCGGGAAGCAGATCTTAGCGATATAACTAACAAACAAGACCGGAAATCTTCTGAGGAGCTTATGAGTCTATTTGAAAAGAGTTCATTGCTTACAGGGATAGGTTACCTTTTATTTATTATTCTATACTTAATTAGTAACTTTACCATACTGGACTTACTACCAGATAAGATTCTGATTATATACATTATATTATATATCAGATCGTTTATCTATTACTTTACATTCTGTGAAAGGACTGAAAAGAAATCAAAAAAATATCAGGCATTTGTTATGATATTATCACTTGCCTGTTACCCATTAGGATATTTCCTTATGAAAAAAAAAATGAAAAATGATTTGGAAAATATCGAAATAATATCATACCTAAAATAACATAACATAAATATGGACAGAATAAAGCTGGACACAGTAGAAGAAGCAATTGATGAAATTAGAAAAGGAAATTTCGTGATTGTTGTAGATGATGAAGATCGTGAAAACGAAGGTGACCTTATTATTGCTGCTGAAGCAATAACTCCTGAAAAAGTAAACTTCATGGAAACTCATGCAAGAGGTCTTATCTGCGCTCCATTAACGGCTGAAAGATGTGAAGAACTGGATCTCCCGATGATGGTGACTCATAATACATCAACACATGCTACCCCATTTACAGTATCGATAGATCTATTGAAAAATGGTGTTACTACAGGAATATCAGCATACGACAGGGCTCAGACAATATTAGCTCTAACAAGAAAAGATACAAAACCAGAAGACTTCGGGCGTCCAGGACATATTTTCCCGCTGAAAGCTAAAGACAAAGGGGTACTTAGCCGCATAGGACATACAGAAGCAGCAGTAGATCTTGCACGCCTTGCCGGACTTTATCCTGCTGGTGTACTAATAGAAATAAAGAAAGAAGACGGAGAAATGGCCCGCCTTCCGGAGTTACGGGAGATGGCAAACGAATATAATCTCAAATTGATATCTGTAGCTGACCTTATTCGTTACAGACTGGAAAGAGAATCCCTTATAGAGAAAGGGGCTGAAGTAAAAATGCCAACTGTCTATGGAGATTTTCATTTAATACCATTCAAGCAAAAAGCAACCGGGCTTGAACATGTTGCTCTCATTAAAGGTACATGGCAAAAAGATGAACCGATATTAGTGCGTGTACATTCTTCATGTGTCACTGGAGATATATTCGGATCGAAACGCTGCGAATGTGGAGAACAATTACACAAATCGATGCAAATGATCCAGGATGCAGGCAAAGGCATTATCGTATACCTCAATCAGGAAGGTAGAGGTATCGGTCTTATGGCTAAAATGGAAGCATATAAATTACAGGAAGAAGGTTACGATACGGTAGATGCCAACCTTCACTTAGGCTATCGTGCTGACGAACGCGATTATGGCGTTGGAGCAGCAATATTAAGAGACCTGGAAGTGAGTAAGATGCGACTTCTAACCAATAATCCTGTTAAGAGAAAAGGACTTGAATCGTTTGGTCTTACTGTGATCGAAAATGTTCCGATTGAAGTTACTCCCAATAAATATAATACGTTCTATATGAAGACAAAAAAAGAACGTATGGGGCATGATTTACACAATGTGGATTAACAGAAATGGTAAAAACTGAAATTGAAGAGAAGTTTGATTATCTGGTTTCAAAGGTCATTTGGCCTCATTTCAAACCGCTGGGTTATAAAAAATCCGGTAACAATTTCCGTTTTTATGATGATACTAACGAATGGGGTAAAATTGTAAACTTTCAGAAAAGTATGTATTACAACAAAGAGCATATCCATTTCACAATAAATATAGGGCTCTTTTTGAATGACACTTATCTTAATTTTGGAAAACCTCCTGGTAATAAGTTCACTGAACCTTCTTGTGTGATAAGGAACAGGATAGGAGACCTAATGAATACCAAAGATACCTGGTATGACCTGACTCCTGAAACAGATATAGAAAATTTCAGTGAAAATATAGAAACTATTTTCAAGAAATACATTCTCTCATATCTCAATAAGTATAAATCGAAACAAGATATTTTCTTTGCTCTTACTCAAAAGATTAGATATTCTGTTAATGAACTGGAATGTCTGTTCTACAATGGATATAAGAAACAAGCATTAGACGCTCTTGAAAAAGAATTAAAAGGAGCAAAAAATGAACATTATATTCAAAATTTATTAAAAACAAAAAACGAATTCTTAAACAATCAATAATAATTCTAAAAACGATCGGTAATGGCACAAGTATCAGCACGCATAGCGAATCTGGCTATATCAGAAACCTTGGCTATGTCTCAAAAAAGCAATGAGCTCAAAGCACAGGGAATCAATGTAATTAATCTAAGTGTAGGAGAACCTGATTTTTTTACACCTGATCATATCAAAGAAGCTGCAAAGAAAGCTATTGACGACAATTTCTCTTTTTATTCTCCAGTTCCCGGATATATGTCATTACGACAAGCAATATCTAGAAAATTAGAAACTGAGAATGGACTTAGTTTCAAACCTGAGCAGATCATTTGTTCTGGAGGAGCCAAGCAAGCAGTATGTAATGCTGTATTAAGTGTTGTTGATCCGGGTGACCAAGTGATAATTCCGGCTCCATGCTGGGTTAGCTATATAGAGATGGTTAAGCTTGCTGAAGGAGAGAGTTATGTAATCCATACCAATATTGAACAGGATTTTAAAATAACTCCTGAAGAATTGGAAGCCGCTATTAACCCCAAAACTAAAGCAATCATTCTTTGTGCACCATCAAATCCAACCGGAAGTGTTTATAGCAGAGAAGAGCTTAAAGCTTTGGCTGATGTCTTAGCCAAATATCCAAATATAATTATTATCTCAGATGAGATTTACGAGCATATCAACTATGTTGGCAAACATGAAAGTATTGCCCAATTCGAAAATGTTAAAGAGCGTGTAGTTATAGTAAATGGTGTATCCAAAGCTTATGCTATGACAGGATGGCGTTTAGGATGGATGGCTGCTCCACAATGGGTTGTTGCTGCTTGTAATAAACTACAAGGGCAATACACTTCCGGAGCATCTTCAATATCACAGAAGGCAGCCGAAGCAGCATATAATGGTGATCAACGATGTGTGGAGGAAATGCGTCAGGCATTTATGCGCCGTAGAGATCTCATCGTCAAACTTGCATCTGATATAGAAGGATTTAAAGTAAATAAGCCTGAGGGAGCATTTTATCTATTCCCAGAGTGCAGCTACTATTTTGGAAAGTCATATGATGGAAGAACAATTAATTCATCCGCCGATTTAGCAATGTTCCTATTAGAAGTAGGTCATGTAGCTTGTGTAGGTGGTTTGGCATTTGAAGCTCCAAACTATATTCGTTTCTCATATGCGACTTCTGATGAAAATATTGTTGAAGCAATGAGGCGTGTAAAAGAGAGTCTTGCCAAATTGAAATAATTTTCAATATTTAGAATAATTAAAGCTATAATATCATTTTTATTCCTATCTTTGCACCTCAGATATTCATACGAGAATTTGAAATTTTGAGTATTTGAGAAATGAGAAAAAAGAAGATAAGACATTTATTATAAACTAAAAGGAACAGATATTTTAATATCCCGTTCCTTTTTTTTTAACTTTGTAAATAGCATAATTACTCACACCTTTAATATTAGATAATGTATTCAGACAAACCAGTTCAACTAATTCTTGATGATGGAACAATTTTCGAAGGTAAATCTTTTGGTTCGGAAACAGCCAAGGCCGGAGAAGTTGTGTTCAGCACCGCGATGGTAGGTTATACCGAAAGCCTTACCGACCCTTCTTATCTCGGACAGATCCTAGTTATAACATTTCCACTTGTGGGCAACTATGGTGTACCAGAGGACACTTTTGCGAATGGAATCTCAAATTTCTATGAATCAGAAAAAGTACAAGTGAGCGGTCTTATTGTATCAGACTATTCCCACGAATATTCTCACTGGAATGCTAAGAAAAGTCTTGGAGACTGGTTAAAGGAACATGATGTACCCGGAATTTATGGGATTGATACACGTGAACTGACTAAAATCCTGCGTGAGAAAGGCTCTATGAAAGGTAAAATTGTATTCAAAGATACAAATGAAGTAGATTTTTACGATCCCAACATTGAAAATCAAGTAGCAAAAGCTAGTTGCAAAGAGGTACTTACATACGGTAACGGAGAAAAGAAAGTCCTTTTAGTAGATTGTGGAGTAAAACATAATATCATTCGCAGCCTGTTGAAAAGGAACGTTACCATAATACGGGTACCTTGGGATTATGATTTTAATCAACTGGAATGGGATGGACTATTTATTTCAAATGGGCCCGGAAACCCCGACTTCTGTGAAGAAACAGTAAAGAATATACGCAAGGCGATGGAAGGTAATAAACCTATTTGTGGTATCTGTATGGGAAATCAATTGCTTTCAAAAGCCGGAGGAGCAACAATATATAAATTGAAATATGGCCATCGCAGCCATAATCAGCCGGTAAAGATGGTTGATTCCCCTAAATGTTTCATTACATCGCAGAATCATGGTTTTGCCGTAGCAAATGCATCATTAGGTTCTGACTGGGAACCATTATTCATCAACTTGAATGATGGCACAAATGAAGGTATCAAGCATAAAACAAAACCGTTTTTCTCGGCACAGTTCCATCCTGAAGCTTCAAGCGGACCAACAGACACAGGTTTCTTATTTGATTTATTTGTAGAAAAATTATAATCCACCATATAAAAAGTAGCATAAATGGATATAAATATAAAAAAAGTATTAGTTCTTGGTTCGGGAGCTCTAAAGATTGGTGAAGCCGGTGAGTTCGACTACTCCGGGTCTCAAGCTCTAAAAGCACTAAAAGAAGAAGGAATAGAAACGGTACTTATCAACCCCAATATTGCAACGGTACAAACTTCTGAAGGTAGTGCCGATAAAATATACTTCCTGCCTATCACCCCATATTTTGTAGAAAAGGTAATCAAGAAGGAGAAACCTGATGGATTACTTCTTGCATTTGGAGGACAAACAGCTCTAAACTGTGGTGTACAACTATACGAAACTGGTATATTAGAAAAATACAATCTGCGTGTGTTAGGTACTCCTGTACAAGCTATTATGGATACAGAAGACCGTGAGCTCTTCATTAAGAAACTAGACCAGATAGATGTTAAAACAATAAAAAGCCATGCAGTAGGCACAATAGAAGATGCGGTGACGGCTGCGGCAGAGCTTGGTTATCCGATCATCATACGTGCAGCCTATGCTTTGGGAGGTTTAGGTTCGGGTTTTTGCGACAATGAACAAGAATTACGGGTGCTAGCTGAAAAAGCACTCTCCTATTCATCTCAACTTCTGGTAGAAAAATCACTGAAAGGTTGGAAAGAAATAGAGTACGAAGTAGTACGCGACAAATATGACAACTGTATGACAGTGTGTAATATGGAAAATTTCGACCCGCTTGGAATCCATACAGGAGAGAGTATTGTGGTTGCTCCATCTCAGACACTGACAAACGATGAATTTCATAAATTACGTGAACTTTCAATCCGCATAGTAAAACATATTGGTATCGTGGGTGAATGTAACGTACAATTTGCCTTTGATACAGAATCGGAAGATTACCGTGTAATCGAAGTAAATGCACGGTTAAGCCGTTCATCGGCCTTAGCTTCCAAAGCAACTGGTTATCCGCTAGCTTTTGTAGCTGCTAAGTTAGGCTTGGGATATGGATTATATGAATTGAAAAATTCAGTAACGAAGTCAACCTGTGCTTTCTTCGAACCGGCACTGGATTATGTAGTTGTAAAAATTCCACGCTGGGACCTTGGTAAATTCCATGGTGTTTCTAAAGAAATTGGATCCAGCATGAAATCTGTCGGCGAAATTATGGCTATTGGCCGTTCTTTCGAAGAGACAATACAGAAAGGCCTCCGTATGATAAATATTGGCATGCACGGATTTGCCGCCAATAAGCCATTAGAAGTAGACAATCTGGACGAAGCTCTAAGAAATCCAACTGATAAGCGCATCTTCTGCATAGAAGAGGCTTTCAAAAGAGGCTATACTGTAGATCAGATCTACGACCTGACCAAGATAGATCGCTGGTTTTTACAGAAATTGCAATATATCTATGAATGCTCAAAGGAACTAGAAAAATTTGATGATATACAATCACTTCCTCTGGATCTTCTTCGTACTGCTAAACAGATGGGATTCTCAGATTTCCAGATAGCTAAAATAGTATGTAAAGAGCCAAGCCTGATTGAAACTGTTCAGCACGATGTACGCCGCATTCGTAAGAGTAACGGAATTGTACCATGTGTAAAGCAAATAGATACACTTGCGGCTGAATATCCGGCGCAAACAAATTATCTCTATATAACGTATAATGGTCACGAAAACGATGTAAAATATCTGGGCGACCACAAATCTGTTATTGTACTCGGGTCGGGTGCATACCGCATTGGATCTTCGGTCGAATTTGACTGGTGTTCGGTGAATGCGTTGCAGACAGTACGTAAAGAAGGCTATCGTTCGGTTATGATAAACTACAACCCGGAGACAGTATCTACGGACTATGATATGTGTGACCGCCTATACTTCGACGAATTGACCTACGAACGTGTCATGGACATTATCGAATTGGAAAATCCTCATGGAGTGATTCTTTCAGTAGGTGGACAAATTCCAAATAACTTAGCCATCAGATTGGATCAGGCAAAGGTTAATATACTAGGAACAACAGCTAAGAATATCGATAATGCGGAAGACCGTCATAAGTTTTCCAGTATGCTCGATAGGATTGGTGTAGATCAACCGCGCTGGAAAGAATTGACATCACTACAAGATATCAAAGGATTTGTAGACGAAGTTGGTTATCCGGTATTGATCCGTCCATCTTATGTGTTATCCGGCGCAGCAATGAATGTTTGCTCGAATGATGATGAATTAGAAAACTTCCTGGGACTGGCAGCAGAAGTTTCGAAGAAACATCCTGTAGTTGTCAGTGAATTTGTAGAGAATGCTAAAGAAATCGAAATAGATGCGGTAGCTAATAAGGGGGAAATAGTAATGTATGCCATCTCAGAGCATGTGGAATTTGCAGGTGTTCACTCAGGAGATGCAACAATACAGTTCCCTGCTCAGCGCTTATATATTGAGACTGTTAGGCGTATCAAGAAGGTTGCCAGACAGGTAGCACACGAATTACAGATCTCAGGACCGTTCAACATGCAATTCTTAGCAAAAGATAATGATATAAAGGTTATCGAATGTAATCTGCGGGCATCACGTTCATTCCCATTTGTATCTAAGGTATTGAAAATAAACTTTATCGATCTGGCCACTCAGGTAATGCTAGGAAAAAATGTTGAGAAGCCGAATAAGAATGATTTTGACCTTGATTATGTAGGTATCAAAGCATCTCAATTCTCATTCTCACGTCTTCAGAAAGCAGACCCTGTACTAGGCGTAGATATGGCATCGACGGGAGAAGTTGGTTGTATCGGAGATAATTTTTATGATGCAATGCTTAAGTCAATGTTATCAGTAGGATATAAAATACCTAAAAAGACTGTACTATTCTCTACCGGACCAACTAAGTCTAAGGTAGAACTTTTACAAGCAGCTAAGCTACTACACCAGAAAGGATATGAACTGTATGCGACAGGAGGATCTCAGAAATTTCTGGTAGAAAACGGCATTCCTGCTACTCAGGTGTTTTGGCCAAATGATAATCAACAGCCAAATGCTCTGGAAATGATACATAATAAGCAGATAGATCTTGTAGTAAATATACCAAAGAATTTTACGACAAGTGAATTGGATAACGGATATAAGATCCGACGCGCTGCTATAGACTTTAATGTACCATTGCTTACAAATTCACGACTAGCTTCAGCCTTCATACAAGCATTCTGCAAAATGAGTGTTGACGAACTTGAAATTAAGGCCTGGAATGAATACGACTGATAATTAATACTATATTGGATAGCCTCGCAGATCATTTGCGGGGCTATTTTATTTTATATGTGAAACTCCGTTTTCGAATAGTTTTTGTATTTTTGAGCCCGGTATAATTTAACTATTCTAATGCCATATAATTTTCAATATTTAGCATTATACTAAAGCAAATAACAATACGTTAATTAAGTAATTATATTTAATAATACACTAATATGAATAAGAATCTACTCTTTCTATTCCTTTGTCTGTTTACTGGTAATTTAGCTATCAATGCCCAGGTAAAAAAATTACTTACTGAGATCAATTCAATTCAGACAAAAAACGTGATTACTTTTAAATACAACGATAAAAATCAATTAATATATTTTGACGAAAAAGGAACTGTTACCTATCGCGAGTTTACATTAAAATATGACAAAGCCAGCAATCGGTTAACAGAATGCTTCATGAACCGTGATAAAGGAGAAATGATCATAAATTCGAAGTTTATATATAACAATGAAGACTATATTACAGAAGAAGCTAAAAACAGTGGCAGACAGCTCCGAAAAACAACAGAATACAATAAGATATACATAGATGCGAATAACAGATTGACAAAAACAATGTTTGAGGACGGGAAGTTATGGGAGGAATTTGTCTATGATGCCAGCAATAATCTGTCCAAATATCTGGTGCATTCAGCTTTTGGTAGCAGTGATATAGAGACTGATTACAAGTTTGATACTTATAAAACAATTTTTTCAAATATAGAAAATATGCCTTCATGGTTCTGGGCATTACATATGAATAATATGAAATGGTGCGGAGACTTTTTAGGACAGAATAATGCAAGGGAGAATATAACTCAAGATGCGAGATTTGGTACCGAATCTATTGAAATAACCTATGAATATGACCAGGAAGGGTACCCTGTCAAACAATACTATGATGGGGAGCTGATGAAAGAATTTAAATATAAAATAATAAGATAAAGAAGCTAATCAGTCTTGTAGGAGTGGTATCAAAGAATCATAATCCTTTTTTCCTTAATGCCAATAAAGTCTGAGTAGTCTGATAATAAAAAGGAGAGTTGGCAACTCTCCTTTTCTTATATTTTAGAAAATGTATTATATTTTTTTTCGACTGAAGACTCCCTCAATTCTTTCCGAATCCGAATCTCTGCAAAAATAGCAATAGCACAATATATCAAGAAAGGTACTGCTATAAAATATGGAACATAAGCAGCATATTCTCCAAAATCAAAATTACCTATCGATAAAATAATTAAATAAAAAAAGAAAATGATATATGATATTCTATGTATTGTTTTATATTTCCTATATTTCTCCATGATAAATCAATTTTAAGCATTTACAACCACAAGAAATAAATTATTTGATAATCAACAAATTAGTATAATCATACGCAATCCTTTCTTTAAAATATCTTTTTTATATCGTGAGGTAAACATAGACCTTAAAAAGCACATTTCCAAATATTTTATACAATCTTTACAAATGGGGTTAAAAGGGTGTAATATTAACTATCCCGATACTCCTTAGGAGTCATACCAACCTGTTTTTTGAAGAAGCGACCAAAGTATGAAGGGTTAGGAAAACTCAACTCTTCCGAAATTTGTAGAACTGTAAGATTTGTTGATTTCAAGAGCATTTTAGCACCTAAAGTAATAGCATCTTCTAACCAGACATTCACTGATCTACCTGTTACTTTTTTCAATGTTTCTGACAGATATTTTGTAGTAATACATAATTTATCTGCATAAAAAGAAGCAGACCTCTCAGCTTTAAAGTTGTCTTTTAGCAAGAGTAGAAATTGATCTGCTATCTCCTGGCTTCTGGATGAAGAGTTATTTACAAACTGTGTGTCTTTTTCAAGATATAACACTGTAAGTTCTGTTGTTAATGAGTATAAAAGCCCTTTAATAACTTGTTTCAGATAATCATGCCTTCTATTATTAAATGTCTCTATAATAAAAGAATAGTACCTGAAAATATTCTTGGTGTCTTCTTTCGACGAATTCAGAACAGGATTAGTCGCTATCTTTTGAGGAAGATTAAAGTCTTTCAATACAGGCAAGTCTGCTAAATAATCAAACGAGAATGCAAGCAACTCAATGAAGAAATCATCTGTATGATCTCCTGCCTCAACGATTTGATTCGGGAGCATTGTTATAATTGAATTTTCAGTTATTACATACTCTTTAAAATTAATCTTCATATGCCCTGTTCCCTTTAGGCAAATCGCCAGAACAATTCCATCAAACGAGAAAGGATGTTCAAATGAAATATTCGTAGAACTATTTTCGCTATCTGATGCAATAAAATTTTCAATTATGTACGAAGATGACGATGCGAAATTCTCAAATGTAAGTTGATTTAGTTTTTTCATACCGAATAATTATAGTGCACATAAAAATAGAATATAAGTTTATATAATAAGTCATCTATTGTATAAGAAACACGCCAATATGGACATTTTTAAGGAATATTAGATTATAAATAATAATTATTTTTAATTGAGCTTATAAGCCTCACTCAAATACACAACAAACAAACAACTGACAATAGGACACTTAAACACAAAAACAAAACTTTAACACATTCATTTAACATATGCGTCAATATGGACATTTATGTAGAAAATAAGATAAGAATAAATCTTCATAAAGCCCAGATATTTGCAAAGGGAAAAGATCAAAGTAAAAACAGCTTATTTTTTTCTAAAGCACATAAGTAAATTTATAATAAAACTAATAATAAGTATTTATGGAAAATTTAAAAACTAAAGAAAAGAAATTTTCACGGGTCGACAACCTGATGTGGAAAGTTGCAAAACTTTTACACAAAAAGAAAAAGATGATATTGGAAGAATTTGATCTGACATGCTCCCAGTTTGATATACTAACAGCAATCTATCAGGCATCAATAAATAAAGAAGAGGTGATTCAGATCAATCTTTCTGAAAAAACAAATATCGATCCTATGACAACCTCAACCATATTAAGGAATTTACAAAAAAGAGGACTAATAAGGAGAGAGCGAGGGTTGATAAACACCCGCACCGTAGAAGTAGAACTAACAGAATCTGGAAAAGAGCTATACTGTATGGCGCAAAAAAATATAGAAAAAATGAGAGAAGATATCTATCAACACCTAGACCAAAAGCAGTTTACATCCCAGTTATTAATACTATCCGATAAATTAAATAAATAAATTTTTGAATTATGAAATTAATGAAGATTGTTTGTGGAGCCTCTGCTCTAATGTTATTTGTTACATCCTGTGGTAGTAAACAGGAATCGTCTGAACAAGTCAATTCTCAAAAATATCCGACGACAGTGATCAGTGAACAGAATGTAGAACTATCCTCTGTATATCCGACAACAATAAAAGGGCAGGAAGATATTGAAATTCGTCCCCGTATCGATGGATTCATTGATGCCATTTACGTGGATGAAGGATCTGTTGTAAGAAAAGGACAGACATTATTTAAAATTAATTCTCCTCAGGCAGAGCAATCATTGACAAGTGCACAGGCATCATTGAAGAGTGCACAGGCACAGGTAAACACTGCTAAAGTAAATGTAAACAGAATTCGTCCCTTAGCAGAAAAAGGAATTGTGGGGAATGTGCAGCTGGAAACAGCAGAAGATTCTTATCAAAGCGCTATGGCAGGACTGGCACAAGCAGAAGCAGCATTAAAAAATGCTCAGGCAACTTTGGGTTGGACAAATGTAACCAGTCCGGTTGATGGTCTTATTGGTTCTATTCCTCTTCGTATGGGCAGCCTGGTAAATTCATCAAATGTGCTGACCACCGTTGCTAATACAGGGAATGTATATGCATATTTCTCACTGAATGAAAAAGAATTTTCCGTATTCATGAATAACATGGAAGGAAGAAGTCAGGCTGAGAAGATAAAGAATGCTCCTCCGGTAATACTCACTCTGGCTAATGGAACGACTTATGAACATACCGGAAGGATAGAGACGATCACCGGTTCTGTAAATATCACTACAGGCACGGTCAGTTTTCGTGCTGAATTTCCAAATAAGGATGGAGAACTGAAAAGCGGAACAAGTGGAAAGATTACTATTCCCAGACATATCAAGAATACAATAGTTATACCTCAGAAAGCGACGTTTGCACAACAGGATAAAACATTGGTATTTCAAGTTCAGGGTGACTCTGTAATCCAAAAAGTAATATCGGTATTATCAACTCCGGACGGAAAAAGTTATGTAGTAACTGATGGGTTAAACAGTGGAGACAGAATAGTCACAGATGGTATAGCAACACTTAGTCATGGTAAAAAAATTACCATAGAATAAAACTTCAATATTTCCACTTCACATTTTACTTTGAGTGAGGTACCGGAAATAAAAATCAATTTAACAAATAGAAAATCAAGTTCCTCAAACTGAGGAATGGAGATCTTTTTGACTCAATAAACAGAATAATTATGTTAAAAACATTTATAGAAAGACCCGTTTTATCTACCGTAATATCCGTTATTATAGTAGTGTTGGGGATTATTGGTATTGCAACATTACCGATAGAACAGTACCCTGATATCGCTCCGCCTACCGTCCAGATTCAAGCACAATACCCCGGAGCAAATGCCGATGTGGTAATGAAAAGTGTGATCATACCTATCGAAGAAGCTGTGAATGGTGTGGAAGGAATGACATACATGACATCTACAGCCTCTAATAGCGGTGTAGCCAGTATCTCCGTATTCTTTACAAAAGAGACGAATCCCGATATAGCAGCCGTAAATGTGCAAAACCTTGTTGCTACAGCAACTCCTCTTTTACCTGCTGAAGTAACTCAAATCGGTGTAACGGTTAAAAAACAATTAAGCAGCTACATTCTGATGATCTCCCTATCCAGTGACAATCCTGATTACGATGGAAGGTTTATTCAGAATTATGCAAATATCAATCTTATACCTCAGATCAAACGTGTATATGGTGTCGGCGACGCTACTGTAATCGGAGCACAGGACTACTCTATGCGTGTATGGCTGAAACCGGACGTGATGGCTTCATACAAAATCAATCCGGCAGAAGTTATCGCAGCATTACAAGACCAGAACATCGAAGCCGCTCCGGGAGAACTGGGTGCCAATAGTGACCAGACTTACCAGTATACAATGAAATATACAGGACGGCTGAAATCTGCCGAAGAATTTGATGATATAATTATACGTTCTCAGGATGGACACATCTTAAGATTGAAAGATGTGGCTGAAGTTGAACTAGGCTCACTCAACTATAGTGTAATAACCCGCACAAATGGAAATGATGCCGTATTTCTGGCCGTAAGCCAGACCTCAGGATCGAATGCGCAAGAACTGATTAATAATATAAAACAAGTAATTGATCAGGAATCCGAATCTTTCCCTCCGGGGCTGGAAGTGACCTATATGATGGATGCTAACGAGTTTCTTGGAGCATCAATCAATAAAGTATTACATACATTTGTTGAAGCTCTAATGCTTGTATTCCTTGTCGTATTTATATTCCTGCAGGACTGGAAATCTACTCTGATACCTGCTATTGCGGTACCTGTGGCAATTATCGGAACATTCTTTTTCCTTCAGGTATTAGGATTCTCTATCAATATTCTTACACTATTTGCCCTCGTACTAGCTATTGGTATAGTCGTCGATGATGCCATTATAGTCGTCGAGGCCGTCCATGCCCAAATGGAGAATGGTGAGCAGGACCCTAAAAAGGCCACTCTGATAGCAATGAAGGAGATTGCTCCGGCTATCGTATCTATTACACTGGTTATGGCCTCAGTATTTATTCCGGTCAGTTTTATTGGAGGTACATCAGGCGTTTTCTTCAAGCAGTTTGGTCTTACTCTTGCTGTAGCTATCGTTATATCTGCTGTAAATGCATTGACGCTGAGTCCTGCATTGTGCGCACTATTCCTGAAACCTCATGAGGAAGGACACGAAAACAAAAAGAAAAATTTCCTACAACGTTTTTTCTATGCATTCAACATAGCATTCAGTGCCGGAACAAAGAAATATAAGTCATCGCTCCAATTCCTCGGTAAAAAGAATCACCGCTGGATAACAGTAGCCATCATAGCCATATTTTCGGTTATATTGGTAGGACTGATGAAAATGATTCCTACAGGATTCGTTCCTCAAGAGGATAGTGGCGCCATGATAGGCCTTGTTACTTTACCTCCGGGTTCATCACTCGAAAGATCAGACTCTATAGTACAGGAAGTAATAAAAATTACAAAAGAGATTGAAGAGATAGATTTTGTTACAGAGATCACCGGGGTAAATTTCCTTAGTGGTCTGGGAGGGCAGGCCAGTTCATATGCCACTCTGATGATAAAACTAAAACATTGGGATGATCGCGAAACTTCACCTTCTGAAATATCGGCATATCTTACAGAAAAGACAAAGAATATCCAAAATGCTACATTTATGTTCTTTGGGATGCCAACACTACAAGGTTTTGGTATGAGTACAGGAGTGGAGTTGAAGATGCAGGATAAAACAGGTGGCGATATACATGAATTCTATGACCTCACAAATAAGTTCCTTGCAGAAATGAACCAACGCGAAGAGGTAATGATGGCTATGACTACATTCAATCCGAATTTCCCTCAGCGTAAAATAGAAGCAAATCTGCCTAAAATAAAAGAAGCGGGGCTAAGCCTTGGTGATGTAATGACAACATTACAAGCCTATGTAGGTAGTATGTATGTTTCCAACTTCAACCTATATGGTAAACAATTCCGTGTGATGGTGCAGTCTCCACCTGAATACAGAGAAAAGCTCGAAGATATGGATGGTATATTTGTAAGAACCTCATCGGGTGAAATGGCTCCGATTACTGAATTTATTACCGTTAGCCCTGTTACGGGACCACAAGCATTAACCCGTTTCAATATGTTCCAATCTATGGATGTAACTATTATTCCGAATTTCCCAAAAGGATATAGTACAGGAGATGTGATTAATATAGTAGAAGAAGTAGGAAAAGATGTATTACCGACAGGCTATGGTTATGAATATGCAGGGATGACCCGCGAAGAGACAGGACAGGGTTCACAAGTAATCTTGATATTCGGTATTTGCTTAATATTTGTATACCTATTACTTGCAGCACTTTATGAAAGTTATATTCTTCCACTTGCAGTAATATTTTCATTACCAATCGGATTAGCCGGAGTATTTATATTCCTGATGATATTCGGTTTGCACCAAGGTATTGTTAACAATATCTATGTTCAGATATCACTAGTGATGCTAATCGGATTATTGGCCAAAAATGCTATCCTGATTGTAGAATACGCTATTCAACGCCGCCAACAGGGGCAAAGTATTGTTGAAGCTGCTGTTAATGGAGCTGTAGCCCGCCTCCGCCCTATCCTGATGACATCTTTTGCATTCATCTGCGGACTACTACCTCTGATGTTTGCCAGCGGAGCCGGTGCAATAGGTAACCAATCTATCGGTATCAGTGCTGTAGGCGGTATGTTTGTAGGAACAGTGATAGGCATATTAGTTATTCCGACACTATATATCCTATTCCAAAGCTTACAGGAACGCTTTAGTGGTAAAGACCCGAGATCAAGTAACAAACAACAATTAATAGAAGAATAATTATGAAAAGTAAATATATAAAAGGTGTTGTTCTATCAGGGCTTATAGCCCTGATGGGACTCCCATCCTGCCAGGTAATGAATAAATATAAAGCTCCCGAGGTAGATAGTCAAAATCTATTTAGGGACGAGAACCCCTCTGATACAACAACGATAGCCTCTATTCCGTGGCGTGAATATTTTTCTGATCCATTTTTACAATCATACATTGACGAAGCATTAAACAATAACTTCGACATGCTGATTGTTCAGGAACGTATAAAACAAGCTGAAGCAGCATTAGGTATGGCACGTGCAGCTTATTTTCCTGATGTGGCACTCACTGCACAGGTAAACCAGACCCGCGCCAGCAATGCCGATCCACTGACAGGCATCCCCCAGGACAAGAACACATTAGGCTACCATACCGAAAAATATTCATTGGGTATAGTTGCCAGTTGGGAACTTGATCTGTGGGGCAAAATGAATCGCCAATCGAAATCAAAATATGCACAGATGCTAAACAGCTATGCCGGACGTAACCTGATACAAACATCTCTGATCTCAAATATGGCTAATATATATTATGCTCTATTGGCATTAGATGAGCAGCTAAAGGTTACAAATGATATGATAGTACTTATGGGAGAGAATTTGGTAACAATGGAAGCCCTGAAAGAAGCAGGAATGACCAATGGAGCAGCTGTAGAACAAACAAGGGCAGCTCTGGCCAGTGCAAAAGCATCTATACCTGATCTGGAGAGTAATATCAGGCAATTGGAAAATGCCATATGTACCATATTGGGACGTAATCCTGGTTCAATAGCCAGATCTTCAATTGAGCTACAAGATGTTCCAATAGATTTAGCGCATGGCATTCCAGCTCAGATGTTAGCTCGTCGCCCGGATGTAAACCAGGCAGAACTGGAGTTTCGTTCTGCATTTGAATTAACGCATGCAGCAAAAGCCAGCTTTTATCCTACGATTACTTTAAATTCAGGAATGATTGGATATTCAACTACAAATGGATTAAGTCATTTTTTTAAACCGGAAAACTTATTTGCAAGTATTGCCGGAGGATTGACACAACCTCTTTTTGCCCGCAAGCAACTAATGACACAATATAAAGTAGCTAAATCGGAACAACAAATAGCATTGCTAACTTTCGAAAAAACAGTATTAGCTGCAGGACAAGAAGTATCTGATATCTTGTACACTTATGAATCGTCATTAAGGAAGAATGAGAACCGGAATGTTCAGGTGGAATCATTAACCAAAGCTGTTGACTATACTCATGAATTATTAAAAGCAGGAGAAGCCACCTACCTTGAGGTCTTAAGTGCCCAACAAGGCTTGTTGGAAGCTCAACTCAATCAAGTTAGTGATAAGCTACAACAGCTTCAGTCCACATCTGACCTATACAGGGCATTAGGTGGAGGAATTGAATAAATATTAATTCAAATAAAGATAGTCCTGCAAGTTCTAAAACTTACAGGACTATCTTTATTTGATCTGACTTAATAAATTAGTTTCAACCAAAAATAAACTGATCAATAAACTGATCTCCTTCCCATTGATCTCTACTTTTAATATGAATACCCAGATTATTCAACAAATGCTTTAGTTCATTACTAATCGCATCAACGTATATAAGGCTGATTTGCTTTAACTTCAAAAGTTTTGAAAAATTATTATTATCATTACTCTCCAATTTAATACTTTCATAGCCCGAAACCTTTTCTCCTTCCATCTCAAATACATTTATCAATGTATTTTCTTTTATTTCTTTACTCGGTACTCCTTTATCTGTTATTATTGCTATAGTCTTTTTCATATCTTTCTTTATCAGTGTCTACTATTAGAGACGTCTTTGAAACAAAGAATATTTCAAAAGAGTTCTTTTTTTAAATATATTTTTCATTCAATTCGATAATTCACAAACAAAACTAAAAAATAGGTAAATAACGCTAGAAAGTGCTTTGTTGTTTCCGGTATTGCGTAGGTGTACAATTATATTTCTTTGAGAATGCCCTGTAAAAACTGGAACGATTCGTAAAACCGGATTGAAAGACCACCTCATCAATCGTTAATTTTGTCTTCACCAATAAGTCCGCAGCTTTGATCAACCGGGTATTATTTATTAATTCGGTTAGGGATATCCCCTCCACCTCTTCCAGTTTACGATAAAATGAACGGAGACCTATATTCATTTTCTGGGCAATAAAATGTGCTGACAGATCTTTATTCTTTATATTTTTATTAATAATCCGGAGAATATCATTGGTGAACTTCTTATGCTCCTTATGCGAAAATTTACCTTTGTCCAATGTGTATGAACTCAGTGGAGATGAAAAATATTCCCTCAGGCTTTCTTTTCGTTCCAACAAGCGGCGTACAGAAGATTTCAGATAGTCGATATTAAACGGTTTGGTAATATAAATATCAGCTCCGGCGTTCAAGCCTTCCGTTTGCCCTTCAATATCCTGCCTCGCGGATAATAAGATAAAAGGAATGTGAGATGTTGTTTCATCCGACTTTATTTTTCGCGAAAATAACAGGCCGTCCATTTCCTCCATAACTACATCACTAATAATAAGATCAGGATGGGATTCATTCAGTATATCCATTGCTTCAATAGGATTAGCAGCTATAAGAACATTGTATTCCTCTTTAAATATATCGAAAATAAGCCACCTGATTTCGGCTTCATCATCTACAACAAGAAGGGTCGGTTTCAGTTCATCAAAATTATTTGCTGGAATATCCAGTGCAGTATTATATTCCTGGTTATAATTCTGTAATGAGATACTTCCCCCTTCTTCGGCCAATACTGGAATAGAAGATTGTAAATAAGGCAGTTTAACTATGAAATGTGTCCATTCATCAGGAGTACTTTCTACCTTAATCGAACCTTCCAGCAAACGAATCATATTATATGAAATAGCAAGTCCTAAGCCATTTCTTGCCCACAAGGACGAAGAGTCGTTCTGTTCAAAATCAGACAGTATCCGGTACCTGTCAAAAAGGAAAGGTATATCTTGTTTCGCAATTCCTTTTCCTGTATTGGAAACGATAATGCATAAATTATCCTGATCTGCTCCTATCCTCACCTTTATTTTCATTTCATTCCCCGTATATTTAACAGCATTGGATAAAAGGTTGATAAGTATAGCTTCGATAAAATCTTTATCCGAATTCCAGTGAATAAAAGGTACTATCTCTTTTTCCAAACCAATCTTCCGCGATTCAACTATATCAGAGAATGATTCTACTAATTTATTACCTAAAACTGAAATGTTTACAGGAATAATTCTTGGCTTCTTATATCCTGACTCTATCCGGTTAAACTCTATCAGATCCTGTATCAACGTATTTAACCGCTCAGCATTTTGCTTAATTATAGTTGTATATTTTATTGCTGAAGAAGTAAGATTCTTCTGTTCCAACAGACGATTGCATGGACCATATATCAGGGTAAGCGGTGTACAAAACTCATGCGCTATATTTGTAAAGAACTGCAATTTAGATTCAGATATCTCTTCTTTGTGTTTTTGCTCCAGTCTATGAAGTTGATCTGCTTTTTTTCTTCTGTTTCGCCGGATTATCATTATAGCCACTATGCTTATTCCCGTTATGAATAGTATAGCATATATACAATAAGCCAATATGGTTCTATACCATGGAGGCAATATCTTTATATTCATTTTGTATATATAGCTCTCTTTTGCCAGTGCCTTGTTGTAGTATTTTACATATAAACTGTAATTACCAGGTTGAAGATTGGTAAAAGATACAAAATCTGAATTCCCATTATATATCCAATCACCATTATCCAGTTTATAATAATATGAATAACTATTACCATTCAGATGGTCTATAGTCACAAAGGAAAGAGTAAAAGAATTCTGGTCATGGGGTAACTCCAAAAAAGCATTCCTTCCGTTTTGCGAAAAATAGTCCTCTATCGGATATTGCTTATTTTGTATGGTTATAGCTCTAAAATATACAGGAGGCATATAATGCTGTGCCTCATCAAAATAATTTCGTTGTATAGTTGTAAAGCCATTGATTCCCCCGAAAAATTTAATACCTTTTTTTCTATCTATAAAAGATGCACCTGTACTAAAATCCAATACAGATAAGCCATCCAGATGGTCATATGTTCTGAATGAATCGGTATCTGCATTATATAAAATTAGTCCCTGATTGGTACTTAACCAATAATAGGAATTAAAATCGGGTAAAATACTGTACACGCTATTAGTGGGGAAGCTGTTAACCTCATTCAATACGACATAATTATGCGAATTAAATTTTACAAATCCCGAATTAGTTCCAATTAAATAATTTCCATAATAATCCTTTTGAATAGTATTGGTCTCATTTATTGTATTTCCTTCAAAACGGATATGTTCATGCTTCCATGTATTTATATTCAGTCTAAAAACGCCTTCTCCTTTATTCATACACCAGAGAATTGTATCATTTTCCATATAAATATCCTTGAAATTATTCGAGAACTCATCATTTTCTTTGACCACGAAACGCTTTACAGGTGTCAGTACAGGCTTATCATTCAACCATTCAATTTTTGATTTGATAACCCCCATACCTAATGTTGAAATCCACAACACAGAATCTTGTTCATATATATCAGATATATATTTTATCCTCTGTCCGTTATATGATAATTGTATCTGATTGAAGCGGTTTTCCTTAAGATTGAAATAATTAATCCCTTGTTCGCTTCCAATCCATATATTCCCCTTCCGGCTTTCATCAAAAGAAAGTATTACATTATCCCACAGATTAGAGTTAGACGATGATATATATTCCAAACGATGATCTTCTATATTTTTATTCGTTCTGAAATCAAAAATCCGCAGAATACCATTTCCTTTGCTCCCCACCCACAATGAATTTTCACTGTCAACAAAAAGAGCACTTACCGGTTTACGAATTTTCAATGTAAAGTCATTTAAACGAATAGATTTAATTGAATATTGATCTATCGAATAAGTATATACCCCATATCCGGAAGTACCTATCCAGACTATATCCTGAAATTTATCTTTATACAAACAATTAATCCCTCCGGGAACGTCAATTTTCTTAAGATTATAACCCTCATTGTCTTTACTCAATAGTGATAAACCATCGGTTTTAAAGCCGATAAAGTAATCCTCATTAAATTTTAAGAGTGCAGCTATATCACCTTTCCCCGAAAGCTGTTGTCTCAGGTTACAAATAAGCATTGCCTTCCGGGTAGATATATTGAACTCATATAATCCATAGTCATCATCTACAAAAAGGAACTTATCCCCACCATCATTTGAGCAGTATCGTATACCGGTAGAATGCGTATAATCATTAAGAGGCTGAAACTTGATACTACCTTGTTCGGTTATATGTATAGAATAACAAAGATTATTACCACCCTTGCGGAATATCCACAATTTATCATTTTGGTCAATAAAAAAATCAACAATTTCATTTGCTCTCAGATGAGGAATAAAGATCTGCTCAAATTGCTTCTGACCTTTTAATAAATAATAAATAGAACTATTGCCTTGTACAAGGAAAACATTTCCTTTACTATCTTTATCAAAGAAGGCAATCCTGTTAAACATATCAAAAGATTCCAAAAGGGATGTACCAATATCTATTTTGTGTAAGCCATGATAGGTCTGAATCCAGAATAACTTATCGGTTTGATCAATCTTATCAATTCTACTTCCGGTAAAAAAGTTTTTATCACTTTCAGGGCCATATTTAGTAATATGTTTTCCATCATAAATATCAAGCCCGCGGCTAGTCCCTATCCATATCATCCCTTTCTTATCCTGATAGAATGAGAAGACCTCACTTCCGGAAAGACCTTCTATATTGTTTATTTTCCTGAGGTTATAACCACTTACAGATATAGAGATATGTAAAAGAAAAAACAGACATAACCAACCAATAGTAACTTTTGTCATCTTTGATAATAGATAATAATGAAGCTATAAACAAATATAGCCTTATTTCTTATTTAAACTGTATCTCATTGCGACAATTATATCTCTATTTATGACACACATAATATACAGATTCCAAGTCTCTTTTCTGGTAAAGGAAAGCTTATTAGCTTTGTATTACACAAAACAAATTCTAAAGAAATGAAAAATACTTTTATTCTTACTTTTTTAATCATAGGCTTCTGTTCATTTGTATCTGCTTCACCACAGATCAGAGGTATAATTGTTGAAAAAGGAACAGGTAATCCAATAGAATCAGCAGATGTTATATTGTTGAAAAAGGGAGAAACAACAGCTACAGCCAGCACATTATCCGAATCAAATGGTTCTTTTCAACTATCAGGAGTCGTGAATGGAGAATATTCATTGATCGTTAGACTAATCGGATATGATGTATATACCCAAGGCTCGATCAATCTCCGTTCTACTGAAACGGTATTAGATCTGGGTATTATTGAATTGCAACCTTTAGAGATAGGACTATCTGAGGTTGTAATTGAAAGTGATAAAAGGTAGATTATATATAAATTAGATAAAAGAATAATTGATGCATCAAATAATCTGATGGGAAGTGGTGGTACAGCCGTTGACATTCTGGAAAACACCCCGTCCATAAGGGTCAGTGTAGATGGTGATGTTACCTTTAGAGGCAGTAGTGGTTTTAAAGTATATATTGACGGGAAACCCAGTTTTCATTCCGGAACACAAGCGCTCCAACAAATCCCGGCCGGACAGATAGAAAATATAGAAATCATAACTACCCCTTCCGCCCGTTATGATACAGATGGCGAAGTAGGGATGATTAACATTATCACAAAAAAAAATAGCAGAAGAGGTATTGAGGGCATCGTTAATATGTCAGGAAGTACAGCGCTATCCAATGGAGCTGATTTTTTCATTTCTCAGAAAAATAATAAATTACAGTGGTTCCTTACAGGACATTGGAATCAACCCATCCGAAAGAGTAGTTTCGAGCAGGAAAAGACAACGATAGTAAACGGAGAAACAACAACATCTTCTTCCGATGGGCCCCGCAAAGGGAAGAATTACCATTATGGCCTGCGTGGAGGTATCGACTATGCTTTATCTCCTAAAACATCTATTAATGCGGAATTACAAATTGTATATAATAAATTCACTCGTGATGGAGATCTGAACTATATCGAGACCAAAACAGATGCAAACGGAGAATCAGGACCAAACAATTTCAATAGCCGCGACGACTTTAACCTGCATGCAACAGTTAATATAGGGAAAGCCGGATTTTTACATAAATTCGATGATAAAGGACACCAAATTAATGGTAGTTTTATGGTAGGATATGAAGGAGATGCTCTCGAATATTTCCAAAGTGACCTTTTTGATAAGAATAATCAACGTCAACAGGGACACCGTGCATGGGAAGACGAGATACGCTGGACAGTAAGGGGAAATATGGATTACACCTACCCATATAGCCAGACAGGCCGTTTAGAAAGTGGATACCAATATCATTCCTACCTGGAAGATGGCGACTATAGTATGCAGTTCTGGGATCCTAACAAAAAAGAATTTTATTGGAGGGACGATATATATAATACTTTTTATTTTCAGCGGGGAATTCATTCTGTTTATCTGGTTGGCTCGGACAGCTACAAAGCATTTGAAGCTCAGATAGGAATCAGAGGCGAGCATACTCATCAGGTATTACGAAGTTCTATTGAAGGGAAAAACCGTACTGTAAACCGCTTTGAGGTATTCCCATCCGTACATATCGGATATACACTTCCTCACGATCAAAAAATCACTTTTGCATACTCTTACCGAACCAATCGTCCCGAACTTTTTTACATGGAACCATATATCACATACCGTGATTATTATACGGCTGAAATCGGGAATCCTGATATACGCCCGGAATATATACATTCATATGAATTGAATTACAAGAAAAATATAAAGGAGCATGTACTGCAATCCAGCTTGTTTTACAGATCGCGTAAAGATAAAATAGAACGATTGCGTGTACCATATCAGGCTGGGGTTACATTAGACTCTATGGCCAATGTAGGTAAGGACTACGCATTAGGTATAGAACTAAACGGGCAAATAAAGGTAAATAAGTGGTGGGACCTCAGCGTGAATGGTAATGTCTACTACTACAAAGTAGAGAATAATATAAACTCGGGAGGGAAAAAAGAAACCAGTACAAACTATGATTTTACCCTGAATAACCTTTTCCGCATTCATAAAAACACACGCCTTCAATTAGATGGTAACTTTGTAGGGCCATCTGTAACAACACAGGGTAAGTCAAATTCCTTCTGGTTTGTCAACCTGGCCATACGCCAGCAATTATTTAGTCCGAACTTACAGTCTACGCTCTCGTTCAGGGATGTGCTTAAATCAGCCCGTTACAAAAGTAATATTACAACCGCTGATTTAGAATCTGTTACACATATCCGGCCCAAATATCCGGTTATCACACTTTCTATCAGTTATACATTCAATAATTATAAACGAGGCTCACAAGGTTCACGCGACAACAGGGACTTGTTTGAAGGTACAAACTATTAAAACTAAAAAACAGCTGATATATTAACTTTCTATGTCTGAAATTATACCTATTTTTATTGGTAATTTTTAGACCGAATGTTAAGGGATTTTGCAGCCATAGATTTTGAAACAGCTAATCAGGAACTGTCGAGTGTTTGCAGTGTTGGCATTGTAGTTGTGAGAAACGGGATAATAACCGAGCGGTTTTACAGCCTGATACAACCTGAGCCGGATTATTACTGTTACTCGAATAGTCAGGTTCACGGATTGACTCATAAAGACACTGCTAACTCAGATGTATTTCCTAAAGTATGGCAAAAAATCAGCTCCCAGCTAGAAGGACTGCCTTTAGTTGCCCATAATAAAGGTTTTGATGAAGCTTGCCTCCAAGCCGTATTCAAAACCTATATGATGGATTACCCCGATTATATATTCTATTGCACACTGGCAGAATCCCGCAGGCAGTTGAAACATCTACCCAACCACCAACTTCATACTGTGGCTGAGGATTGCGGTCATATTCTGACTAACCATCACCATGCACTCGCAGACGCCGAAGCCTGTGCAGAAATAGCGTTACAATTATTGTAATTAGCATTAACAGAAGTCTTCCTGTAGAATATATTCTTAAGGAAGAAAGAGCATTTTATAATATTTTTTTAACTTTAAAAATAATTTATTGAGAATTTAAGTAACACATCCGATATTTTCAAATGTCAAGAAAACCAAATTTAATTATCTGTATATAAATAGCTTGAGGTGATATTTGGATGATAAAAAGTTACTATAAAAAAAATGCATAAAAGCTGTTACTTTTGTCACCTTTCAGCCATATCGAACTGATAACAAACAGATTATAAAACAACAGAAGAATGAAGAGTATACTCCCGGTATTAATTCTAATTATTATATTTCAGGTATCGTGTGCAAAGTACGAGAAAATGCCGGACGAAGAAATAATGCATAAACTACTTACAGAAAATCCTGATAGCCTGGCTTATTTACTTGAGGAAAAAACAAACCCAAGTCTACTCTCCGAAGAAGACAGAATCAATTATATATGGTGGTTGGCTAGTGCTCATAGTAAACAATATAGAAGCCTTATCAATGATTCGCTGATCCATAAAGTATTGCAATATCATAAACAAACAGGTTCTCCGCTTTTATTATCTACTTATCAGCTTGCAGCGGAACAGGCAAAATCCTCAGGAGAAGTAACAAAAGAGGAAACGCTACTAAATGAGGCTTTGGTTATAGCAGAAGAAAGAAAAGATTCTATAATAGTTCTTAACCTTGCATCCAAGCTGGGCTATATATACAATGGAGTCAGGGATTCAGAAAAAATAGATAAACTTATAAAAACCACAAAAAAATACGCATCGTGGGATGTAGATACTTATTTAACCTTAACAAAACTCTACAATAGGTCCGGTAAGGTAGATTCCATAGGGAAATATGCTTCATTAGGGATTAAGGCAGCAATAGCCCGGAAAAGGCCGATGGAAGAATACCAATTGACCAGAAGTTATATTGAATATTTAAATCTATCCGCACAATCCCCAGAAGCACTTAGTGTTTTGCGCGACCTGGAACATAAAATGCCTATGGATGGGGGGATAGTAGGCAACGAGATAAAGTTTAATTATATAACTACATGGATAGCTCTGGGCAGGTATGATTCTGCTCAGGTGTATATAGATTATTTTGATCCGATATTAAAGTATTTCAAAACTAAAAATCCAACAGAAACGTATGTTATTGAAACTGTATTGGATTTATTTAAAACTGTCATCCATACAAAACAAGGAAAAATTTTCACCACCCATGACCTGGGTACAATTAATCAACTGGTAGATGGGAGCAGGGAAAGTATCAAAGCCGAAAAAGAAAAAATGCTGGCTCAGAATAAACTCCAAAGAGATAAATTAAATCTCCAAATAGAAAAGGGAAATCTCCAACGACGTTTATTATGGGGTGCTATCGGAATCATGCTTATAACTGTAATTCTAGTATTCGTCTATCAGCGAAAGCTATTGAGGAAAGAGCATAATATTCAAAAGATTAGAGAACAGTTACGGATAAAATCTATGCAAATAGCCGAGAATGAATCAATTATTAATCAAAACGAGCAACTTATCCGTTCTTTGAATTCTCAGGTTGGCGAAAATGAAGACATCAGACAGGAGTTAGATACCCTATTAGCTGAGAACGAGAAAATAAAAGAAAAAAACGGGTTGTTGCAATCAGATATTCAGTCATTTACTAATTCCATTACAGAAAAGGACAAAGAGCTAAATTTCTTTGAAGAATTGTCTTTACAAAATGCCAGATTGATGGAACGTGATCAATTTCTGACAATACAACTTATTAAAAGAACTCCAATACTGAATGGTCTGGATAAAAATCCGAAGTATATAGAAGAGATACAATGGCACGAAATAATTCATACTGTAGATCAGTTGTTTGATGGCTTTTCTGTCCGTCTTCATATTGATTACCCAACACTTACAGAGGAGGATATACGCTATTGCTGTTTATTCAAACTGCGATTATCCAACTCAGTTATCTCGTCTCTGATGGGAATTTCTCCTTCCTCGGTGACAAAGCGTAAACAACGTATAAAAGAAAAGATAAATCAACATTTACCGGATGACTTAACTATGGAAAAACCATTAGAAGTTTATCTCTGGAATTACAATTGAAATTAAATGTCCACATAAGAAGAAGATAATAAATATAAACAATTAATAAACAAATATTTACAAAACAATATTGTCCACCTTTATCCATGTAAAAGAAACGCTTTGAGTGCTTGTATAGACTAATTTTGCTAATACAGATAAGCAAATATTATTCAATAAAACTATATAAGCATGAAACAGTTTGAAACTATTTTATTTTTCTTTCTTATTATCTCTATTTATATAAATGGACAGAATGATATCTCAGGAAGAATTACAGAACAAAAGGGAAATCAACCTTTAGAATTTGCTACTATTGTACTGAATACACAAGATTCAACATTCGTTACAGGAACTACCTGCGACCAGAATGGTAAGTTTAAATTAAAAAACATTCCTTCAGGAAATTATAGCATTGTAGCTACTTTCTTAGGGTACATACCCAAAAAGGTTATGATAAACAGTCTATCGGGCTCTATCGATTTAGGGGATATCTCCCTAAATGAAGCAACAAACCTGCTGAATGAAGTTGCCGTTACGGCTTCTGCTACGACAAATAAGGTAGACAGGCTGGTGGTATTTGTCACAGACCAACAAAAAGCTCATTCCAGCGATGGCATAAATCTTCTGGCAACGATGCAACTTCCCCGTCTGTCGGTCAATTCACTGATGGGTAGCCTCTCTTTACCCGGCGAAGGAAAACTTCAACTTTGTATTAATGGAATAAAAGTAGATGAGAATGATATTAAAGCTTTGAAACCGGACGAAGTTATCCGTATCGAATATATTGATAATCCCGGCGTTCGGTATGGAGATTCAGATGTGGTAATTAATTATATTCTGAAACGTGCTGTTACGGGCGGGATGGTTGGAATTAACCTGATGAATGCCGTAACCTCCCTATTCGGTAATGAGCAGGTAACCTTCAAGATGAACCATAAGAAATCTGAATTTGGTTTTATCTATACTGGCAGATTCAGAGAGATGGATAAGGTCTGGAATGACAAAATAAGCCACTTTAAATTTCAGGATAAAGGAGAATTAATACGCTTTGATGATGGAGTCCCTGGAAAGTGGAAAGAGAATGCACATCATTTTACTTTAAACTATAATTTTCTGGATGAAAAGAATTACTTCAATGCTACATTCAGACATGGTATAACAGATATGGACAAAATGACTTATACTAATCAGCATACATCACTAGATCCTTCGAGGATCACATCAGTACATCAGGGTGCCAATACCTTACAGCATCTTCCTTCAATAGATTTATATTATTCGCATTCGTTTGGCAATAAACAAACCTTAATTCTGAATGGAGTAGGTACCTATATTAATTCCGATATCAATCAGATATATGAAGAAACAAAAGATGGAAATTTAATTACAGATATCATATCTGATGTAGAAGGAAAGAAATATTCGATAATAGGTGAAGGTATTTATGAAAAAACATTCGAAAATAATAATCGCTTTACGGCAGGGATAAAACATACACAAGCATTTGCTAACAACAGATATGAAGGTACTGTAAACAGCTTATCCAAGATGGATCAGAGTGAGAGCTATGCATATATTGAATATACAGGAAGAAAGAATAAACTTAGCTATATGGGAGGTGTCGGTGTATCACGTTCATGGACAAAACAGCAAGGAGAGAAATCCCACACAGATTATATATTCAGGCCCAAGATAACTCTTCAATATAACTTTAAACCTGAACTGTTCTTAAGATTAAAGGGTGAAATATACAATACCACCCCTTCATTAGCTAACCTCAGTGCAGTTGATCAGTATATCGATACCTTACGTGTTACAAGAGGAAATCCAAATCTCAAAACAACGATGAATTATCGTGCAGGACTAACATTCAGCTGGGAGAAAAGCTTGTTTGGAATATACTATGATGCCTCATACCTATACACTCCGGACGCTATTATAGAAGAAATATTCAGGGAGGGAGATTTTTTCATTAATACCTATGATAATCAGGAAAGCTGGCAAAAACTGAATAATGAATTAACTCTAAAACTAAAACCGGTAAAAAACATGCTTATGTTGTCTCTAACAGGTGGTGTAAATCGCTATTGGAGCCGGGGGAACAACTACAATCATAATCATACCAATTATTATTACCGTGCATCAATAACATTTATGTATAAAAAATTTATGGCATACTTCTCTGCAAACAATGCTTACAATAACCTGTGGGGAGAGACCCTTTCAGGCGGAGAAACCGTCCAACAATCAGGTATAATGTATAATCATGGAAAATTCGCAATAGGAGCCGGAATAATGTCTCCTTTTTCCGGAAAATACAAGCGTGAAACCGAAAACTTTAATATTTATTCACCATATAAGTCCAATGCTTATATAAATAATCTTTCCCGTATGATAATGATAACATTCTCATGGAATTTCGATTTCGGACGTAAGGCTAAAAGTGGAAACAAACGAATTAATAATTCGGATAGTGATACGGGTATTATGCATATGAATTAGAATATCGGGACAAGTCAGGGATACTAAACAAGTTTCATGCGATTATATTTGATTATTCCCTGACTGTCCTTGATTATATAAATCCTCCAGTTGCTTATGAGATACCCAGATTTTTTTCAAAACGAAACTCTTAAATAAAAAATACCCTGATCATATAGATTTGGGACATTTTTATAAATCAACCATTCGTATAGTTGCGAACTATAAATATTAATCATATGTCAAAGAAAGAACTTACAGCTGAGCAGGAGCAACTAGCGCGCTTCGCCAAAGCATTAGGGCATCCTATTCGTATAAAGTATTAGGATAATTAATACAAATATTTTTGTTTCATTTTTTGTATATCAACATATAGAACCTTCGTTAGATAATTTTCTATTGAACCATGATCCTCTTTTATACGGTCTAAGCCAGCTTGTAAAAATTCAGTTTTCACTTCAAATAAAGACTTTAACGCAGGGCTTTCATCCTTACACTTAGCATATTTATCAGCCAGATAAATATTAGATAATAGATAATCGTTCAATATTGTTCTTTCATCAACGCCCAGAGCTGATAAAATAAGAGCAGCGGCCATACCGGTCCTGTCTTTTCCGGCAGAACAATGAAACATTAAAGGCGTATCCGTATCATTTTGTAATAATTGAAAGAGATTTCTATATTGCTGGACACAAGCAGAATCTGTAACCAAAAGTATATTCATTCCTATCATAAGAGTATCTGCTTGATTTGCTGTAAGCTTAGCCAGATCATCCAGAGAAGATGCTGCTGCCATCAGATTGCCGGGACTAATGGAATAAGAATAATTTGTTTTTACTGATGATGGATTTTTATCCGGAGCCTGGCTCATCTCTTCTTTAGATCTGAAATCAACTATAGATATTAAAGGTATGGAAGCGAGGTAATCAAGATCAGCTTCTGTAAGATTATGTAAATCATCAGAACGGAATATCTTTCCCCATTTTACATATTTGTTATCCGATGTCTTATAGCCACCTAAATCTCTAAAGTTATAACCGCCTGTCATAGGCAAATGCTGTTCGGATAGTATGGCAGTACCTCTTTGTGACACCAATTCGAAGTAACTCCTTACAGAATCGGATATATCTAAAGGGAAAGTACCGGGTTCAGAGCCTGAAGCAATTGGCCTTGAGAAATCAATGTTATCAACAGAGGAGCCTTCGTAAAGCGCCCACTCTCCTTTTATTTGAATTTGTAAAGAAGCAACCTTACTTGTCTTATCTCTTATAATTTTAGCGTCTTTTGATATATCTTCTCCAGTATACCCCGCTTTTAAATTACTTTGTTTTCCACACGATACCAGAAATACAGTTGCTACAGTCATATATATAAATATTTTATTCATCTTATCTTCGGTCTAATAATCTTCGCAAGTTAGTTAAAAAATAAGTATCTGGGAATAAGAAAAAATTAATTAAACATAAGAAATCCTTTTATCTATAAGAAACAAATAAAATAAGACACCTCTCATCCAATGTAATGGAATGTTAAAAATCCATTCGGAATTAAACCCCCAATCAATATTTCTATCTAAGAATTATAAAACGTTTAAAACATAGAGGTTATGAAAAGATTATTATTATCATTAGCAATATTAGCATGTATATCCTTTACAGCATCAATAAATGCGCAAGAAGGTAGAAGAGGAGGCAAGCGAGGCTTTACCCTACCCCAAGAGTTGAATTTGACTGCAGACCAACAACAGAAGGTAGAATCTGTAAATACCGATTTCAAAGCAAAGATGACTGAATTGAGAAGTAAATCAGATCTTTCAAGAGAAGACAGACGTTCTAAAATGAAAGAATTAAGAAAAGAGCACCGTGACGCCATTAACAATATACTTACTCCCGAACAGCAAACTAAGCTAAAGGAGTTGCAAAGCCAAAGGGAAAAAGAAATGAGTATGCGTAATAAGAAACATGGCAAACAAATGAATAAACAAGGCAACTCTATGAAGGATCTTAACCTTACAGATAAACAAAAACAGGAAATAAAGACTATAAATGAAGACTATAGAGCTAAAACCAAAGAGCTTGCACAAAAACACCGAGAAACATTAAACAGCATCTATACTCCGGAACAACAGGCAAAATTGAAAGATATGCGGAAAGACAATACAAACCGTAGATTCGCCAATAATGAACGAAGAATAAAACTTGATGATGCCAGTGCTGCTAAATTGAAATCACTTAAAGAAAATTATGATAAAGAAAAAAAAGCTATTGAATTAAGTCGCATAGCTCCGGATGCACAAAAACAGAAGTTATCTGATTTGCGGGAGAACTTCAGAAAGGAAAAACACCAGATAATGAATGAAGCACGCAAAACAAATAAAACAAAAGAAAATAAACCGGCTTAACACGTCTACATAAATTTCGGTGAAGGACTATCAAAATACTTTGATAGTCTTTCTTTTTTACAAGACCCGTTCCATCATTTTTTGCTACTTTTGTACTTTTCAACCAATTATTATAATCGTCAGATGATTCCTTTCCTGCAGAATGTAGCCCAGGCATACTATAAAGCTTACGGACAAAAGATAAGCCGCTATACCTTTGTATTCCCTAACCGCAGGGCGGGACTATTCTTCCAATATTATATATCACAAATAGCAGGGAAACCTATTTTCTCGCCTGAGATATTAACGATAAGTGACCTTTTCCAAAATCTTAGTGTATATAAAAAGGCAGACAGGATAGAGATGCTTTTTATGTTATATGATATCTATAAGCAGATAAGCGGGTCTGCCGAGACATTTGACGAATTCCTCTATTGGGGAGAAATGCTACTCAACGATTTTGACGATGTAGATAAATATATAGTTGATGCGCAGCAGCTTTTTCGTAATATACATGACCTGAAAGAAATTGATGCAGGCTTTGATTATTTAAGTGAAAGTCAGATAGAAGCAATTCGTCGCTTCTGGTCTAACTTTCTGCCAGTAGGAGAAAACGATAAGAAGAAAGACTTTCTGGAAATGTGGGAAGTCCTTTTCCAGCTATATACACAACTACACAAACAGTTACAAAAAAAAGGTCTGGCATATGAAGGTATGATCTTCCGTGATGTCATAGAAAGAGTTTCAAAAGATATAGACTATGATCTACCCTTTGAGAAAATTGTCTTTATAGGACTAAACGGACATAGTAAATCTGAAGAAACACTCCTTCGCTATCTGCAAAAAAGAGGAATAGCTGATTTTTACTGGGACTATTCATCTCCATTAGTACGTGATCCCCAAAATAAAGCATCATTCTTTATGGATAGAAACAAGATGCTCTTCCCATCACAATTGACATTGCAGGCAGAGGAACTAAATATGGAACTTCCAATAGTAGAGGCAATTGGGATACCATCTGCTATAGGGCAGGCAAAATATGTACATACAATCATAAAATCATTACTAAAGGATAAACACATCACTCCCGATAAGGCTATGAGTACGGCATTGGTCTTACCCGACGAAAATCTATTGTTACCGACATTATATTCTATCCCTGAAGAAATTAATAAGATCAATATAACAATGGGATATAATTTAAATAATAGTTCCATCTCAGGATTGATGGAACATATATTTGAATTACAGCGAAGTATACGTAAATCTGAGAATTATTTCGGATTCTATTATAAACCTGTATTAGCTATACTCAACCACAGATATATAACTAATATAGCTCATGATGAAGCTAAGCAGTTAAGACAAGATATTCTTCAATATAATAAAGTCATAGTATCGGCTAATGATTTACAAACCCATCCCCTACTCTACCTTATATTCAAATCATTAACAGGCTGGACAGATATTCCTGATTATCTGAGAAAAATACTGTCAACTTTAAAAATCTCATTATCAGTAAAAGGAAGTGAAGATAAAGATAATGAGGATATAAATGCCCGATCGATAGATATAGAGGGGGAATTCATTGTGGAGTACTACAAGACTGTAAATAAAATGGATGAAGCATTAAAAAATGTTTCTCCCGAAATGTCTATAGAAACATATTTCAAGTTATTGAAAAAGCTCATAGTGGGGATAAGCGTTCCGTTTACAGGCGAACCCCTTTCGGGCCTGCAAATAATGGGGGTACTCGAAACCCGTGCTCTTGACTTCGACAATCTGATTATCCTTTCTATGAATGAGGGAATATTCCCGCTAAAGAAGGCAGCCAGTTCGTTCATCCCTTATAATTTGCGTAAAGGCTTTGATCTCCCGACATATGAACATCAGGATAGTATTTTTGCTTACCATTTCTACCGGATGATAAACCGTGCAAAACATATCTATCTACTCTATGACACACGTACTGAAGGCTTGCAAACAGGGGAGGTTAGTCGCTATTTCAGTCAGTTGAAACACCTGTATAACAATTCATTTGATATTCGGGAAAAACTGACTACATATAAAGTTTCAGCGACGAAAAGTGTTGATATCTCGGTTAGGAAAACCCCACAGATAATGGAAAAGATGAATGTATTCCTGCAAGGTGGCGACAAGCGATTATCAGCCAGTGCAATCAATACATATCTGAATTGTCCCCTGCAATTCTATTTCTCAGTAGTAGAGAATATGGCTGAAGAAGATGAAATAGCGGAAACGGTAGAAGCCAGTATGTTCGGTACGATTTTCCACTCTATAATGGAATGGCTGTATGAACCCTTCAAAGGGAAAATGATAACAGCAGACTTGTTGCATAAGTTAAGAGCGGATGATAATCTTTTAACCGAAAAGATAGAACGGTCATTTGCCGAGAATTATTTTCAAAGTGAAAAGATCAGGAAGCTGACAGGACAAAACTTCCTGACAGGAGAAGTACTGCGTAAATATATAAAACAAGTATTAACCACGGATGCAAAGCTAACACCATTTATATACCTGGACTCCGAAGAGAGAATAAAAGTAGACTATCCACTCCCTTCCGGAAAAGTAGTATCACTTAAAGGTATTATTGACCGTGTGGACGAAGTAAAAGGACATACACGCATTATAGACTATAAGACAGGAAAAGGTATATTGCGGTACAGGGAGATGAAGGATTTGTTTGATAAAGAACTCAAAGACAGACCTAAAGCTGTTATGCAGGTATTTATGTACTCACACCTTTATCTGATAGAATACCCCGATAATATACTTGAACCAGGCATATACTATCTGCGTAACCTATTCGATCCGAAATTTGAACCGGGAGTTATTCATAAATCAGGAAGAAGTGAATACCCAATAAAGGATTTCGCCGAATACAGAACCGAATTTAAAGAGAATTTCGATTCATGCCTTGAGGAAATATTCGACCCTAATGTACCTTTCTCCCAAACTCCAACAGGAGAAGCATGCAGATGGTGCATATTTACCAATATATGTAAGAAATAAAAGCCATTGAAAATCAATGGCTTTATATACATTAACTATCAGGTTAATAACCCGGATTTTGTTCTATATTAGGATTTGCACTTACATCATTCTGTGGTATAGGCAACAGGTTGTTGTAAGACTGAGCACCGTATTTACCCAACGTCTCAACCAATATATTCCATCGGTTCAGTAACATATAATCAAATCCTTCTTTACTCATTTCAGATTTCCATAAATTACGAATCGCCACTTTCAATGTTTCATAATTCATAGGATCAGAGAATAAAGGCTCTTTATTACAAGTATATATTTGATCGATATATGTCATAGCTTCTGTTAATTTTCCGGTTTCAAGTGCTGACTCTGCTGCTGTCAGTAAAACTTCTCTGTAACGTATAGGATGCATATAGTCGCCTTTTATCTCAACATAGCCTACATTCTTTGTACTATAACCTCCCAATAACACTTCTTTATTAGATGCTGATGCAAAAGGCTTATTATTAGCATCTAAGCCATATAAATTACTATCCATAATAGCTCTCGACAAAGTATATGCCTTTGCATAATCTCTCTCATTAGCATAGTAACGGGCAAGCATAGCGTTTACCGCACCAGCATTGGATGTAGATAACTTAGAAGTTAAACTTTCCACATATGCCATAACCTCTGCTTTTGAATTACGTTTCATATCTAACTTTTCAGAGAGTTCCATATATCTGTCAATCAGGACAACACCTCCATAATAGTTAGTAAGTACAGAGTAGATATATGCAATCTCGGACCAGTTCTGACCAGAAACTTTATTCCATTCATCAAGAATATAGGAAGGATAGCCCGGAGTTTCAAGTCTTTTTACCAAATAGAAGAAGTTGTTAATATATTTATAAGCAGTTTCCCATACCTTATTATTTTCACTAAAATACAGAGCAGGATACGAAACTTGCGGTTTAACCAGTTTGTTATCTACCAGATAATTATAAGTTACAAATGATATAAATGTTTCATTGAGAGAACCCCGTAATTGATTAAGCCTCTCCAATGATATAAAAATATCTTCTGGGGAAACAACATTACTAACTGTCATAATGTAAACCTTTTCAGTTGCATCCTTTTCTGCCTTGAAATAATCAGAAGTTAACAAGTCATCATAGTTAATAATACCATCACCGTTTATATCAGCATACTTTACTGAACCCGGTACAACAATATCTGTAGAAGTGCCTGTCCGGTATTGCGGATAGCCATCGATTTCAGCTTGTGAAGTAAATATACCTGCAATAAGAAATCCTCCGGCAGAAGATGATTTTTTATCTCCTTTCTTCACATTATAATATAGCCCGTCAGCATAATTATGATTATAAAAAGCGACTCCCTTATTATCAGTCATCACACTATCTAACAAAGTATAATTATCTCCAGATTTATTATATAAATATACCTTAGCTTCGTTTGAAACTGTAGCTTCTGTATTATTTCCTGTTGACCACTTCTCATTACATTCCAGAATATTAAATACCATCTTATACTTCTTCTGAGGTATATCTTTTACATCAGGTACTATTTCCGAAACCACATAAATATAGCTGTCACCAGCCTTGGTCGGAGATGTGGATACTAAAGGAATGCCATTGATTAAGATTTGGTTATTATACTTTGTTACATACAAAATATCATCTGAAATACTTTTCAGAGTCAAAGTATCAGTTGTAAGGGAAGTAAGATCATTAGCACCTTTAACTATATGGCGTTTTAATACTTGGCTGGTATAACCACCGGTAGAAGTATCTTTTGTTTTAGTCTGACTCTTTACGGCGAGGATAGTCAATTTGTCTTCCGCAATATTCAAATTTGGAGATACACTTTTCAGAGCATCTGTAAAATCTTTCACATCACTCATACTTTCCAAGGCTTTTACCACCTCTTCAATCTGTTGTTGTCCTGCCGACGTTTTTTTTCCATTATCGTCATCATCACTACACGAGAATAAAGCAAGTAATAGGAATAGTGCTGCAATACTTAGTCTTAAGGTATTTACCATAGTTTGTTAGTTTATATTGGACATAAATTAAGTTCGTAATAAAGATAGTCTTTTTATTTATATTGAATAATATTGACAAATAAAATTACAGGTCATATGTAAAGTAATAAGCTTTTTGCTCATCCTCATTATACCAGAAATGCTTTATATAACGTTTATCAGCACTTTTCCAGGTATATAACTGCAATGAATCTATTTTATCTTTCTGCCACCAATCAAATACATAATTGAAAATAATACCATCACCAATTGGCTTAATAGTATCAACTACCATCTGATGCTTATCCAATATCCTCTTTACTGTCGATGTGTCACAATTGAACGAAAACCTATAAGAGGCATCTATTCCTATTGCATCATCAAAACAATAGATATTATAGATATCAGGAGTTAGCTCTACTTTCAGGAACTCAGTGAACCTCTTCTTATTCCATTTTGTATCAGGCGTGCCACTGTCGAATGTTGGCAAAAATTTATCCACCATCTCATCTTTTTTATCTGTCACTTTTTGTTCTGTATTGTCCACTATCTTATTAATCTTATTGCAAGAATAAAAACATAAGAAAGTAACAATTGCAGCAACTAATAGGATTTTAATCAAACAGCTATTACACATAATATTACAGCATTATTATCATCAAAAAAGTGACAAAAGTAACACATTTTATACAGTTTTCGGTTGTAACCTTTTTCATATTAAAACGATTGTGTAATAAGATAAAATCGCTAGTGAATCTTTGTCTGCTTCTGGAATCTTATAAACATAAGTATAGCTGCACAACTAAGCCCTGATGGAAAAGTCATCCATACGCCCGGTACTCCCCAGCCAAGGATAAAGCCACAAATATATCCGATAGGGAGGGCTACAATAAAATATGAAATGAAAGCAATAATCATCATAGCCTTTACATCGGCAATCCCTCTCAAAGCATTTGCAAAAGCAATCTGCATACCATCTCCGAACTGATACAATAACATAGGGAAAACAAGCGTAACCACCACCAGGCTAACCTCTGCATTATCAGTAAACCATCCACCCAGATAATTACGACACAAGAAAATAAAGGAAGAAGTAATAATTGCCATTACGATAATAATATGGGCACCGGCAAAAGCCGAATAGCGGATATTCTGTATATCATTTGTACCTTTATAATTACTTACTCTAACTGCTATAGCTGCACCCATACTGTAAAACATCATAAAGCTAACAGTAGAAATAGTAACCATGATCTGATGAGCAGCAAGGGCTATGGTTCCCAACCACCCTATCATCACAGCACTCAGACTGAATGAAGCTGTTTCCATTCCCATCTGAAAAGCAATAGGCCAACCCAATTTATTAAGTTGTAAAAAATCCAATTTATTTAAAATCGAACGTCTGAACCCTGCCCTGTATTGATTATATCTCTTTGTAAAAAAGAAGATAAATATAAAAGCGACAAGCATCATTATTCGTGAAAATAATGTACTGATACCCGCCCCAAGTAATCCTAACTCAGGTAAGCCCAATTTACCATTGATAAGTATGTAGTTACCAATTATGTTCATTACATTTCCACTTAGTAATATCCACATAGCCACACGAGTATCCGTTATCCCATCGGCAAATTGTTTGAATCCATTAAATACCATAATGAAAACAATGGATACCAGTAATGTAAGGTAATACGGTTTTATCAGAGGTATCAGCTCTTCCGGCTGACCAAGATTCCCTACATTAAGGTACAAAATTGTCATAATAAGAGTTAACAATACAGCAACCAGAAGATTTGCCACCAGACTGTTTTTCAGTACACGTCCGGCAACAGTCAGTTCCTTATTACCAAACAGGCCTCCAACAATAGGAGTCAACCCATATGAAAAACCGGTACCGAATATAATCGCCAGATTAAATACATTATTTACGAATGAGGCAGCGGATAATTCTTCTGTGCTATGGTGCCCGATCATCAATGTATCGGCAAATCCCATGATGATTATTCCTATTTGCCCTATTACAATAGGAAGCCCCAGATAGAGTAGTGCTTTGTAGTGCGGTTTGTATGTATCAAAAAACTTCTTCATTAGTGGGTGCAAAAGTACAAAATATTCTACACACCTCAAGCAAAGTCTTATTCTTAGTATGTTTTACAATCTTAACCGTTTCGTAACAAATCCTTAGTCCCTTTGTTGCAAATACTAAATAATATTGCATCAAAATTAAGGTCACAGACCTATTTATTAGATTATAAGTTTGAGTAATATATCATTAAATACTTTCAGTACTTAAAATTAAAAAAGAATGAAAAAAACATTATTATTTTCAGTTGCAGCATTAATAGTTATGCTCAGCTCATGTGGAAAGAAAGAGGCATCCTTATCCGGAGCAGGAGCAACATTTCCTGCACCGTTCTATAATATAGTATTCAAAGAATATGCAAAATCAGGTAATGATGTCACATATGGGGCCATTGGTAGTGGTGGAGGAATTCGCAGTCTGAAAGATAAAACAGTGGACTTTGGAGCCACAGATGTTTTCCTTTCGGAGAACGAACTTCAGGAAATGGGTGCCGATATTGTACATATCCCAACAGCATTGGGCGGAGTTGTTCTTTCATATAATCTGAAAGACGTAAAAGACCTAAAACTTACAGCAGATATAATCTCCGATATTTACAGGGGGAAAGTTACAAACTGGAACGATGCTAAATTAAAAGAGTTAAACCCCGCATTAAATCTACCAGATAAAAAAATAATTCCTGTTTACCGTTCAGATGGTAGTGGAACAACATCCGTGTTCTCCGAATATATGTCGAAAGTAAACGAAGCATGGAAAGTAGAAATCGGAGAAGGAAAATCATTAAAATTCCCTGAAGGTATTGCTGCTAAAGGAAATCCTGGTGTAGCAGGTATTATCGCCGAAACAGAGGGAGCAATAGGATATATAGGTTCTGAATACGCATTAGCGTTGAATATGTCTTCTGCTCTGCTCCAAAATAGTTCAGGTAATTTTGTCGCCGCTGATAGTAAAAGTATTTCAGCTTCTGCAAATGTAGATATACCTAATGATACACGTGTAGTAATTACCAACTCTTCAAATCCAGAAGCATATCCGATCAGTACATTTACATGGATTATCGCATACAAGGAGCAAAACTATAACAACAGAACAGAAGCTCAGGCTCAGGCATTAACTGCACTATTCAGCTACATCATCAGTGATGCAGGACAAGAAATTGCAACCAAAACACATTATGCCCCCCTACCTCCTGTTGCTGTAGAAAAGACAAAAGCAATAATACAATCTATGACATATAACGGTCAACAAATACCGGCTAACCAGTAATAAAGGCTACCCCTAACGGCTAAAAGCTCGTAAAAATGAAAGATAAAATATTTAAGGCCATATTATTCTTTGCATCATGCCTCATTATATTGCTCACAGCAGGTATAATATATGGATTGGTAAGCAAAAGTTTTGGAGCTTTCTCTGAATTTGGATTCTTTGGCTTTATCACTTCTTCAGAATGGGATTCCCGTAACGATGTATACGGGGCCCTGCCTTTTATAGCAGGTACCATGTTAACATCCATACTTGCGTTATTATTCTGTATTCCGTTTTCACTTTCAGTGGCTTTATTTAATGGCGAATACTTCCGTAACAAGAAGCTGTCGACTATTGTTAGCTCGGTTGTAGATCTGCTTGCAGGAATACCATCTATCGTATATGGATTGTGGGGATTTTATACCCTACGTCCTTTACTTATAGATATGGGTGTGAATGACCAGGGATTTGGAGTACTGCTATCAGCTATTGTTTTAGCGATTATGATTATACCTTATGCTTCATCCCTTAGCGCCGAGTTTATAGCGATGGTACCCAACGAGCTGAAAGAAGGAGCTTATAGTCTGGGTGCTACCCACCTCGAAGTAATTACATCTGTAAACTTACCGGTAGCGGGTTCGGGAATATTTGCATCCTATGTACTGGCCTTTGGACGGGCACTGGGAGAAACAATGGCTGTAACCATGCTGATAGGAAATACGATCAATATTCCGGCTGCACTATCTGATACGGGAAATTCGATGGCAAGTATTATCGCTAATCAATTTGGTGAAGCCAGCGGATTGAAATTGAGTTCACTCATGGCAATAGGATTATTACTATTCCTTATCACAGCCTGTATCAATTTTGTAGCTAAGTATATAATGAAAATGGTAAACAAATGAGAAAAGGATATACAGCAACAGCAAAATTCAGACTGGCAAAAAGCAGAATATTCTTCTTTGGTGTATGTGCACTCTCTGGCCTTACAATGATTCCGCTGTTTCTCATATTGTGGGAGCTGATAAAGAAAGGATATAAGCAATTTAATTTAAGTCTGTTTACAGAAGTAGCACCAACATCGATGGAAGCCATGCTGGCACGTATCAGCGACAGCCCCATACCCGGAGGTATACTGAATGGTATAACGGGAACACTCCTCATACTAGCTATTGCAATCGTTATTGCAATCCCTATAGGAATAATGACCGGAGTATACCTGGCAGAAAATCAAAAGAAAAAAATGGCTAATCTGGTAAGAAGCCTGAGTGATCTGTTACAGGGAATTCCATCCATCGTTATCGGTGTTGTAGTATATATATGGGTAGTTGTTCCCATGTCCGGTTATTCGGCTCTGGCTGGTAGCGTAGCATTAGCTATAATGATGTTGCCAATGATAATACGATCTACCGAGGAGAGCATGAAAATGTTACCCACCTCTTTGAAAGAAGCAGGTTTGGCTCTGGGAGGATCATATACAAGTGTTATACTAAGGATTCTGTTGCCATCAGCCTTTAGCGGACTGTTTACAGGATCGTTACTTGCCGTATCGCGTGTGATGGGAGAAACTGCACCTCTACTGGTTACAGCACTGGGAGCAGCAACCGTAAACTGGGATGTAACAAACCCTACTAGTGCAATTTCCCTGCTGATCTGGGAATTCTACAATGATCCTAATCTCGCAGATTTAGTATGGTCCTCGTCCCTGCTACTTTTGCTCTTTGTTTTAGGTATTAATCTTTTTGCAAAAAGTATAGCTAAAAAATGGAAAATACAGTAAATTTGAATGAACAACATATCCTGGAACTGAAAGATGTATCAGTATCCTATACCCCGGGTAAGAACGCAGTAAACATGGTAAATGCAATTATCAAACCGAATACTGTCACTGCAGTTATGGGTCCATCCGGTTGTGGAAAAAGTACACTGCTGCGTGCAATAAACCGCATGCACGAACTTTATCCGGATATTGTTACCACCGGAGAAATACTCCTTAAGGGACAAAATATATTCGATATGAATCCGATGAAGGTTCGCCGTTTGGCAGGAATGGTATTTCAACGTCCGAATCCATTTCCTACGATGAGTATCTATGACAATGTAATTGCAGGATATAAGCTCAACAATCTAAAATTGAATAAGACGGAGAAAGACGAAATAGTAGAAAACAGTTTACGCAGTGTAGCTCTTTGGGATGAAGTAAAAGACTCTATGACAAAAAAAGGGACATTCCTTTCGGGAGGCCAACAACAACGCCTTTGTATAGCCCGTGCCTTAGCCCTTAAACCGGAACTACTGTTAATGGATGAACCAACCTCTGCCCTCGATCCGATTTCGACAAGTAGAGTGGAAGAATTAATTTTCGAACTCAAAAAACAGTATACTATAGTAATTGTTACACATAATATGTCTCAGGCAGCCCGTTTATCAGATAACTCTATGTTTATGTATCTGGGAGAATTGGTTGAATACGGAACAACAAAACAAATGTTTACCAAGCCTAAAGATAAACGTACAGAAGATTATCTGACAGGGGTATTTAGCTAATGTGCCAATTCGAAAATTAGCAAATTTTAAGATGATAAAAACAATTTGCTAATATGCTAATTCACTAATTTTCAAATTAAAGAATATGACATCAAATATAAAAAATAAGCAATTAGAACTTCTTCTTCACGATTTCGAGCATCTTTCAAAAACCGCTATGGTACAGATGCAGATTGCAACAAAGCTTCTGCAGGATAATACAATAGAAGACCTTTACACAGAAGCTGAATCGAATGAGATCATTATGGACAGGCTGGAAATAAAAATACGTGAAGAGGTTGTGTTTACCATCTTTCAGTTTAACCCGATAGCTGCCGACCTGAGAAAGATAATAACATATCAGGATGTAACCACCAACCTGGAGCGAATAGGAGATATACTTCTCAATATTATCCACTTCCTCAGAGAAACAGATCGTAGCCTCCCTGAATTTGAAGGTATCAACAAAAAGATAACCAAAATGATAGGATATGCAGCAGAGATGCTACGCAACGCTATTTTCTCATTCTCTAATGAAGACAGCCATATGGCCTATCAGGTGATAAAAGATGATGATAAAGTAGACGAGTTATTTCATGAAATTTCATCATCTTTACAGGATGTTTTTATAAACAGACCACTAAGAAAAGATGAAGTGCAGAGTATTATAAATATAAATGCCATATCATACAATCTCGAACGGATTGGAGACAGCTCTACGAATATTGCCGAGGCCGCTATTTATTTAACTGAAGGAAAAGATATCAGACATGGAAACAAACAATAAAGACATTGACATATTGATAGTTGACGATGAACCGGATATTCGCGAAATTTTACAGTTTAATCTGCAGAACGAAGGTTATAATATAGATCTTGCCGAATCATCGGAACAAGCAGCCAAACTATTATCGCCTAAACATCAGCTGATATTACTGGATGTAATGATGGGAGGTATATCAGGTTTTAAGTTTGCAGACCAACTGAGAAAAGACGGTAACACTATTCCAATCATCTTTTTAACAGCAAAAGATACAGAAAATGACATGTTAACAGGCTTCTCGATAGGAGGTGACGACTATATTTCAAAACCTTTCTCTATAAAAGAAGTTGTAGCACGTGTAAGGAGCGTATTGAAAAGAGCAGGAGGACAAAAGAATAATGTGCAAAAGAATTCACTCGTAGTAAATGACCTTGTTATTGATTTTGATACAAAAACCGTAACCGTAGAAAACAAAGCTGTAGAATTAACAAAAACCGAATTCAATATACTGGTTCTGCTGGTCCAGAATGCCGGGCGGATATTCTCACGTGCTGATATTTTAGATAAGGCATGGAAAGATGATGGCATTGTGCTGGAAAGAACTGTAGATGTACACATTGCCCGTTTGAGAAAAAAAATAGGTATCTATGGTGATTATATTATCAATCGTACCGGATATGGATATACATTCAATTTACAAAACAAATAACATTCAAATACCAAAATATAATTATGAAACTAACCTATAAACAACGCATATTTTTCTACTTCTTTATCATATTTGCTCTGTTTGCAGTGTGCATAATTATATTTGAGCAAAGGGAAGAAAAAGCACAACGCACACAGGCATTGGAAGACCGCCTCGACAGTTATGCCGATATGATTCATTTATATATGGATCAATATCAATTAACTGACAGCAATATAGTAGAAATACAAACATTAGCCAAAGCAATGCCTCTGGATATACGTATTACTATTATTGATGAATCGGGAAAAGTAACCTTTGACAAAGACATTGAGAATTTCAATTCTCTGGAAAACCATATGGACCGTCCCGAAATTCGAAATGCATCTTATCTGGGGAAAGGTTCCAACATCCGTATGTCAGCTTCTACCCATCATGAGTATTTATATTACGCCAAACAATACAAAGGATATTATGTGCGTGTTGCTCTGCCATATACAATTGAAACAAAGAGCATGTTAAAAGCAGATAATCTGTTTATCTATATTGTGCTTGGTATGTTTATTATCGTCTTACTTTTATTAAACTATGTTGCCGGAAGGTTTGGTGGCTCGATATCACAACTTAAAAATCTGGCAGTAAAGATAAAAGAGGATAAGCCCCTGCCGGAAAAAATTGCATTTCCGGATGATGAGTTAGGCGAAATAGGTAACCAGTTAGTATCTATGCTGAAACAAAAAGAAAGGAGTAAACGCGAAATAGAGTTGGAGCGCGAGAAACTGATACAGCACTTTCATTATTCGCAAGAAGGTATATGTATATTCGACCGTGACATAAGGAAGGTATATGCCAATACAAATTTCTTCCAATACTTTAATTTCATTGTTGAGCAGCCTGTATTTAATTTGGAGGCCATAATTAAGGAACAAGTTTTTGATCCGGCTATTGAATTCATAAACAAACGAAAAGAAGGAGATAACTACCATACCTACCAGATAAAAAAGAATGGAAAAACATTCTCTATACAGACAATTGTATTTGAAGATGATAGCTTTGAAATCACAATTAAGGATATAAGTAAGACGGAGAAAACGCGCCAATTAAAACAGGAGATGACCAATAATATAGCACATGAGCTACGTACACCTGTTACCAGCCTGAGGGGATATCTGGAAACATTGGATACGCAAACTCTTCCAGCAGATAAGCAGACACAATTTATTCACCGTGCCTATCAGCAAACAATCAGGTTGTCTAATCTTATTGAGGATGTGAGCCTGATAAGCAAGATGGAAGAGGCTCCAACTCAGTTTGCAATGGAGAAAGTAAATATGTCTCAATTAATTAACGATGTACGAATAGATCTTACGGACAAATTAAAAGAGAACGATATACAGTTACTTGTATCAATAAAAGATGATCTGGTAATAAATGGTAACTATACCCTACTCTACTCTATATTCCGCAACCTGATGGATAACTCAATCGGCTATGCCGGACAACATATATTTATAGATATAAATAACTATATGGAGGATCAGGAATATATCTACTTCTCATACTTCGATACGGGAAAAGGAGTTGATGAACAATACCTGCCCCGCTTATTCGAACGTTTCTACCGCGTCAATGAAGGTCGAACACGTGACACCGGAGGATCAGGGCTTGGGCTATCCATTGTTAGAAACGCAGTGCTTTTTCACAAAGGAGAGATACAAGTAAGGAATCACTCAGGAGGTGGACTGGAATTCTTCTTTACATTGAAGAAATAATTATATCATCCCTTATAATATAATAGTCCAAATTGATTAAATTTGGGCTATTTTTAAATTTAAGCATATGATAAACCTAGAACAACTTACTTCAAAAGTTTGTGAGATAGCTATTGAAGGAGGAAAATACCTGGCCAGCGAAAGAAAGACATTTCAGAAAGATAAAGTCATAGAGAAAGGGTCTCACGACTATGTTTCGTATGTAGATAAAGAAACCGAAAAGCTTCTTGTAAAAAAGTTATCCGAACTATTACCGGAAGCCACTTTCATCACAGAAGAGAAGACAGTTAAATTTGAAGAAAAAGACTATTGCTGGATTATAGATCCTCTGGATGGAACAACAAACTATATTAATGACAATACTCCGTATTGCGTAAGTATAGCATTAAGCCATAAATCAGAGTTACTGATTGGTGTTATATACGAAGTATGTAGAGATGAATGTTTCTATGCATGGAAAGACGGTAAAGCCTATCTGAATGGAACACAGATTCATGTATCAGATAAAGGCTCATTGAATCAATCATTTGTAGAGTTAGGACTACCATATAATGCAAAAGCATATAAACCTGTAATAAATCACTTAATGGATGAGCTGTATGGAAGAGCTTCTTGCATCCGTATCAACGGATCGGCAGCAAGCGACCTGTGCTATGTCGCAGCAGGCAGGTTTGACCTCTATATAGAAGCGTATATCAATATCTGGGACTTTGCTGCAGGAGCATTAATTGTACAGGAAGCAGGAGGAAATATAACTAATTTTTCAGGAGAAGATTTCATGAAAGGGCATCATATTGTGGCTTCGAATACTTTAGTACATAATGAGGCAGTAAAATTATTAACTCCCTTTCTTGGTAGTTTATAAGTAGTTATCAGACAAAAAGAAAACCGCCTATAATTTAAAAGATCATAGACGGTTTTGCAGTTACTATTCATATAAACCCATAAAACCTATTAACCATAGTAGTATATTGAAATATTGAAACTTTGTCATAAAGACAAGCTATCAAATCAATTAGCTAACAAACAGCATATTACAGAGTCACCCCTGTTTTAAAGATAGCAATCTCTTTAAATCCTGTTTCTTCGTGTTTCAGTTGTTTACCATCACAAACTTCGACTGTGAAGTTTATAAAGTCAGCCAGAACGGTTTCCATACTTTTTCCTTCAAGTAAGGCTCCGGCATTAAAATCAATCCAGTTTTTCTTGAAGTTATATAACTTGGAATTGGTCGAAATCTTCATTGTAGGGACAAACGATCCGAACGGAGTTCCACGGCCGGTGGTAAACAATACAATCTGGCAACCGGACATAGCCAAAGCAGAGGCAGCAACAAGGTCATTGCCCGGAGCATTCAATAAGTTCAGACCATGCTTAGTGACAGGCTGAGAGTAATCCAATACATCTACAACTTCCGAATTCCCTCCTTTTTGTGTACACCCCAAAGATTTATCTTCAAGTGTTGTGATTCCCCCCGCTTTATTTCCCGGTGAAGGATTTTCATATATCGGCTGGTCAAACTTGCGGAAATAATGCTTAAAGTTATTGATAAGCAACACTGTGTCATCAAATACTTTTTCGGTCTCTGCTCGGTTCATCAATATGGTCTCTGCACCAAACATTTCAGGTACTTCCGTTAGTATGCTTGTTCCCCCCTGTGCTATAAGCCAGTCAGAGAACTGCCCTACAAGAGGATTTGCTGTAATTCCTGAGAATCCGTCGCTACCGCCACATTTTAGTCCGACTTTAAGTTTCGATAATGGAAGAGGTTCACGTTTATCATTACGCATATTTTCTACAAGTTCCTTCATCATCTGAAATCCTGTTTCCACCTCATCTTCAACCTCCTGGGATATCAGGAACTTTACACGTTTCTCGTCCCATTCACCCATAACCTTCTTGAAGTCGGATTGCTGATTGTTTTCACAACCTAAGCTTAGAACTAGTACGCCTCCGGCATTCGGATGTTTAGCCAATGCTGCCAGCGCTTTCTGTGTATTTACATGATCATCTCCAAGTTGGGAGCAGCCATAGTTATGTGTATAAACCCTTATATCATCTATATGCGATACATCAAGCTCAGCCTTTATACGATTGATGATAGCTTGTGCCTGCCCGTTTACACAACCTACGGTAGGAACAATCCACAATTCGTTGCGGATTCCCATCTCACCGTTGTAGCGGAGGTAACCATTTATTTTAAGGTTACTTTTTGCAATATCCAGTTTCGGATGAACGGGAATGTAGGTATATTGCAGGTCATCATGCAAATTAGTTTTCACATTATGTGTATGCACATGTTCGCCGGTATGTATGTCAACCGTAGCATGCCCGATAGGATAGCCATATTTGATCACGTCATCATCCTCTTTTATCTCCTTGATGGCAAACTTATGTCCTGTGGGAATAGGATTCTGTATAGTAACCGATACCCCGTCAATATTCAGTGCCTCTCCTTCATTAAGGTCTGCTATGGCTACACATACATTATCCGTAGATGCTATTTTTAGATATTTATTCATTTTTATATTGACTTGTTATTTAACTCGTTATTCTAAAAAGGTGACAAAAGTAACAGGTTTTGCTCGTTTTTTGTTTGTTACCTTTATGTAACTTTCCAGCCCAATTAATCTGATATATATAATAGATAATTTTTTTAGCTTATTATATCCCTGAGTGCGCTCATCATGCCTTTATCCAGAATTGATTCCACATCTTTTGTCACTTCTTCTATAAAGTGAGGTACTTCTGTAAAATTCTCCTTCCACATTTCTTTATTATTGACAATACCTGTTACCCATGCCTTGATATTGTTGCGGTCATAGGTATTTTGGATAAAATCAATAAATTCCGGTGTATCGTTCGGGATAAAATTCTTAGCTGCCGCCGATTGCCCTGAGTACAGCACAAGCATAGCAGCGAACGAAAACGTTGTCAGATAAGCATTCTTGCCTAGTTTCTTGCAATTATCATATACCGTAGGATAATCACGCGTTTCCCATTTAGAGACAGAGTTTAGCGAGATATCTTTCAGGTAATGTTTCAGATACGGGTTGTAGAAGCGTTCCAGTATCTTGGCTGCAAATGCTTTCAGTTCGGCCGGATCTTCATCGATACATGGCAAAACTTCATCGGCAACCATTTTGTTGATATACTTTTCTACTTCAGGTGAATTAAATGCATCCATAACTGTTTCGCAACCCAGTTGCAAAGCTACAGGAACCATTGCTGTATGCGACCCGTTCAATATACGTACTTTCTTGGCGCGGAACGCTTTTATATCATCCATAAACAAGACGTTCAATCCGGCTTTATCCAATGGAAATTTTTCTTTGATGATGCTGTCTCCGCCAATTGCCCATACATGGAAGTATTCACCTTTTACAACCAGATTATCGTCGAATCCGATCTCTTCTTTTATTTCGTTGATGTTTTCGCGTGGAAATCCGGGTACAATGCGGTCTACCAATGTATCATAGAAATGGCAAGCCGTATTTACCCAGTTTATAAAACCTTCTTCCAGCTGATTTTGTTTTGCGTGTTTTAATACATATTCGCGAAGTGTAGAACCATTATCCTCAATTAATTCACAGCATATGATAAGAAGACCTTTATTTTGATCACCATTGAATTTTTTATATCGTTTATGAAGTAATGCCGTCATCTTTGCAGGAAAAGATTTAGGAGGCTCTGCATTCAGATCGTCCCCTTCTTCGTAGCGTATCCCGGCTTCCGTAGTATTGGATATTATCATTTCCAGCTCTTCACTTAAGAAAAGTTTCTCATACTCGGCATATTCACAATACGGATTCATTATATCCATTATACTTTTTACCAAAGCTATCTCTTTTACGGGCTTTTTATCTTTTATTCCCTCCAGATAGACATGGTACATACAATCCTGAGCTTTGAATATATTAGCTATTTCCTGCCCCTGAGCTATGGGTTGTACAGCAATAATTCCGTGGTTCATCACACCTGCATTATTTGCTTTATCTATCATCCAGTCTACAAAGCAGCGAAGAAAATTGCCTTCGCCGAATTGAAGTATCTTTACAGGTAAATCTTGCTTCTCTACTGTCGTTCTATTAAGTTGTTTCATGGCATGTATTATTTAGTTGTAAGTATATTATATGTTACCAGACTATTCAGTCTATTTAGTACCTCATCTATGCAACGTTGCAAGTCTTCTTTTGTTCTGACCGGTTCTTTATCCAGTTCCCATGTCGGCATAAAATAGTATTCTACATATCCGTTCTGCGGAGTAAATACCATAATATGGTTAAGTGTATCCTCTGTAATTTCTTTTATCTGGGCTGTGGGCGCAAACACCACAAGTCCCTGCATATCATTATTCAGGCTTTGCTGTCCAAATGTGGCAATATATGACCATTTACTGTTTTTATCATTGCTCACCAGTAATTCGGCTTTTTTACTCTTTATAATCCCTGTAGTAATATTATCAATCTCTTTATCTATCAGCAATTCCATATGTGATGCCCTGCTACCTGCATCTATTGATATCAGGGAGCTCAAATCACATTTCGTTCCATTAGCATCCCATCCATAATAAATAGTCTTCACCTGGGAACGTATTTTACCATCTGCCGGAATATAGCAGACTATACTATCTTTTTTCTCCACCCGTACTGCTTTTTCTCCATTCCATACAGCGATTGATCCCACTCCTAATGCCTTACCGACTTTCAGGTTATCCATTCCCCAATCAGACATATGATGATATTTTTCAAAATCATCTATGCCAACAGCAGGCAGAATAATATCAGAAGTTTTTTTACCGAATACATCGATTGCATTCCGGTTATCCAGATAAAAACGAAATGCTACTTTATCGTTTTCCCAACCGGGCCCTTCATATTTTATATAATATGAATGATCACGAAAATCACCGGGTAATGTTATATAATTTGGTTTAGCCCATGAAAAAAGACTATCCTGTTTGCTATTATAATATGGTCTGTTAATCTTATGGGATAATTCGGCATATGTCCGTTTAGGATAATCAGGTACCAACCCTTTTTGCAATTGTATAACTAATTCCTCGTTGGCTTGCATCTTCTCAATGGGGATTATTGCTTTTACAGTCCCTTTTATATCTGTTATGACTTCAACAGGAACACTCCTGTTGTTTATTAGGGCAATATAATTTCCTAAAGATAATTTAAGATCCTTTACCGGAATTTCCAATGTGTAATCCAAAACTGCCTGATTCGAATTATTTTTCACAGAAATAGTTTGTGCTGACAGGGTTACCTGTATCAGTAAAACCGAACAGAGAAAAAACAAAACTCTATAGACTAAAGAAAAATTACTCATGGCTTTAAGGTTATGGTAAATCGCGTTGCCAGAGAAACAGATATCCGGCATCCGTTAGCAAATATAACAGATGCCATTAATAAATAGAGGGGTGAATTTGACTTAAACAATTTCACCCCGTATTTTTTTGAAACAACAAGTTCTAAACAAATTATTCAATATTTATTACTCACTATAACACAACACTTTATGTACACCAATAACAATTTTCATTGTCTTCAATATGTGTGTATTGTACAGTAATATTCTTATCTTTTATCCTTTCATATAATTCTGGATAATAATATCTCGTTTTTTCTAAATTTTCGGCAGATCGCTTCTTTTTCACAGTTGTATTATCCCAATCAATCATCTTATAATAATATATTTTTTCTGCTTCTTCTATATTGGAAAATACTTTAGGAATAATAGAATGTCTTTGCTTTTGTGTTATAATAGGAAGAGTTTTTGGTATTTTACCATTGAACTCAGAGAAAAACTTGAAAGGAGAAAATTTATTATTTGGATCACTATTTTTCAGTTCTAAAATATCGCATAATTTATAATATGTGGGAGTATCTAATATATAGTTTACCAAATAACCATTTACAACATCTATCCAAAGTTGAAAGTTTGATTTTAGCAATAGAAATCCAAGATTATAAGGAACTGTACCTATATCGAAAAATACATCAAATTCAACACTATTCTTTTTAAACTTAAAAATTGTATAAGTTTCATTTTTTCGTCTAAGTTGAATATCTAATTCTCTTAAAGCATCTATTTTTATTGTTCTGTTATCCATTGTACTAAAATACAAATTAATTAAATAAATATCTGATAATTAGCAGTAAATATTTCTCTTATATATTTCTCTTATATATTTCTCTTATATATTTCTCTTATATACTTCTATTCAAAACTAAAAGTGATAATTACTTATAATTCTTTTGATTTATTCTTATATTCACTAGGAGTCATTCCCACAATACTTTTAAAGATTTGTGTAAAGTATTTTGTATCTGATATACCTATCATATACGAAACCTCTTTTACCGTATACTGCTGAGTTTTCAGAAGCGCGGCAGCATATTTTATTTTTACATCCCTGATGAACTCAATAGGAGAAAACCCTGTAAGACTTTTTAGTTTTTTAAAGAATACCGTCCGGCTCATTGCCGTTGCAGCGGCAAGGTCATCCACAACAAAATCACTGTTATCGATATTATTCTCTATCTCTTCTTTGATCTTTTTAATGAATAATTCATCCTGAGGCGTTATCCTTAATCCCGGTTCCGCATCCTTCTCTATTTGAACAGGCTTAGCCCCAACAGGCTTTTGAACAGCTCCATATGTATCATATAGTCTTTTTCGCTGGCGGATTATATTATCAATCCTTGCTTTCAGATATTTTACACTAAACGGCTTTGTTATATAATCATCAGCACCATATTCCAGGCTATCCAATCTGCTTTCCATATCCGTTTTTGCAGTAAGCAGTATAAAAGGTATATGACTGGTATCAGAGTTAGACCTTATCTTCTGCAACAACCCTACACCATCCAGTTCCGGCATCATAATATCGCTCAGAATAAAATCGGGAATAGCTTTTACAGCCACTTCATATCCCTGTTTACCATTCTCGGCATCCAATACATTATAATGGGGGCTCAATATGGTTACTATAAACCGCCTCAGGTCGGAATCATCTTCAACAACCAGAATTGTTTCCTGATCTCTATTATCATCCGTTGATTTTATGGTTTCGGATTCACTTACTTCTTCGATAGTCTCAATCGATTCCTTACTACCCTCTTCCTTTACAGTATCGGTATATACAAATATTATATTCTCATCTTCTTTAAAATGATCGATCCCCATAGGAAATAAGACAGTAAATACTGAACCTTCATTTACTTCGCTATCTACAGCTATCTTCGCATGATGTTTATCTGCAACTTCCTTTACAATGGACAAACCAATCCCTGTACTGGGTTTACTTTTATCTTTATTAAAGGATGCAAACCGGGTAAAGAGCTTACTTAATATTTCCTTACTCATGCCCCTACCCTCATCTTTCACTTCGATGGCAACGGTACGGTCTTTACTATTTTTATTTACACTGACCTCTATTGTTTTCTCCACAGAAGTATATTTGAAAGCATTCGATAAAAGATTAAATACCAGTTTTTCTACACTATCCCTGTCAATCCATATTTTCTCACCATCCGTTCTGTCATTAAATTTCAAATTGATATTTTGAAATTCTGCTATTTTTGAGAAATTATTACATATTTCCGACACATACTCTCCTATCTGTGTTTCCTGGATATTTAGTTTTTGCTTTTGGATTTTCCTAAAATCAAGTATTTGATTTACCATACGTTGCATACGGCTTGCGTTTTTCAGCACCAATTGTAGTTGCGACTTAATATCCCCCGGAGTATGCTCATTATCAATAATATTCTCCACCGGAGAGACAATCATTGTCAGAGGAGTGCGTATCTCATGAGAAATATCAGTAAAAAACCGGGTTTTCATCTCTGTTTGTTCATGCTCTAATTTCACCTTATCTCTTAACCGATAGAAAACAAAAAGAGTACGCAAAATGATATACAGAATAGCCCCAACAATTATAAAATACAATAAATAAGACCAGCCTGTTTGCCAGAAAGAAGGAGTAATTTCTATTGTCAGAGTATGTTCATTATCCATCCATATACCATCACTATTAGTCGATTTTACACGGAATGTATATTTTCCGGGCGATAGATTGGTATAATTGGCAATCCGTTGTTTCTTTGTGATAATCCAGTCTTCTTCAAACCCTTCTAACTTATAAGCATAGGTAATCCGCTTTGGTTCGATATAATCGAGGGCCACAAATTCTATATTAATAAAATTCTGTTTGTGATTCAGCTTAATATAATTCTGATCGTCAATATTTTCTTTTAGCGGAGAATCCCCACCTATAGGTACATCTTTATTAGCTATCTGGAATTTTGTCAGTGCAAGATAAGGTTTAAACAAGTTCTTGTCATACCTTCCTATACTTTCCGGATCTATTGATAGCACACCTTTAGAATATCCTATATAAACAATTCCTGATTGTGTGGTACATCGGGCACCTTCAGAAAAATTTTGCCGATCTATCAGCCTGTTTATCTCACTATAGGTTTCAAAAGATTTTGTTTCAGGATCAAACTTGGTGACATTCCCTTCTGTTGTGATCCATAGTTTTCCATCCTTATCTTCTACTATGGTGAGAACTACATCTAACGGCAACCCGTCTTTTATAGTATAAGATATAAATTTAGTAGGGAAGCCCATGTTATCCACCGCTTCTATCTTATTCACTCCACCCCCGAAAGTAGCAATATAAGTTTCTCCTTTCTTTGTAGTGCATATATCATATACATCATTTTCGCTAAGGCTCTCATTATCTTCCGGAATGCGTGTATAGAACTTATAATCAATATCGTTTACCGAAGTAAAATTCGGAGAAAACATTATCAGACCTAATGTAGTACCCACACAGATATTGCCAAATTTATCTGAAAGGATTGTCCTTATCTGTGACCCATATTGGGCCGGATAATTTTTAAGATTGTTACGATAATTAATAAACCGCTCTTCTTTTTCGTCCAATAGATTAAGGCCTCCACCATATGTACCTACCCATATCCGTTTTTTGTTATCTTCGAATATAGCATATACACTATTATTACTAAGACTATACAGGTTATCAGGTGAATGCCTGTAATGTTTAATACTATATGAATTTCCGGAAGGAGTTAGCTTATATACTCCCTCTCCTTTGGTTCCTAGCCAGATATTTTTGTTACTGTCTTCAATTATGCAATAAGTAATACCTTCCAGAGGATTACCAAATTCGATACGTCCATTTGAACACAAGTAACCTTTTTGTGTAAGAGATTGATCATAAACAAAGATTTTACCTCCCTTTGTTGACACCCAGAGATTCCTGTTACTGTCTTCGAAAATACTGCGTATATCATTATTAATTGTGGAATGGATATTGGGATCTACAGTTATTGATTTATAAACATCATTACTAAAAATAACCTTGTCAAGTCCATGCGACCGGGTACTCATCCAGAGATTTCCCTGCCTGTCGGAAAAAGCCGTATGCATCATATTCGAGAAACGCCAATCGGGAGAAGACGGCTCATTAAAAAACGGCACTAATGCATCTTTCTCTGTATTATACCAGGCAAATCCACCACCGCGCAGATGTACCCACAAACGGTTATCCTTATCCTCGAAAATGAAAAAGTTAGAAGGGAACACATTAGATACTGCACTTTCGGTTTTTAATTCAAAGTGTCTGAATATCTTAGTCACCGGACTAAATTTTGCTACACCTGCGTAATCCGTCTCAAACCATACATTTTTTGATTTATCTATATAGCAGGAAAGAATGCTATTAGTCCGCATACCGGATGTATTAGACATATCATACTTCACAAAACTTTTCAATGATTGATCATAAGTATAAAAGCCATTGTCGCGTGTTGCTATCAATAGCTGATTATTATCAATATTACCTATATATCTAATCTCTGATTTTGAATCGACCTGTAGTAATTCCGAATCACCATTTTTCTTATTATAAATCCATATCCTGCCATTACTTGATCCGAACCAGATTTTATCATCGAGTTCCATCACTGAATAAAAATCCTGAGCAGAGTTTATTTCTACATATGATTTTTCAGTAAAAAAGCTATTTATCTTCCCATCAGAAGATATCAGGTATAATCCGTTATTTGTTAACAGCCATGAATTTAACTCTCTATCCTCATATACGGCATGTATGGTATTTGCATTGATCCTGTTATTTTCTTTATTATATATCTCAATATTAAATGTAGAATCAGTTACACAGACACACCCCATATTGTCAGACAAAAGCCATACTTTACCTGAAGGAGCAGTAACTATTTTCGAAGCTATAAAAGTAAGATTCTCATGCCCCTTTACAGAGCGTATTCCCATAAACTCTTCCTTTTGGGGGTCAAATCGGTGCGGCTCCCTGTCATAGGGTAATGTCCAGATATAGCCATACTTATCTTCACTTATAAAGTCTATACGGTTACTCCGCATATGATATTTATCCCCCTGCTGTATCTTATATGTATAGAAGTTATATCCATCGAAGCGGCAAAGGCCATTCCATGTAGAAAACCACATAAATCCTTTCCGGTCTTGTACAATACTCATTATAGTATGCTGGGGCAATCCATCTTCAGGACCATAATGTTCAAAAAAGCATTTTTGCTGACAAAATGTAGGTAATCCAGCAATGCCAAGTATAAAAACAAGAATGGTTAGTTTCAATTTCATAGCAGATCAGGTTTGATACAAATATAATTAGTTTTGAGGAAAATATCGTATAAAGTCAATTTGTCCCCCTCAAAAAAAATATTTTAACCCCCATTATTTCAGAAAATCGTACATAAATTGCACCCGAAATCTATTAACCGTGAAAATATAAGCCTTCTTATAATACCAATATTTATAGAATAAGGAATAAGGAATAAGGAATACTGAATTCACAAACACATTAAAAAAAATTAATATTTAAATCTACAACCATGCAAAAGACAATCAAAAAATTTTTGTCCTTGATTTGTATCTCGTTGTTTCTCTTATGTGGGCAAAATGTATACGCTCAACAGAAAGAAATAAAGGGCACAGTGACCGACTCCCAAGGAGAACCCCTGATTGGCGTTACTATCGCTGTAAAGGGTACAACCAAAGCCACCATGACAGATATGGATGGTACTTATACACTTTCGGTAGGAAACGATGCAAAAACATTAATTGCAACTTTCGTAGGAATGAGACCAAATGAAAAGGCTATAGCAGGAACTGTTATAGATTTCACAATGGAAGATCTTAGTTCCGAATTAGAAGAAGTTGTAGTTATCGGTTATGGAACAGTAAAAAGGAAAGACCTGACAGGATCGGTTTCTTCTGTTAATGCTGATGCAATTGCTGCAGTACCAGTAGCTAACGTTACAGAAGCTATTACCGGTAAACTGGCCGGGGTACAGATTACAACCACAGAAGGTTCACCTGATGCTGAAATGAAAGTACGTGTACGTGGTGGAGGTTCCATTACAGGAGATAATACTCCATTATTTATAGTTGACGGTTTTCCGGTGCAATCAATTAGTGATATAGCACCTTCAGATATAGAATCGATAGATGTATTGAAAGATGCGTCTTCTACGGCAATTTATGGTTCCCGTGGTGCAAATGGTGTAGTCCTTGTTACTACAAAATCGGGTAAAGAAGGTAAGATAAGCGTAAACTACAATGCTTACTATAGCTGGAAAAAAATAGCCAAAACATTGGATGTTCTTTCTCCAAAGGATTACGCATCCTGGCAATATGAACTGGCAATGTTAAATGATGATATCAAATCGTATACAGATTTCTTCGGAAATTATCAGGATATAGACTTGTATGATAATGTTCGGTCCAACGACTGGCAAGACCTCACATTCGGGCGTACAGGACATACATTCAATCACAACCTGAGTATTACAGGCGGAAATGACAAGATACGCTATGCATTTAGTTATTCACATATGAATGACAAAGCGATTATGGTTGGCTCAAGTTTTAAACGTGATAATTTCAGTTTGAAGCTTAATACAAATCCGGCAAAGAATGTTTCTGTCGACCTGTCTGTCCGTTATTCCGACACTGATATTAATGGTGGCGGTGCTAATGATGTAGATAGCAATTATGATTCTGACAAACGTTTAAAATATTCTGTAATTTATACTCCGTTCCCATTAGCTAACCTTACATCGGAAGCAGGTAGCTCTGATGACGATCTTGGAAACCTTTTCCATCCGTTGACAGCAATATCCGACAATGACCGTAAACAAACGCGCAAAACATTAAATATGTCAGGAAGCGTAGGTTGGGAAGTTTTTGATAATTTCCGCCTTAGAGCCGAAATGGGCTTGGATGACTACAGGAATAATGATAATCGCTATTGGGGATTGACTACTTATTATATCAAAAATGTTCCATCTTCGACAAACCAGGGACATCCGGCAATCCAGTTAAAAAATACCTCACGCCAAACATTCCGTAGTACAAATACTGTAAATTATGACTTTAAAAAACTGTTAGGAAACGACCATCACCTTAATTTAATGGGAGGTCATGAGTATGTTATTACGAAAGAAAATATCCAGACAAATGTTGTACATGGATTTCCAAAAACATTTACTGCCGAAGAAGCATGGAAATACTCAACAGAAGGTAAAGCAAACTCTATAGATAATCATTATAATCCGGATAACAGACTATTATCTTATTTTGGCCGTATAAATTATGACTACCAAAGCAGATATCTATTTAGTGCTACTTTCCGTGCCGATGGTTCTTCTAAATTTGGAGACGGAAATAAATGGGGATATTTCCCATCCGCAGCTCTTGCATGGCGTATTTCTTCCGAATCTTTTATGGCAGGAACAAAGAGTTGGTTAGATGACCTCAAACTACGCTTAAGCTATGGTACTGCCGGTAATAATAACATTCCTTCAGGACAGATAACACAAATGTACGAATCAAAAACTACCGAATGGATAAACGGATTTGGTAACTATTGGGCTCCATCAAAATATATGGCTAACCCAGACCTGAAATGGGAAACTACAGTTACCCGTAATCTTGGTCTAGACTTTACATTCCTTGGTGGCAGGTTAAGCGGTACAGTCGAAGGATACATCAATACTACAAAAGATTTGCTTATCGAATTCCCGGTACCCGGATCGGGCTATGACTACCAATACAGAAACATGGGTAAAACTCAAAACACAGGTTTTGAGGCTTCTCTTAACTGGGTAGCAATTGATAAGAAAGATTATGGATTAAGCTTAAGTGCAAATATAGGGTTTAATAAAAATAAGATTAAATCGCTTGGAACAATGGAAGACTTCGGAGCATCTACATCGTGGGCATCTACCGAAATCGGATATGATTACTGGATTGCTACCGGAGGGTCTGTAGGACAGATATATGGATACCGTTCAGATGGCAGATATGAAGTAAGTGACTTTACAGGCTACAATGAATCAACTAAAAAATGGGAAGTAGATAAATCTGTGGCACCGGACGCATCAGGAGCAATAGGTACAGTACGCCCGGGTTCTATGAAAATAAAGGATCTGAATGGAGACGGTATTATTGATGCAAACGACAAAGAAGTGATAGGTGATGCTAATCCAACTCACACAGGAGGATTTACAATATCAGGAAGATTATATGGATTCGATCTATCTGCCAACTTTAACTGGAGTGTGGGTAATGATGTTTACAATGCTAACAAGGTTGAATTTACTGAAACCGGTAAATATTCATACCGAAACCTGACTACAGATATGGCAAGTGGAAACCGTTGGACAAATCTTCGTGCTGACGGTACAATCTCTAACAATGCAGATGAACTTATAGCAATGAATGCCAATACTTCTATGTGGTCACCATGGACATCCAAAATGGTATTTACCGATTGGGCAGTAGAGGACGGATCTTTCCTTCGACTGAATACATTAACCATAGGTTATACTTTACCTAAATCTTTGACGACTAAAGCGAAAATACAGAATGCCCGCTTTTATGTTACAGGTTATAACCTGTTCTGTATAACCGGTTATTCTGGCTATGATCCTGAGGTTTCAACTATGCGCAGAACGAACCTTACACCGGGCGTAGATTATTCGGCATATCCAAAAAGCCGTCAGTTTGTTGTAGGTGTTAACTTAAATTTCTAAATATAAAACTGGAAAACAATGAAAAAATTTATATATAAATCAATCTTGGCTTTGTCTCTGGCTGGTATAATAACAGCTTGTGACCTCGAAACAGATCCAAAATCTTCGGCAGAACCTGAATCCGTTTTTAAAATATACGGACTTGCCGAAAAGGCTGTAATGGCAATACACCAATCTTTTGGTGAACAAAATTCTTACAGAGGCAGATTCCTTCCATATTATGGGATTAATTCGGATGTGGAATGGATTAATAATATGGATGCAGCTAAAATAACTACTGATGCTAAATATCAGTTGGCTACTTACGCTCCTACTTCTACAAATACCGAAATGAATACGGATAATAACGCATGGGCAAAATTCTATGAAGGCATTGAACGTGCAAATATGGCTATAGTTGGACTACGCACTCATGGTAATGTGGAAACAGATGCTGATATGGCTCATCTTTTAGGAGAAGCGTTGACTTTAAGAGCCGTTATTTATCTCGACTTAGTAAAAGCGTGGGGAGATGTACCAGCACGATTCGAACCGGTTACGCCTCAAACAATTTATACACCAAGATCTGACCGTGACGTGATATATAAACAAATTCTTGCAGATCTTAAAGAAGCTGAAGCTTTGGTAGCATGGCCAAACAGGTCTACTCAGACCATGACTGTAGAACGTGTAAATAAAGCTTTTGTAAAAGCCCTCAGAGCACGTATTGCATTATATGCCGGAGGATACAGCCAGCGTAAGGACGGTGTGCGCCTGAGTACAGATCCTGAGTTAAGCAGGGCCGAAATGTATAAGATAGCCAAAGAAGAATGCCTTGACATTATAAATAATGGTTCAAACAAATTGGGTTCTTTCGAACAAAATTTCAGACGGCTTTGTGAAGACCTTGTAGAAGCCGGAGAAGAATCAATCTGGGAAATTCCTTTCGCAGACGGACGCGGACGTGTACTTTACACATTCGGTGTACAACATCAGGCAGCAGACCAATATACAGGACAAGCAAAAGGTGGTGTAAACGGGCCGTTACCTTATCTTTTCTATGATTATGATTTGGAAGATGTACGTCGCGATATTACATGTGTTCCTTATGAATGGTCAAAAGAAAGTATAAGCAGGCAACAACTTCGTTCTCTTAAAACATGGTGTTTTGGTAAACTTCGTTACGAATGGATGAAACGTAAAGTAACTTCAACAAATGACGATGGTGTAAACTGGCAGTATATGCGTTTAGCCGATGTATATCTGATGGCTGCTGAAGCTATCAATGAACTGGAAGGACCAAACAATGCCGCACAATATATGAAACCAATCTTAGATCGCGCTCTTCCTGCTGCTAAAGCAGATGCATATATGTCAAAAGCAACGGCAAGCAAGGATGCATTCTTTAATGCGATTGTAGAACAACGTGCATTCGAATTTGCCGGAGAATCTCTACGTAGGGCTGACCTTATCCGTTGGAATCTATTAAAGACCAAACTGGATGAAGCTAAAGCAAAGATGACGCAATTGGCAAGACGCGAAGGAGCTTACAAAAACCTTCCTGAAAAGCTATATTATAAGACAGATGTTGATAACGAAACATTGCTTATCTATGGTCTTAATCATGGCGAAACTGACGAACAAGGGCAAAAACTGATAGATGAAGAAGGATACCTGAGTGATACATGGATCAATACTGATAAGCTTACTGATGCACTTATCAACGCGCTGTATCAGAAAGATCCGAACCAAAACCAATACTGGCCTATCTGGCAAACCTTTATCGACAGTAGTAACGGCACATTAACAAATGATTAATTACCACTATTTATAAAAAACGAATCATGAATAAATTGAAAAATATATTATATATACTGGGATTATCCATAGCAATGATTTTCACTGGTTGCTCTGATCCTGATGATGAAGTACTAAGCATCGATTACGACCGTTTATTTTCGCCTACAGAACTTAAACTCCAGATAGCCAATCGTACAAATGTATTAGTATTATGGAATTCGGTAAAAAAAGCTGAAAGTTACACTATTGAAGTATTTGATAATGGTGACCTTAACTTTGAAGGAACTCCGGTTATGACTTTAGATGGAATTGCAAAAAATGGAACACTTTCTGATCCTTACATAATTCAGGGATTGGAAGGTGAAACTGATTACTCTATCCGGATAAAAGCTATTAGCGCCTCAGTCTCAGACTCAAAATGGTCGAGTGAGAAAATTACAACTGCTACCGAACAAATACTGGAAGCGGTTGCAGATGCAGACCGTAAAGCAACTGAAGTAACTCTTCGCTGGCCTGCCGGTATAACAGCTACACAAATGGTATTAACAGCTTTAGACAAGAGTGGTAATCCTGTAGGAGATAATATTATCCATACTATCACTGCACAAGAGATAACCAACGGTGCGGTTACTATAAAAGGCTTGAAAGGCTATACCTCATATACAGCTAAATTGATGAATGGAACAAAAACCAGAGGAACTGCAACATTCAAAACACGTATAGAAGGTGCAACTGAAGTAAGTGCGGAAGAGAACCTTATCGAATTACTAGATGCCGCCAAAGATGGTGATAAATTCGCTTTATTCCCTGGAGAATATGATTTGGGTGAATATACTTTCACTAAATCTGTTTCAATAATAGGTCTTGAATCATCAGACCGTCCGGTTCTTACAGGAAAATTCACTTGTAGCACTTCAGTCAATTCACTAGAATTCAGCTCACTGATCATTAAAGGGAAGGGAGAATTAGAAGATGCAAGTTTCTTCGATCTGGGAACTTCAGCTTCATTAAATTCATTAACAATATCTGACTGTGAAATAAGTAATTATAAGAACCAGTTAATATCCAGCAGCGGTTCTGGTGTAATGGGCGACTTGGTCATATCAAATTGCATTATCCACGATATCGAAGGTAGCGGTGGCGATGGTATCGATTTCCGAGGAGGTACATTAGGCTCATTGAAAGTAGAAAATACTACATTCTACAATGCCTTCCGTACATTCCTGCGTATGCAGGCCAAAGCCGGTCCTATCTCATTTACCAATTGTACATTCTATAAAGTGTCGAATTATGACAATGGTAATAATCACGGTCTGTTCAGAATTTCTAACGGAGATACATTCCAAGTTAAAAATTGCTTATTCGTTGAAACCGGAAATGCAACAACCACGGTGGCTACAGCTGGTAACTTCTGTCGTCAGGCATCTAATATGAAGGCTACAGCTTCTTATGCATCCAACATATATTACAGTTGTTATCAACTATGGGCAGGTCTGTATACCAATCCAACCGAATGTGCTGCAAATGAGGCAGACCCTCAATTCAAAGATCCGGCTAAAGGAGATTTTACAGTGCAAAATATCGTTGTAAATGCAGGTGACCCTCGTTGGTTAGAATAAATATAAATCACTGTTACAGGATTGTTTAATCCTGTAACAGTTTTGAAAACAGAAAAACTTCTTGATAACTATTTCTGGGTATTTCATTACTCAGTAAGGTATTCTGCAATGAAGCCTTTAAAAATTAAGACTCAATGAAAAGAAACAAAATAATTCAGTTTTTTATAGTATCGCTTCTTGTGTGCTTCGCACAATTTAGCTATGCTCAAAAAAATGAATACAAATACGAATGCCTGTATAAAGATTTACCTTTTCAGATGCCTCACATTCAACGCCCTGTTTTTCCGGGCAATCAAATTTCAATAGCTGACTACGGAGGAATATCTGATGGAATAACCCTAAACACAGAAGCTTTTGAAAAAGCGATGAATGCTCTATCTGTAAAAGGCGGAGGGACACTCATTGTGCCAAGTGGTGTCTGGTATACCGGACCGATTGTCTTCAAATCAAATATCAACCTACATCTCGAAAAAGGAGCATTGATACTATTCTCTGCCAATTTCGATTTATACCCATTGGTTAACACTGTATTCGAAGGTTTGGATACACGCCGTTGCCAGTCTCCTATATCAGGACGTAATCTGGAAAATATAGCTATTACGGGAGAAGGTTCGATAAATGGCTCCGGTCATGCCTGGCGTCCGCTAAAAAAAGCGAAAGTTACAGAAGCCCATTGGAAAAATGTACTAAAATCCGGAGGAGTAGTCAAAGATGGTAATTACTGGTTTCCTTCGGCGGGCTCACTCCAAGGTCTTGAAATAAGTGATATGAATGTTCCCCGCAAAAACTTAACAGAAGCTCAATGGCTGGAAATTAAAGATTTTCTCCGCCCGGTCATGGTAAGTTTTATCGAATGTAAAAATGTATTGTTGGAAGGCGTACTGTTCGAAAATTCCCCTAGCTGGAATATTCACCCGTTAATGTGTGAAAATGTAATAATAGACAATATATATGTCCGTAACCCTGGCTATGCCCAGAATGGCGATGGCGTCGACCTGGAGTCATGCCTTAACTCAATCATTGTAAACAGTATATTCGATGTAGGTGACGATGCTATCTGCATAAAATCGGGAAAAGATGAAGACGGACGCCGCAGAAACCGTTCCACAGTAAATGTCCTGATAGATAACTGCAAAGTATTTCAGGGACATGGGGGATTTGTTGTTGGTAGCGAAATGTCAGGAGGTGTGAAAAATATATCTGTTTCCAACTGCCAGTTTCTGGGAACAGACGTCGGCTTACGCTTCAAAAGCCGCAGAGGACGCGGTGGTGTCGTAGAAAATATTTATATTAGGGATATCAATATGTTTGATATTGCTACCGAATCATTCCTGTTCGACTTGTATTACGGAGGCAAATCAGCATCCGAATCCCTCGAAGATGGAGATGAAACGCCTGTGGATACAATTGTTCCGGCAGTGGACGAAACTACGCCTGCTTTCAGGAATATATATGTAAAAAATCTGACTTCGCGGAATGCGCGCAGGGCTATGTTCTTTAATGGACTACCTGAGATGAATATTTCGAATATAAATGTGGAAAATGTGGTTATTACATCTGAAATTGGAGCTGAACTGGCTGAGTCGAAAGGAATCAATTTCAAGAATGTAAAAATAATACCAAAAGAGGGTCCCGCTCTTATGTTGAAAAATATAGAAGACTTTACTCTTACCGGTTTCGAATACCCTTCTTCATTAAAGGAAGTGGTGAAAATAAGCGGTAAGAATAAAAATATTAATTTACCGAAGGATTTAGTTCAAAAATAACAAGTAGGTCTGCGACCTCAATAAGAATAAAGGTTAGGTTTATGAAGGTAAAATTACTGGTAATATTATGGTCCTTGTCATCTGCCCTGTTGGCAGGTGATGGGGCAAAATATTATATTCAAATGACTGACTCCGAAATAAAGCGTAATCCTGAAGGATGGATGCTTGATTTCTCAAAAGCTCCGAAATGGAACTATTGTCACGGACTGGAGGTGCAAGCCTTTTTTCAGGTATGGCAAAAAACTTTCAATCAGAAGTATTATGACTATGTATATGGTTTTGCCGACCTGATGGTAGAACAGGATGGACAAATAAAAACCTATAAACCGCTGGAATATAATATTGACCGTGTAAATTCGGGGAAGTTTTTATTTCCGATATATGCCCTTACCAAACAGGAACGCTTCAAGAAAGCGCTAGACCTGATACGGGAGCAAATGCGCACGCATCCCCGGACAAAGGATGGTAGTTTTTGGCACAAGAAAATTTATCCTCATCAAGTATGGCTTGATGGTTTGTATATGGCTGGTCCTTATCTTGCCGAATATGCAAAAACATTCAACGAACCTGAACTATACGATGATGTAGCTGTACAAATACTGGATGTATACAAGTACATGTACGACCCAAAGACTGGCTTATACTATCATGGTTGGGACGAAAGCCGTCAGCAACGTTGGGCTGACCCTGTAACCGGGCTGTCGCCTAATTTCTGGTCGAGAAGTATAGGCTGGTATATGATGGCTATGGTCGATGTTCTCGATTTTTTACCGGAAGAGCATACAAAACGCGGAGAAATAATCTGCTTATTTAAGAATCTATGCTCTGCTATAGAAAAATACAGAGACACTGATACAGGCATGTGGTATCAAGTAACCGACCAGATGGGACGTGAAGGAAACTATATAGAATCCAGTGCTTCTGCTATGTTTATCTATTCATGGGTGAAGGGTAGCCAGAAGGGTTATCTGGATGAAAGCTATCTCGAAAAAGGGGAAAAAGCTTATGACCAGTTTATTAAACGTTTTATAAAAAACAATGAAGATGGTACTATCTCCCTGACAGACGGTTGTGCTGTAGCAGGACTTGGAGGTGAAAAAAATTATCGCGATGGAAGTTATGAATATTATATAAATGAACCTGTGCGCGATAACGACCCTAAGTCTGTCGGGCCATTTATTATGGTGAGTGCCATGCTGGACAGGTAACATTCGAGCGTAGGGGCGTATTGCATACGCCCGAAGACAAAATCACATAAGCGGGTGTATGCAATACACCCCTACAAGTAAACTAAATCATGAAAAAACTATTATTATTTTTTTTAGCAATATTCTATGTTCTACTTGCTTTTCCGCAAACACCCGCTTTCCCGGGTGCTGAGGGTGGAGGAATGTACACAACCGGAGGACGTGGAGGAAAGGTGTATTATGTAAATACACTGGAAGATACAATGATGGGTAATAAAAAGGCACAGGAAGGAACACTTCGCTGGTGCCTGAAACAAAAAGGTGCAAAAACAATCCTTTTCAAAGTAGCGGGAATTATTCATCTGAAATCAAAACTTATAGTATCAGACAGCACAACAATTGCCGGACAAAGCGCACCGGGGGATGGTATCTGTATTGCAAATTATTCCGTAAGGATAGAAGGCGATAATATAATTATCCGCTATATACGTTTCCGTATGGGAGATTTATGCGGAGTAGAAGATGATGCTCTGTATGGCTACCGCAACAGGGATATTATTATAGACCACTGTTCTATGAGTTGGAGCACTGATGAATGCGCTTCATTCTACGACAATGAGAATTTCACAATGCAATGGTGTATTATTTCAGAAAGCCTGAGAGCTTCAGTTCACAAAAAGGGAACACATGGCTATGGTGCTATCTGGGGTGGAAAGAAAGCCTCTTATCACCATAATCTGCTGGCACATCACGACAGCCGCAATCCCCGTATGTGTGGTAGCCGTTACAGCAACCAGCCGGAGTTGGAGTTAGTTGATTTCAGAAATAATGTAATATATAATTGGGGAAGTAACAGTGGTTATGCAGGAGAAGGAGGCAGATACAATTTCGTCAACAATTATTATAAACCATCAGCAACATCGTCTAACCGTGGCCGGATATTTTCACCGAATGCGGATGAGGGAGCAAACAAACAAGCCGAAGGTGTATGGGGTACTTTTTATCTGAGTGGCAACTATATGTTTGACAATGACGAAGTAACAAAGAATAATCTTTTAGGATTACAGCCGAACCCCAAATCCAAAGATATACAGGATATAATATCTCCCGTTCCGTTTGATATTCCGTTTGTAACAACAGATGATGCGGGGTCAGCATTTCAAAAAGTATTGAAATACGCAGGAGCAAGCTACAAAAGAGATAAAACAGATGAACGCATAGTAAACGAAGTTGAAAATGGTCTGACACCAGTCAGAGCATCACATAATGCAGGAACAAAACCCGGTATGATAGATTCACAGAAAGATGTAGGTGGATGGGAAACATATTCCTATGCCCCTGAGTCTGTTCCTGTAGATTCAAATATAGATGGTATCCCGGACGGCTGGCTCGAAAAACATTATCCGACAAAAACGGCAAATGATTTAAATGAAGAAGGCTATACTTATCTTGAAGTATATTTGAATAGTCTGATAAATATCGCTGAGGATGTCTAAAACGATATTGTACTAGAAAGTGTAATTCTCTTTGTCATTCTGAATGCAATGAAGAATCCCAACCCTCCTGACACGAGATGTTTCACTCCGTTCAACAGGACAAAAAACAATAATTACTATTAATTTTTATATGAAACATATTGCTATTATTTGCATCTTTTTTTTCTCTCTGAGCGCCATCGCTCAGGAAAAAACTGAAATTATTGTAGACCGCAACGGCACAGGTGATTTCAGAAATATACAGGAAGCAATAAACTCGGTACGTACTGCCGACCCAAGGGGCCGGATTACCATCCGCATCAAAAACGGAATATATAAAGAAAAGCTAATCTTGCCCCCTCATGTGACAAATATTCATTTTATAGGAGAAAACAGGGATAAAACCGTTATCAATCACGACGACCATGCCAATATCAACAAGATGGGTACCTTCAAGACCTATACTTTTCTGTTGAGTGGTAACGATATTACATTAGAGAATCTCACCATAGAAAATTCTTCCGAGCCACTTGGGCAAGCTGTAGCCCTACATATCGAAGGCGACAGGGTAATACTTCGCAACTGCCGTTTACTCGGACATCAGGATACACTGTATGCAGGCAGGGACGGAGCTCGTCAGTATTTCGAAAATTGTTATATTGAGGGAACTACCGACTTTATCTTTGGGCCGTCAACTGCATGGTTCGAAGGGTGTACAATCCATTGCAAAAAGAATTCATATATTACGGCAGCTAATACTCCACAGAATATAAAATACGGTTATATTTTTAATGACTGTAATATAACACTGGCAAAGGATGTTAATACCATGTACCTTGGCCGTCCGTGGCGCGCTTATGCCATGACCCTTTTTATGAACTGCACTTTACCCAAAGGTATAAAACCCGAAGGTTGGCATAACTGGAACAGTGAGGCGAACGAAAAAACCGCCCGCTATATGGAGTACAACAATAAAGGCGAAGGCTCCAATACAAACAACAGAGTAAAATGGGCAAAATTATTAACAGAATCGGAGGTCAAAGAATATACTGTACAAAACGTATTAAGCGGCTGTGACAACTGGAATCCTCAAAAAAAATGATTATGACAAACAAGAGAAATATAATATTTGCTTTGCTGATTATAAGCACATCATTATTTGCACAGAAACGTATCTTTATGATGGGTGATTCCACAATGGCAGATAAGCTCATATTCAAGGTTGTGAAAGATAGTATATCGGGCGACTCTATTTTTGAGCCTTTCCCCGAAAAAGGCTGGGGACAGCTTCTCCCCGCTTTTTTGACAGAAAATGTACAGGTAAAGAACTTTGCAAAAAATGGCAGAAGTTCACGCACATTTATAGAAGAAGGTTTGTGGCAACAAGTGATCGATAGCTTACAAAAGGATGATTTCCTTATTATCCAGTTCGGACATAATGATGCTTCGAAAGAAAAGGTAGACCGTTATACAACTCCCGAAGAATATGTCCGGAATTTTACAATGTTTGTACAAAAAGCAAAAGAAAAAGGAGCTAATCCCATTATCTGTACTTCTGTAGCAAGACGCAGATTCGACCAAAGTGGTATATTTCAGGACTCTCATGGCGAATACCTCGATTTAGCACGGAATGTAGCTAAAGCTGAGAAAATCCCGATGATAGATATGTACGAAAAAAGTAAGGAACTGATTATAAAGATGGGGGATGAAAAATCCAAATCCTTATTCCTACACCTAAAACCCGGAGAAAACATGAATTTTCCGGAAGGTAAAATAGACAATACACACTTTAACGAAAGAGGAGCGCTTCTTATGGCATCCCTCTTTCTGGAAGGGCTAAAAGAACAAAATATAACAACATTAACAGAAGAAATTAAAAAGTGAAACTATTCATAAAAATAGCATTAATTATATTTCTTTGCTTTGCTTCCTATAGCATTAATGCACAGAGTTATATATCCAAAGTCTGGGTTTCCGACCTCGGCAACGGCACATATAAGAATCCTATACTTTATGCGGATTATTCCGACCCGGATGTATGCAGAGTTGGGCATGATTATTATATGACTGCATCCAGCTTCAATTGCATTCCGGGATTACCTGTTCTGCATTCTAAAGATATGGTAAACTGGACAATTATAGGTCATGCTATAAGTAGAATGCCTGAATATGCTTCATTCGGAGAAGGTGTAAATCACGGAGGAGGTGTCTGGGCGCCTTCTATACGTCATCATAATGGAGAATTCTATATTTACTATGGTGACCCTGACTTGGGTATATTTATGACCAAAAGCCAAAATCCCGCAGGCAGATGGGAACCTCTTACTTTGGTAAAAGAAGGAAAAGGATTGATAGACCCATGTCCTTTATTTGATGATGACGGAAAAGTCTATCTGGCACATGCTTATGCTGGCAGCCGTGCAGGGATAAAGAGTTTATTGGCAGTTACACGCCTGACTCCTGATGGAAAAAAAACGATTGGGGAATCAAAGGTTATTTACGACGGACACGATATTGACCCCACAATAGAAGGCCCTAAATTCTACAAAAGAAATGGCTACTATTATATATTCGCTCCTGCCGGAGGTGTCGCTACAGGCTGGCAACTGGCAATGCGCTCAAAAGATATTTTCGGCCCATACGAACGAAAAGTAGTTATGGAACAGGGTAATACACCAATCAATGGCCCTCATCAGGGTGCATGGGTGGATACTACAACTGGTGAAGACTGGTTCTTTCATTTTCAAGATGTGGGAGCAATGGGACGTCTAGTACATTTGCAGCCTATGATTTGGAAAAACGACTGGCCGGTCATTGGTGAAGACAAAGACAATAAGGGTTGTGGTAATCCTGTATCGACATACAAAAAGCCAAATGCAGGAAACATTTATCCTATTACAACACCTGTGGAAAGTGACGAATTTTCGACAAACAACTTAAGTCTGCAATGGCAATGGCATGCCAATCCTCAATCGTGGTGGTATTTTGCCAATCAGGAAAAAGGATGTCTAAGCCTGTATTCTATACCTGTTGCGGATGATTATAAAAACTTGTGGAGTGTTCCGAACCTACTATTACAGAAAATTCCTGCACCGGAATTCATTGCAACCATAAAGTTGACATTCAAGCCTGATACACGCTACTATGGAGAGCGCACAGGGTTAGTTGTGATGGGTATTGATTACGGACTCTTATCCTTCGAAAGTTCGGAAAATGGATATATCCTATCCCAGAATGAATGTATCGATGCAGAGAAAGGAGCAAAAGAGACAGTAAATGAATCGGTGATACTAAAAGAACCGGCTGTCTACCTGAGAGTAAAGATGTCACCGGATACATCATGTGTATTCAGCTATAGTACTGATGACAAAAATTATAAAAAACTAGGTAAAAGCTTTAAAGCCAGAGAAGGTAAATGGATTGGAGCTAAAATAGGAACATTTTGTATACGTCCCATCCAAAAGAATGATGGCGGGCGTGTTGATATAGATTGGTTCAGGGTTACTGAATAATTATTTTAGATTGTTTTTAGATTGATTTAGAGTAAGGAGGTAAGTTCTACTTTATACTTGCCTCCTCTCTTCTCAAAAATTAAAAAAGATGAAATTGTATCTGATTATATTATCTTTCCTTTACTGTTGCATCGCAGATGCACAGTTGATCGATGGTACTCCTCGTGATACAACTTTTACTGTACATAGTGCTTATATCAAAGAGCAGAAAAAGCGCCCTTATATCGAAATTGTAAAACCGCGACTACCAAAGAATGTAAAAGCGACTGAAAATATACACTATTCTAATCCTATACCAAACCGTCACCTTAACCTCAATATATACAGACCTGATGATGAATGTAAATATCCTGCCCTACTGATGGTACATGGAGGCGGATGGAGTTCAGGTAATTTATCCATGCAGATTCCGATGGCACAACAAATTGCTTCCAAAGGATATGTAACAATTCCTGTCGAATATCGTTTATCACCCGAAGCCTTATACCCTGCTGCCATTTATGATTTGAAAACAGCTATACGCTGGATTCGGGCAAATGCTGATGAATATGGAATAGACACAGCTAAAATTGCAATATCCGGTTGTTCATCAGGAGGACATTTAGCTATGTTTATTGGCATGACAAATTTCCGACCGGAGTTTGAAGTAAAAAATGAATATGCAGAATATCAGAGCAATGTACATGCAGTGATTAACATAGATGGTATCTCCGATTTCTCTACCGACGAACTGACCGCTGCACAGGAATCATTAAGCAAGAATAAGATTCCGGCATCCATAAAATGGTTGGGTGCAACATATGAAGAAAATAAAGACAAATGGGAAGATGCATCACCTGTTAATCATATAACAAGTAATTCCGCCCCTGTATGTTTTATTAATAGTTCAATACCTCGTTTCCATGCAGGGCGTGATGAAGCCATAAAGAATTTATCACTATATAATATCTATACTGAGGTTCATACATTGGATGATACACCTCACCCATTCTGGCTATTTTCGCCATGGTTTGATACCACCGTAAACTACATGGTAAGTTTTATGGATAAGGCATTGAAAATGAAAACAATATAATTATGAATGTTTTAAAACATTTTTTCAATCACAAAAGCAAAACAAATAGTTGATATACAACAAACTAGCGAAACAATAAAAAATTATGTGTGCGCACACATATTGTTTTAATATAAGAAATAAGTATATTTGTATATTAGTTGTGTGCGCACACACAATTTACAATTAGAATGAAATAAACATATAATATATACAATCATGAAACACTTTCTAGACGATAATTTTGTACTGCAAAACGAAACAGCTAAACAACTATATCATGAGCATGCCAAGTCGTTACCAATCATAGATTACCATTGTCACCTTGATCCCAAGATGATTGCAGAAGATCATCAATTCGATAACCTGGGTGAAATATGGCTGGGAGGCGATCATTATAAATGGCGTGCTATGCGTACAAATGGTGTCGATGAAAGATTCTGTACAGGAAAAGATACCAGCGATTGGGAGAAATTTGAAAAATGGGCGGAGACCGTCCCTTATACGATGCGCAATCCACTTTATCACTGGACACATCTGGAATTAAAAACAGCCTTTGGTGTAACCAAACTACTAAAACCAGAAACAGCACGTGAAATATTTGATGAATGTACAGCAAAACTTCGCACACCGGAGTTTTCAGCACGGGGATTGATGAAGCGTTACAATGTTGAAACAGTTTGTACAACAGACGACCCTATAGATACGCTTGAATACCATCTTTCGCTCAAGAAAGAAGGCTTTGAGATAAAAGTCCTTCCAACATGGCGTCCTGACAAGGCAATGGCCGTTGAAATTCCGGATGTATTCAGAGCATATGTAGAAAAATTATCAGAAGTATCCAATGTTCCTATCAGCAACTATGCAGACCTGATTGCAGCACTTCGCAAGCGCCATGATTTCTTTGCCAGTGTGGGTTGTAAATTATCAGACCATGGTATTGAAGAATTCTATGCAGAAGATTATACACAGAATGAGATAGATGCTATTTTCAATAAAGTATACGGTGGAAAAGAGTTGACACAAGAAGAAATCATAAAATTCAAGTCAGCGATGTTAGTCGAAGGTGCCATCATGGACTGGGAAAAGGGTTGGACACAACAATTCCATTATGGGGCCATCCGTAATAATAATACACGCCTGTTTAAACAATTAGGGCCTGATACAGGTTTTGATTCTATAGGAGATTTTACTGTTGCAAAAGCAATGTCTAAATTTCTGAACAGATTAGACACTGATAATAAATTAGCAAAAACAATAATATATAATCTCAATCCGAGAGATAATGATTTACTGGCAACCATGATAGGTAATTTCCAGGATGGTTCTGTTGCTGGAAAGATCCAGTTCGGTTCGGGCTGGTGGTTCCTCGACCAAAAAACCGGTATGGAAGCTCAGATAAATTCGTTATCAAATCTTGGATTATTAAGTCGTTTTGTAGGTATGTTGACAGACTCGCGTAGTTTCTTATCCTACCCACGCCACGAATATTTCCGTCGCATATTATGTAATCTGATAGGTACAGATGTTGAACAAGGATTACTTCCTTCATCGGAACTTCCTTTCCTTGGTAAATTGGTGGAAAATGTATCCTATTATAATGCGAAGGAGTTTTTTAAATTCTAAAGATCAATATTTTAAAATAAAAACAATGAAAACAATTATTGAAGAACGTTGGGGTACACATCCCGATGACGTAAAGAAGTATGACACGTCCCAATTACGAAAAGAATTCCTTGTGAAAAGGCTTTTCGAACCAGACTGCGTACTAATGACTTATACACACAACGACCGCCTTATAATAGGTGGAGCATTACCTGTAAAAGAATCATTAAAGTTAGAAACAGTAGACCTTATCCGCTCTGAATATTTCTGTGAAAGAAGAGAGTTAGGCATCATCTGTATCGAAGGCGAAGGTGTTGTCACCGTAGATGGTAAAGACTATAACATGGGCTTCAAAGATGCTATTTATGTAGGGCGCGGAAGCAAAGAAGTTGTTTTCAAAAGCAATAGCGCTTTCAATCCGGCTAAATATTATTTCGCATCATCGCCTGCTCATAAAGAATACCCGACAGCACAAATTACGGCTGAGATGCGCCGTACCCGTGACCTGGGAGCTCCGGCAACATCTAATGAACGCTTACTCAATCAACTTATCCTAAGCGAGATAGTACCTTGCTGTCAGCTACAGATGGGTATGACCGAGCTAAAAGAAGGCAGCGTATGGAATACAATGCCTCCACATACACATTCCCGACGCATGGAAGCATATTTCTATTTTAAAGTACCTGCAGGGCAAGCCGTATGTCACTTTATGGGACAACCACAGGAAACACGCCATATTTTTATGGGAAATGAACAAGCTGTAATCTCTCCGTCATGGTCGATTCATTCTGCTGCCGGAACAAGCAATTATACCTTTATATGGGCAATGTGTGGAGAAAACCTTGATTATGATGATATGGACACTTTTACTGCAGACAAATTACGTTAAGCAGTAACATTATCTCAGAACATATTTATAATCAAACCAGAAAGAAATGAAAAAGATATTTTACTTAATTATAGCAACTGTTTTCATGCTTTCGTGTTCGACTAAAGAGGCAAAGGTAACTATAGAGAATACCAGCAACTTTGATCGTTTAACAGAACTTGTGGAAATACCTATAGACAGTATTAAAGACAAAAAATCTGTTACAGATAGTTTAGTCTACCATGTTCAAACTGAAGACGGAGTAATAATTCCATCACAAGTAACCTATGACAGGAAGATTATATTCCAACCTCAGTTGAAAGCCAACGAAACTAAATCTTTTATTATCACAACAGGCGATCCTCAGGATTTCGAAGCAAAAACATACGGACGTTTCATTACTGAACGTAAAGATGATTTTGCATGGGAAAATGACCGTGTTGCATTCCGTATCTATGGGCCTGCATTAATTGAAATAGATGGTCCCAGCAACGGCATTGATATATGGTATAAACGTACCAACGACCTTATTATAGACAAATGGTACAAGGACGATCTGGCCGGTGTTGCATCATACCATGACGATCATGGCGAAGGCCTCGATGATTACAAAGTTGGCCGTACTCTGGGTGCAGGTGCAATGGCTCCATATGTAAACAACAAATTGTGGCTGAATGAAAATTTTATATCAGAAGAGCTATTAGATAATGGCCCTTTGCGTACAACATTTAAGCTTACTTACAAAGATATGGATGTAGATGGTAAGACTGTTGCCGAAAACCGTACGATCTCTTTAGATGCAGGTTCTCAATTTTCAAAAATAGTTCAGGCTTATACTATCAAAGAGCCTATGACTGTTGCTGCAGGAATTGTAAAAAGGGAAACAGGGGATTCCATTATCGCTTCTGTAGATAAAGGATATATCGTTTATGCAGAACCAAAAACTGATAAGGTATCTGGTATTTATTTAGGGCTTGTTTTTCCACAAGGTATTAATGAAAGTAAAACAGATACCTATGATGTTCTAAATGCAAAATCAAACAAAAAAGATACATACTCTCATGTACTCGCTATTGCGACCCAACAACCAAATATTCCGGTAACTTATTATGCAGGTTATGGCTGGTCTCAATTTGGATTTCCTACTGTTGCAGATTTCGAGAAATATATTCAAAACTTTTCAGAAGAACTTAAACAACCATTAATAATAAAATATAAATAACAAATACTAATTATTATACAAAGACTAAAACTATGAAAAAAGTTGTCACATTCGGGGAAATTATGCTACGCCTTGCAACTCCCGGATATCAGAGATTTATACAGTCAACCAACCTTAATGCCACATTTGGAGGAGGTGAAGCCAACGTTGCAGTTTCACTATCCAACTATGGTATTCCTACGGATTTTGTAACCCGGTTACCTAAAAATGATATAGCCGAGTGGTGTATCTCTGATTTGAGAAAATACAATGTAGGAGTGAATAATATTCTCAGAGGAGGAGATCGTGTAGGTATCTATTTCCTTGAAACCGGAGCTGTAGCACGTGCCTCAAAGGTAGTATATGACAGGGCAAACTCATCTATTGCCGATATAAAACCCGGAATGATCGACTGGAAAGAAGTCTTTAAAGATGCACAATGGTTTCATTGGACAGGAATCACTCCCGCTCTGTCCCAAGGTGCAGCAGATGCATGTCTGGAAGCTATAAAGGTTGCCAATGAAATGGGGGTAACAGTTTCGACTGACCTTAATTATCGTAAAAACCTATGGAAATATGGCAAGACAGCTTCCGAGGTGATGCCGGCACTTGTTGAAGGGTGTGACATTATTTTAGGAAACGAAGAAGATGCGGAGAAGGTATTTGGCATAAAACCCGAGGGCTTTGATGTAGCTCATACCGGAGGAGAAGTGAATGCCGCAGAATTTGAGTCGGTATGTACCCAAATGATGAAACGTTTTCCTCGTGCCAGTAAAGTAATAGTTACTCTTCGCGGTTCGATCAATGCAAACCATAACACATGGGGAGGATGTTTGTACTCGGATAAGCTTTATCAAAGTAAACGATATGACATTACCCATATTGTAGACCGTGTAGGAGGAGGAGATTCGTTTATGGGAGGACTTATTTACGGACTTATCTCCTACCCTAGCGATGACCGGAAAGCACTGGAGTTTGCTGTTGCGGCTTCTTGCCTGAAACACACTATATACGGGGATTTCAACCTTGTAACAGTTGCAGAAGTTGAAAACCTAATGAAGGGAGATGGATCAGGACGTGTTTCCAGATAAATAGCTGTAATCCTGTTTCAGTAATTTTATCTATATAATAAAGATAAACAGTATTTTATAGAAGAAAAAGTAACACTATAAAAACACCTGAAAAGTGTCACCTTTGTCACTTTTTAACAGAATAGCTACTGATTATTAATAATATAGATCATTCATAAGATGTTACTTTTATCGGTTATATCTAAAATATTGATTCAGATTTTAAGAATAGAATAAAAAATGATAAAAAATCAATTTTCGTTAGAAGGAAAAGTAGCCCTAATCACAGGAGGAACCTATGGTATTGGTATGGCAATGGCTAAAGCTTTAGGAAGAGCAGGAGCCAAAATCGTATTCAATGCCAGAAGTAAAGACCAGATAGAAAAGGCTATTGAAGACTATAAAGCAGATGGATTTGAAGTATACGGTTATCAATGTGATGTAACTGTAGAAGCACAGGTACAGGAAATGGTTGCTGATATATCGAAAAAAATAGGTGATGTAGATATTTTAGTAAATAATGCAGGAATCATTAAACGTATACCTGCACTGGAGATGTCTGTAGAAGAATTCAGCCAGGTAATAGACATAGACCTCATAGGTCCCTTTATTGTATCTAAGGCTGTAGCTCCCGGAATGATAAAAAAAGGCTCCGGAAAAATCATCAATATCTGTTCTATGATGAGTGAACTGGGACGTGAAACAGTATCGGCCTATGCAGCAGCCAAAGGAGGACTGAAGATGCTTACCAAGAATCTGGCATGCGAATGGGCTGAACATAATATACAAGTAAATGGGATAGGCCCCGGATATATTGCAACCCCTCAAACTGCCCCTTTACGTACGGCTGGACATCCGTTTAATGATTTCATTATATCCAAGACTCCGGCTGCTCGCTGGGGGACACCCGAAGATCTGGAAGGTCCGGTTGTATTCCTGGCTTCGCAGGCATCTGATTTTATTAACGGACACATATTATATGTAGACGGAGGTATACTTGCATATATTGGTAAACAACCAAAATAATTTATAATTAATACTTAACAGCAAGTAGGTATGAAAACTAAAACCATTGTTTTTATTGATCTAAAAAACATACCTGCTTGCCTGTTTGTAAAACTAACAGTTAGATGGCACGATTTTCAAGAATAAAAGCCTGTCAGGTAATGGCAGAAACAGGAATGGTACCTGTATTTTACCACAACGACCTGGAAACATCTAAACAAGTAATCAAGGCTTGTTATCAGGGAGGTGTAAGAGCATTTGAATTTACCAACAGGGGTGATTTTGCACATGAAATATTTGGAGAACTGAATAAATGGGCAGCAAAAGAATGCCCGGATATGATATTGGGTATCGGATCGGTAGTAGATGCCGGTACTGCATCTTTGTTTTTACAGCTTGGGGCCAATTTCGTTGTAGGTCCCCTATTAAATCCCGACATCTTCAAAGTGTGTAACCGTAGGCAAGTAGCGTATATTCCCGGTTGCGGATCTGTATCCGAAATCGGTTACGCACAAGAGTTGGGTGCCGAGGTGGTGAAAGTATTTCCGGCAGGAAATGTCGGAGGCCCGTCATTTGTGAAGAATGTAAAAGCACCGATGCCATGGTCGAGTATTATGGTAACAGGAGGTGTAGAACCTACCGAAGAAAATCTTACAAAATGGATTGATGCAGGTGTTACCTGTGTGGGTATGGGTTCAAACTTATTTCCCAAAGATGTGATTGCTGCAAAAGACTGGGGTAAGATAACACTAATGTGCAAAGATGCACTTGCAATAATAGCAAAAGCGAAAACTAAATAAAAATCTATGAATAATACCGGAAAAACCAAAATGACAAATTACAGATGGACAATCTGTGCCATGCTGTTCTTTGCCACTACGATCAATTATCTGGATAGGCAGGTACTATCCCTTACATGGAAAGATTTTATCTCACCAGAGTTTCATTGGACAAATGACCATTATGGAACTATAACTGCGCTCTTCTCTATATTTTATGCTGTCAGCATGCTCTTTGCCGGAAAATTTGTAGACTGGATGGATACTAAAAAAGGATTTCTCTGGGCTATTGGTATCTGGTCTTTTGGAGCTATCATCCATGCCTTCTGTGGTATTGCCACGTCAGGTATCGTTGCCGGAGAATGGTTTGTCGGATTCGAAGGAGCCCGTGAAGCCATAGCAATGGTGAGTAATGTAGGGAAGGTAGCGAGTGTCAGTGTTGTGCTCTTCATATTTGCCCGCTTGATACTGGCTATAGGAGAAGCCGGGAACTTTCCTGCAGCAATTAAGGCTACTGCAGAATACTTCCCCAAAAAGGACAGAGCCTTTGCTACCAGTATATTTAATGCAGGAGCAACAGTCGGAGCACTTGCTGCTCCGGTTACAATTCCTGTTATTGCAAAATTCTGGGGTTGGGAAATGTCATTCATTATCATTGGTGCGCTTGGATTTGTATGGATGGGATTCTGGGTTTTCATATATAAGAAACCGGAAGTACACCCGAAAGTAAATAGTGCAGAATTAGCTTATATACAATCAGATCAAAGTTCTACCAACCCTGAAGAAGAAAAAGTAGAGGCAGTACAAGCAAAAAGTAACAAAATATCTTTTAAGGATGCATTCAGGTATAAACAAACCTGGGCTTTTGCCATTGGTAAATTTATGACAGACGGCGTATGGTGGTTCTTTTTGTTTTGGGCTCCGGCATATCTAAGTTCCGTATATGGAATTAAATCATCCGACCCTCAAGGACAATTAGCTATTTTTGTTCTTTATGCAATCACACTACTCTCAATTATTGGAGGATGGCTTCCATCTTACTTTGTAGAAAAGAAAGGAATGAATCCGTATGCAGGCCGTATGAAAGCCATGCTAATATTTGCATTCTTCCCGCTATTGGCATTACTGGCTCAACCTTTGGGCGGTTATTCATATTGGATTCCTGTTATTATAATCGGTATTGCAGGAGCAGCACATCAGGCATGGTCTGCAAATATATTCTCCACTATAGGTGACATGTTCCCTAAGAAAGCAATTGCCACTATCACAGGTATCGGAGGAATGGCAGGTGGTTTTGGTTCCTTCCTTATAAACAAAGGTTCGGGAGCGCTATTCGATTTTACTCAAAAGAATTGGAGTACAGTCAATGGAGAAGCTTTTCTCGATAAATACCCTCAGTTTTTGAATACTGAAACAGCTACAGCCTTTCTGAAAGAACAGAAGGTCAGTAATCTTGAAGAATTCCTAAAAATGTTATCAGCTTCGGGTGATACTGTAGTAGATGGCATCAATTCCGGTTATATGATTATATTCTCTATCTGTGCTGTGGCATACCTGATAGGATGGGTTATAATGAAAGCATTAGTACCTAAATATAAGCCGATTACAGATCTATAAGATTCCATGTTTTTATATATTAGTTCAACAAAGAGTATCCGAAGACTTAATATAGTCTTCGGATATTTTTATATTCAGATACAAAAACAGACATCTTTTATATCATAATATTGTTATATATTTATCTAATAGTATCTACAAATAAATTAAAGAACAATACAAAGATGATAAGAATAGAGGAAATAACAGAATACACATCGGAAAATTATGAAGCTATACAGAGGTTCACTAAGGTATTTCAACAAGAAGTGAATCATCTGACACCGGAATATTTTAAAGAGATAATAATTTCAACAAACAGTCATTTATTCATCTTATCCGAAAATGAAAACATTGCAGGAATGCTTACTATCGGCATATATAAATCACCAACCGGATCAAAGGCCTGGATTGAAGATGTAGTAATAGATGAAATCCATCGAGGAAAGGGTTTTGGAAAATTGATCATGCAACATGCTGTAGAATTTGTAAAGTTATCACAGATAGATCTTCTTATGTTAACGTCCAATCCGGCACGTATTGCAGCAAATAAGCTTTATCAGTCATTGGGATTTGATCAGAAGAATACGAACGTATATAAGATGACCTTTTAGTATATAAAAAATCCCGCATATTTCTACCGGGATTTTCTATAAGCTTCTTAAAAGTTAGATACCTTCATATTTATGTTCGAATTTTTTCAGATCCATACCTTTCAGAGCTCCCTCTACTAATTCAGGGAGTCGATCAGGAGTACAGGCGAAACATGCTATGCCTAATTTACTTATTTCTTTTGCCAGATTAGGATCATAGTCGGGTTTTCCCCTATCTGACAGAGCTAACAATGTTATCACTTTAACACCATCAGCATGCATTTCAGACAGACGCCTTAATAGTCCTGCACGTACCCCTCCTTCATAGAGATCAGAGATAAGGATAAACATCGTCTTGCGAGGATTCTGAATCAGGCTCTGGCAATATGTTACAGATTTGTTGATATCTGTTCCTCCTCCCAGCTGAACCCCGAAAAGCATGTCTACCGGATCGTTCTTACATAATTCAGTCAGATCAGTTATTTCTGTATCGAAAGCTACTACATGCGTATCCAATGCAGGCATACTGGCAAATATAGATCCCATAACAGAAGAATAGACTATTGAGTCACACATAGATCCACTCTGGTCTATATCCAGAATCACAGTCCACGATTTTTGTTTCTGGCTCCGTTCGAAGAAATAGAATTTTTCAGGGATAAGTCTTTTCTTTTCAGTATCATAATTCTTCAGGTTGCGATTGATAGTACGCTTCCAGTCTGTTGCTGAGAAATTACTGATAGGTGAATGTGCTTTTTTATTCAGAGCACCGGTTACAGCCTTACGCAGATCCTGTTCCATCCGTTTCATTATTTCATCTACCACCTCTTTCACCAACTGGCGTGCAGTTTCCTTCGATTTTTCAGGTATCTGTCCCTTCAATGCCATCAAGGTACCTACCATAGAGATATCTGGTTGTACATTCTTCAATGTTTCTGGCTCCAGAAGAAGCTTTGTCAAGCCCTTTCGCTCAATGGCATCAGCCTGTATTACACTTACCACATCCTGAGGAAAGAATGTACGCACATCAGTAAGCCATTTAGCCAGATTAGGAGCGGATGGTCCCAGGCCAGCACCCTTTCTTCCTCCTCCTTTTCCTGAGCTATCACTATCATAAATAGCAGCCAGAGCGGCATCCATTATACTTTCTTTCTCACTTAACCCTACATTGCCAAATGCCTTGGAATCTCCTCCAAGGATCAACCTCCACCGGGTCATATTTTGATTATCTGTCATTGTTTATCATTTTATCAGAAATCGAATTCAAAGTCATTTAGTTCATCCAGTTTCTCGGTTTCCTGCTCTGTCAACTCAGCTTGCAATATCTCGGCTGTAGCTTCTGCACCTGTACCCCATATATCGCCCAAGAGTTCGGCAATACTATTTTTCTGATTGGGTTCAAAGTCTCCAAAAGCTCTACGCAGAAATACCACTGAACGGAAAAACTCATCTTCATCCAATGCCTGTACATAGCTATCCAGTTCGCGCCACAGCGTAACACGGGATAATAACGCATAGCGGTTACGACCCGAAAGACCTTCAAACCATCCGGCTCCTATATCTGCAGGAATACCAGGAGATAATCGCCGCGAAACTTCTTTTGCACAGTCATCTTCATCAGCCAAATTATGCTCCAATAGCAGAGAAAATGCGACACCGGATAATTTCGGATTAAGATCGTCTCTCCATGCCAGTTTTTGCAACTCCTGTTGCCATATATTTACATCTACCTGATCGTATTGCTCTTGTGAGATAAGGTCCATAACATTGATAGCTTTTGCTATCTCTGATGAGGATTTCTCGTCACAGGATGAAGCATCCGTTAATAAAAGAGAAGCTCTTAAGAACAACTGTTGCATAATAGGTATGAGTGGTTCCAGATTGAACTGACGTATGCTTCCATACTGTATAAGGTATGAAAGTTCCTGAGCAGCATAAGCCACTTCCCTGAAATTATTTGAATCTACAAGGAGACTTTGTAATGTAGATACAGCATTGTCAAAAAGCTTAGACAAATTACACTCACATGCCTGACGGATAATTTTGGCAGCCTGTGATATATCTGTACAATTCTCCAATTGTTCTTTTAGTTCAAAAGCCGCCGCAGTTTCTAAAGTTTCACCTTTTAAGTTGGCCTCTACAATTTCAATCTCTGTTTCGGGTGTCCAACGCAAGATCCATTTCTCAGCCCATGAAGCAGAATCTTGGGATACTGAAAGCTTTTGGGCGAATTTTATTTTTAAGACTTCCAGGCGATGCAGAAAAGTAGAGCGATTCAGGTCAATAAAGGCGGCCTCTTTCGTTTTTACCTTTATATTCTCCCTCAAATCGAGACTTAAATCCTGTGCTACTGCAGATTTATATTGAGTCAGTTTTAAGCGCTTCAGTTCCTGATTCATATCTTCCTGTACAGGAGTCTGACTTACGCCTTCCGGCAAGCTTCCTATTGCAGTACCTATATCTACCATATTGATAGCTTCAGCAACAGGAGATAGTTCTCCTCCACCAAAACAAGTAATAACGGCATCATGTAGATCTTTGAGTACAGGCAGAGAGCCATTCCTCAAAGAAGTGAGCGAGTTAGCAAGCCTGACGGCTTCTATTACACTGGCAGATGATGCATTGTTTCCCTTTTGCCTGAGCTCTCCGGCTATCATCGAAAGATATATGGATGGCAAGCTGGTCAAAGCATTATCCTGAAGGCACTTCCACATCAATTCAAAATAGAACGGAGCCTTATTGCCTGCACCATAACCTGTACGGCTACTTAACCGATGATAAGAATACGGCATCAAAGTCATCCTTGAATCTGCACGGGGTATATTCTTCAAGTCCTCATCAGACATTGGAGGTAATTCGCTCAATATCCCCTTTACATGGTATGCTCCGACTATAACAACAATATCTTCAGGTTTGAATCCTTCATTAATAGCCCGTTGTATTTCCCGGCGCATATAAGCTTCGCGTATCAGATTGTAAGAATAATCATAAGGCACAGCCTCATATTCTTTGTCTACAACCATATCGCGCATTTCACCGGTTTGCAAACTCAAACCTTCACGAAAAGTATCTTTCTGCAGATTATGTTCAAAGTTGCGCTCCCAATAGCTTTCGTAATCTTCCTCTCCATAATAAGATGCCAGCTTATCATAAAGTCCGTTATGAAAAGTATAGAATTCTTTCTGCTCCTCATCCGGCAATTCACGAGAGCGTTCTTGACGTATCTTTAAGAAAATATTACAAGGTAGATCTATGAAACGAACTTCTGCTTTTTTCTTTACACCCCAACATACTGCCTGATATTCGGGCGAATAGCTGGCAAAGGGATATAATATTGTTTCTATTGGTAATTCGGTAGTGTATGCAAGAAATGCAACAGGAGGTTTCACTTTCTTATTTGCCAATTCAAGTAGTATTTCTGTTCCATCCGATGGTCCTTCAATAAGAATACATTTAGGCTTTTTCTCTTCTAAATATTGTATCAAATGATAGGATGCCCCCGGTGAAAGATGCCTGACTCCGAATATGTTTAAATCTTTATTCATATTGATGTGCTAAGTGTTAGAATTAATTGATATCGGTACATTTAGAATCAACCATTCATTTCACTGCAACTATTATAAAGACCTCTCCAGTCGGCACCACGCTTTTTCATTACATTTTCCAGGTATTCTTTCCATACCATTTTATCTTTATCTTCATCCTTTACAACAGCACCTTGAAGCCCTGCTGCCAAATCATTATCTGTGATGTTTCCATTGCCAAAACTAGCGGCTAACGCCATACTATTTGTGATCAAAGAAATAGCTTCGGCAGTAGATATTACTCCACTTGGTGATTTTAGTTTCTGTTTTTCGTCTAGAGTAATACCTTGTCTTAATTCGCGGAACACAGTAACGATTTTTTCTACAATCTCACGGTTTGGCAAGGTAGCTTTCAATCTGTAATTACCCGCTATTTCAGCAACACGTTTATTAACGATATTTACCTCTGTTTCCAAATTGGCTGGAGAAGGCAGCACAATAATATTAAAACGACGTTTAAGTGCCGATGACATATCATTTACACCCCTGTCACGTGTATTTGCTGTTGCTATAATTGCAAAACCACGTTGGGCTGGTAGTTCTTTAGATAACTCAGGAATAGCAATCGTTTTTTCTGACATGATAGAAATTAAAGCGTCTTGTACCTCTGACGCACAACGTGAAATTTCTTCAAAGCGGGCAATACTACCACCTTCCATAGACCGCATTATAGGGCTTTTTATCAGAGCAGCGTCAGATGGCCCATTTGCAAGCAACATGGCATAGTTCCAGGAATAGCGAATATGTTCTTCACTCGTTCCGGCAGTACCTTGTACCACTTTGCCTGAATCTCCACAAATAGCTGCAGATAGATTCTCAGAAAGCCATGATTTTGCAGTTCCCGGCTCGCCGATTAGTAATAATGATCTGTCAGTAAGTAATGTGGCAATAGCGATTTCTACAAGACGATCATGGCCGATATATTTAGGAGTAATATCAACGCTTCCAGCTTTACCACCAACAATAAATTTTAATACAGCTTTAGGAGACAAATGCCAGCCTACAGGTTTTTCTTCATTTTTATCTTCATCTTTCAGTGCATCTAATTCGTGTGCATAAAGTAATTCGGCTGGTAACCTCAAAACATCTTTTTTGTCATCTTTTGCCATTTGGTGTAAAGTTTTATAGTTTATAATTTGCTTATGTTTAATTATTGTACCTCAGCAGATTGTACAATCTTATATATTCCTTATAGTTTTGTACAAAAATTGTCATGCCAAATATATGAATAATGATCGTCTAAACCAACGGTAGATATTACAACAAACAGAAATATTTTATATATATTCGCAAATATCTTTAACAAAACAAGTTTATGAATATCACTACAAAACTAATTGAGGAGCTGGCTCCCAATGCGGCAGCGGCAAAAAATGGCCGGGATCTTGTCAGCAAAAACAAATTCTCAAATCTCAAAAAATCAGAAGACGATACTGTTATATGGGGAGAATGTGCCGGCAGTGGCAAGAATCCATATATGTGTTCTGTTGATTTTATTGATGAGAATAATCCCATAAGCAGGTGTAATTGCCCCAGCAGGCAGTTTCCATGTAAACATGGATTAGGATTAATGTACGCTTATGAAAAAGGGTTAACATTCAACTCTTCCGATATTCCTGAGGATATTTTATCAAAACGAGAAAAAATAGAAAAGAAACAGGAAAAAAAGACTCAAGAGAAGGAAACAATAAAGGAGAAAGCAGAAAAGCCAAAAAAAATAAATAAGGCAGCTGTTATAAAAAAAGCAGAGGCCCAACTTACCGGAATAGATCTGGCAGAAAAACTATTAAGGAATATTATTCAGATGGGGTTATCTTCTGTAGATGCACAATCCAGAAGAACTTTTTCTACACAAATAAAAGAACTGGGTAATTACTATATCAATGGAATACAAACAGCATTTAATAATCTGATGCTGGAACTCGATGATGTGGAGAATGACAAATATACCAGAGTCATAGATCAGATAAATTTTATTTCAGCACTACTAAAAAAGAGTAAAGATTATTTAAACTCACGTAAAGAAAATCCGGAAGCTGCTCCAGAACTAAATTCTGCGATTGAAGAACAAATTGGCTATGTATGGAAGCTTGTTGAATTGATGGAGAATGGACTTTGGGAAGAAAATGCTGAGATAATTCAATTGTCATTCAATAATTATGACGATCCTGCCCGCAAAGAGTATATCGATCAGGGATACTGGATAAACCTGAAAACAGGAAAAATATATTCAACTAAGAATTATCGTCCTTACAGGGCTGCAAAATATATAAAAGAAGATAATAGTATATTTGACGTATTACAAACACCCGAACTATTTATTTATCCGGGAGACCTTAATCCCCGCGCACGTTGGGATTCGGCAGGAAGACGTGACGTTACACAAAATGATATCACAACTATTATTAATTATGCCTCATCCAACTATGCAGATTTAGTAAAAACAATAAAGGGAAGTATAAAGAATCCATTGATGGATAAGAACCCTGTAGCATTAATAAAACTACATAAATCCTACGTTAATGGAGAACACCTTGTGGTTGAAGATGAGCAAGGCAATGTCTTGACTGTAATGGATATGCCTTATGAGGAAATGAAAGTAGAACATTTCCTTAAATCGGTTATACCCTCCGAACCGAAAGGCTATGCACTGCTGGTGAAAATAAACAATGATGTTGAGTCTGGCTTATTTTCGGTACAGCCACTTTCATTAATTACCCCGGAAAAGATAATCCGTTTGCTTTATTAATCCCCTAAAATGACACATTATGAGAATACAACCATTATATGATCTGCAACAAGAAGTAAACCGCCTCTTTATTGCAGGCAGTAAATTTGCAAAAAACGACCCCCGACTACTAAAGTTGATACCTATATTTGAAAAGCTAGGAGAAAAGGCTCCGGTATTTAAAAAACTAGCAAGAGATATACAGGACTTAACCAAGGCCGATGCTTTAGAATCATCAGAAAAGCTAACAGCTATCAGTACCCTACTCTACTCTGTACTTTACACGCAGGGAGAAATGACCGAAACTGATGTGAAGAAAAAAGATCAAACACCACATTTTGATATAAATGATATTACAACACTATATTCATATTTGGAGGTGAAGCCGGCAATTAAAGCCTTATCGGAAAGTAATCAGGGAAGAATGGAAGTAGTTGAAGACGCCCGAAAAAGAGGAATATTTAAAGATTTCAGGACATATGCTTATCTGGATTTGGCTTTAGGCGATAAATACTCAGAACTAGCCGAACTTGCATACACGATTATAAAAGAGGACGCAGGAAAAACAATCATTCCAATCCTGGTTGAGAATTTCAGCTATGAAGGACGCAAAGAAGATTCCCGAAGATTACTATTACTTCATCACTTTGGCTATGAAGGAGTACCTTTTATGATAAAAAAAATAATGGAAGAGTCTGCAGTTAATCTACAAGCTGCTGCTATCACTATTTTAAGTGAAGATCTAAAAAATGAAGATTGGATTATAGAACTCACCGGAGATAAAAATAAGGTTGTTCGTGAAGCCGCATATATGGGCTTAGCAAAACTGAATACAGAAAAAAGCCAGGATAAATTAAAAGAGTTGTACATAAAGAACCGGACTAAAAACAAAACTAACTTCGAACTACTCGTATATGCTCTCCAATCAACTGACATGAGCTTCTTCTTCAATGAGGTATTTCAGCAAGTACGTGAAAGCTTCAACGAACTGTTAGCCATCAACAAAGATGCGGATAATAAAAACTTTGTGGCTGCAATGGAGAATTTCCAGTCAAACATTTCGGTATTAAATTATAAAGACAAACCGGAAGTATATGATTTCCTTTCGGAAGTGCTTCTAAGCGATAATTACAATAAACTGATAAAGGATAAGAAAAATCTGCTGGCTGGTTATGCAAACAACGTATCTCAAACTATAATATCCGTATTACGTACACTGGATAATAAAAAGACATTGGCTTTCTATAAAAAGATAGCGGATAAAATGCCTGATACAGAATGGAAGATACCATTCTATAAGAGGTACTTATATGATAGTGTTACTGCTAAATCGAAAGATATCTACGACACATTCATAAATGCATATAATAAGAACTATATTGATATTAATGACCTTATCAAAGCATATAGCAGTAGTTACTCATATTATGCTAATGTTTCGCAGATAGATGATATCAAGGTAATTGATAAACGTTGGATCGACAGATTATATGAGCATATAGAAAAAGCTAAGAGTATGAAATATGACGAAATGAGAATGCTCGATATCATAGATGCTTATGAACCTGTGCCATGCGATAAGTTGAATAAGCTATTAAAAAAGGCAAGTACTAAAGTTGAAGTATATACCTCTGTAGATATCTTCAATAAAATGATGGCCAGAGATATCCCTGATAAATTCGATGCAATATATTCTGTTGTTAAGAATTATACAAAAGGCTCTAATTCATACTATTTCTCAAGGTTAGCCGAAGCTGATTTCTGGGAAAAATTTCCAAAAGAATATATACCGAAGTTTAAAGACTTACATGCTAAAACGAAGCTTGGGTTATTTGAAACAATTGTAGATAAAATCCAACTAGGAAACGGATAAGAATAAGGGGGCAGATAGTTCTGCCCCTCATTTATTATATAACTCCCATCCTTATTGCATCCATAACATTTGCAGGAGGACGCTTATTTTCAAATTCTTTCTTCATAAAATCCATATAAACAGCTACATGATCAAAAAATTGATAATAGCCTTTGCATAAGTAGTTTAGTCCGGGCTCACCTGTTGGAGTCTTGCTAAACCTGTTCTTCGGACATTCTCCATTGCAAGCAAACAGATATTTACATTCCTTGCATTGAGTTGGTAAAGAATCATACTTATCTTGTCCAAATTTTTGCTGTTCCTTACTATAGAGCATCTCAACCAGTGACTTAGAATGTATATTCCCTAATTTATACTGAGGAAATACGAAGTGATCACAAGAATACACATCCCCGTTAAACTCCATTACTCCCGCATGTCCACAGGTTCGCGCCATCGAGCATATGCCTGGTTGCCCTCCTGCCCAATTTGCTAATATCGCATCAAAGAGCTGGATATAGTATTGTCCGACATCGTTTCGTACCCATTCGTCAAAGATCGTACACAGGAAATTACCCCATTGTTCGGGAGTTACCGAAAACTCAGCCATTTCCAGATCTCCACCTTCTTCCACAGCTGCCAGATGCCTGCCATCTGTATGATTATAAATACGTTCCACAATTGGAGTAAACTGTATATAACGGCAACCTATTTCTTTAAAGAAGTGATAAAAATCTAAAGGATAATCTGCATTAAAATCATTGACTACAGCAAGGGCATTCCATTCTACCTGATGCTTATTCAATAACTGAATACCTTTCATTACATTTACAAAAGAAGGCCGTCCCTGTTTGTTACGCCTGTATTCGTCATGAAACTCCTGCGGTCCGTCAATAGAAACTCCGACCAGCCAGTTATTATCCTTGAAAAATTTACACCAGTCATCTGTCAATAAAGTACC
>JAITVV010000091.1 GCA_031285625.1 Prevotella sp.
ATACACCGGAAGATTTTTTATGCCTCTACATGTTGACAGGTGGAGTTCCTAAATACATTGACCTGCTGATGGAAGCCGGAGCGGTAACCAAGGATAAAATACTGGATATGGCTACACGCTCGGATTCTCCTTTTATCGGAGAGGGTAAAGAATTACTTATTTCCGAGTTTGGAAAAGAGTACGGAACCTATTTTTCTATTTTACAGTTAATCGCTTCCGGAAAAACGACCCAGAGCGAAATAGATTCCATTATAGGGAAAAATACAGGAGCTTACCTGGTAAATTTAGAGAAGGAATACTCCCTTATTACAAAAAACAAGCCTATGTTCTCAAAACCGGAAAGCAGGAAGAATCGTTGGAGCCTGAATGATAATTACCTTCGTTTCTGGTTCCGTTTTATTTTTCCGAACCAGTCATTGATTGAAATGGGAAAATACGAACTGCTCCGTGAATTTATTGATAAGAATTATGAGCAATACAGCGGCTCCATTCTGGAAAAGTATTTCCGTGCAAAAATGGCGGAAGAGGAAAGGATAACCGCTATTGGCAGTTATTGGGATAATAAGGGTGAAAATGAAATTGATCTGATTGCCCTGAATGATTTGGATAAGACGGCTATTGTTGCCGATATAAAACGTAATCCGAAGAAAATCGATATAAATTTACTACAAAAGAAAGCAGATTCAATTAAAAAGGAACTTGCGAAATATGATGTTGAGTTAAGGGGTTTATCTATGGATGATATGTAATAGCATAATAAGAGAATCATGACGCATCCGTTCATAGTATACTTAAAAAATAAAGCATCCTTGAAATTTGAATACAAAAGAGATGTTTCATCTGTTGTTCGTACCGGCAATGGATATCGTATCACGTTTAATAACGGAAAAAGCTATAATTACGGAGCTGATAAGGTTAAGTTCTATCCGCTTATAGCAACACAGGAAGATGTTCGCATATATGAAAATGGTAAATTGAATGAGAAATATAACACAGTTGATAATTATGATCGTTATTTGATTTTTCGAGATGGTGATAGCTGTTCCTATCCTGTTGAAAAGAATGCTGATATTGAAATCTGTGATATAAAAAAGAATATAGCTCAGGCGGAATCAATTATCGATTATTTTAAAGAGATACTGAAAAAATCAGGAGGAGTATCATTTGACATTCCGGCAGAAGAAAGCGAAAATAAAAATCCAAACCAAATAAGTTCCGAAATATTAATCAAAGCTCTTGATAATATGGATTTATTCGAATCAAGGTCGGCGCTATCTAATTACATTGATGGAACTAACTCTGCTATCAGCACATCTAAAGAAACCTTAATCTATCCTTTCGGATGCAACGAAAGCCAGAAACTGGCAGTAGAGACTACTCTCCGGAATGGTATAAGTATTGTGGAAGGCCCTCCGGGAACAGGAAAGACACAGACGATCCTGAATATAATAGCCAATCTTATTGTACAGGATAAAACGGTGGCAATTGTTTCGAACAACAATTCTGCGGTATTCAATGTACGGGAAAAGTTAGAAAAATATGGCTATGGAATGGTTGTAGCATCGCTTGGGAATAATGAAAATAAGGCTTCTTTCTTCGACAATATTGAAGAGCAGGCTGTCAATCCGGATTTTAGGATTTCGGAAGAGCGATTAAATAAAGCAAAGGATGAGATTCTGGAATTGGATTCCATACTAACGAAATGTTTTCAGTACCGGAATAAATTAGCCACCTTAAAAACGGAATTATCAGATGCCGAGATAGAATTTCGCCATATAAAAGCAGAACAGCCTCTCGAGTCAAACATAAAATCTGTACTCGATAAGAAATTTTACCGGAAATGGAATTTCAGCAAGATCTTGAAGTTGAAAGATTTACTATCGGTTATAGGCCATAAAAACAAGCTGTCTATCATAGATAAGTTACGATTTGTTTTGCAATATGGCCTATTTGATCTGAATAGTATTAGTCAGTATAGTGAAGAATTCCCTGTTTATGTAAACCACAAATTCTATGAATTATACATAGCAAAAATAGAAAACGAAATCCTGGACGTCGAAAACTGGCTGGCTTCTAATAATGAAGAAACCAACCTTAAGCGTTTTATTGAAACATCTAAAGAAGTATTCAATGGTGTATTATTCAAAAAATATAACCGTTTAGATAAAGTAGCGTTTAATGCTAAAGATTACCGGAACCAGTTTGATGATTTTACAAAGCGTTATCCGGTAATACTAAGTTCTACGCTCTCGCTGCACACAAGTATACCTAACGGATATCTTTTCGACTATCTGATTATAGATGAATCTTCTCAGGTAGATATTATAAAATCAGCCGTATGCTTTTCATGTTGCCGGAATGTAATTATTGTCGGAGACAGTATGCAACTAACTCATATTGTAGATAAACAAAGTAAAGCAGTAGCAGAGTCATTTCAAGCAAAGTACAACATTTCTCCTGCATATGATTATGTCGAATAGAATATTTTGAACTCACTGAAAAGCTTGTATGGAAATAAAGTAAAGTCCGTTCTGCTAAAAGAACATTACAGATGCCATCCGACTATTATTGGGTTCTGCAATAAGAAGTACTACAATAACAATCTGGTTGTTATGACTGACGGAGATAATCATCCGTTCAGAATTATAGAAACAAATATATCCGGCGAAAGAGATAATTATAACCAAAGACAGATAGATGAAACAGATCTTTACATCCGTCAGAACTATTCTGAGGACTATACAAAAGTTGGAGTAATTGCTCCCTATAGAAAGCACGCCGATATGCTGCAAAAGCAACTGCCGGATGGTGCGGAAGCTGATACCATACATAAATTTCAGGGGCGTGAGAAAGATGTGATTATATTCAATACGGTCAGAAGCAAGATAGGTGAGTTTATAGATAATCCTAATCTTATCAATGTGGCCGTATCAAGAGCCGTTAATGAATTTATTGTGGTAAAACCAAAATCAATGGAACTTCCTCATGGAACAAATATCGGTGATATGATACGCTATATATGTTACACCACCGACCCGGATGAAACGATTATTAAAGGTAGTATCTGTTCCGTTTTTGACCTTCTGTACAAAGAGTACAACAAGGTTTTTATTTCGTTTCTTTCATCAAACAAGAATATAAAAGGGTCTGCCGCAGAGGTTATTGCTTACAAACTGTTAAATGAGAATATATTAAACAATATCCAATTCTCATCCATTGATATGGTTCGGGAATACCGGCTCAGAGACCTTGTCCGAAATTTTGAATCATTCGATGAAGATGAAATACGGTTCATAAAGAATAATTCAAGACTTGATTTTCTACTGTATAACAAAATAGACAAAACCCCTGTTTTAGCTATCGAGGTGGATGGGGTGTCATTCCATGATAATGAACTGCAACAGGAAAGGGACAACAAGAAAAATCATATTCTGGAAATTATCGGGCTTCCATTGCTTCGGTTATCAACTGATGGACACAATGAGGAAGCAAGGATTATTGAAAGTTTAAGTACCGCAATGGGACTCTGTTAATTTGCTAAAGTAGATACTCAAGCATACAATTTATATTGTCAGATAAAATTTAACCTTAAAATACATTTATGGTATTTCAATTTAAAATTCAAATTAAAGGAATAACAAAGCCTCCGGTATGGAGGAAGGTTTCTGTCCCCGGAAATTTTACATTTCTCAGGTTTCATGATGTAATCCAGGCTGTTTTTGGATGGGATGATTATCATTTGTTTGAGTTCAGGGACAAAGAATGGCAAAGCAATATCCGTATAGCAGTTCCGGTAGAAGATGATTTTTTTGATCCTGATTTCTTTGCGGATACGAAGGACTCATCAAAAATCAAACTATCTGATATTTTTAAGGATCAATTCAGGAAACTCCTCTATGTTTACGACTTTGGTGATAATTGGTTGCATGAGATAACATTGGAGTCAATCAGCGATGATAAACAAAAAACGGCTGTATGCCTTTCCGGTAAAGGCGCTTGTCCCCCGGAAGATTGCGGCGGCATATACGGATATGGAGACATGAAGGAAGCTTTCGCGACAAGGCCTGAAAGCGAAGAGGCAGATGAATACCGGGAATGGCTCGGGATGGATGAAGGCGAGATGTGGAATGCGGAAGCCTTTGATATTGCGGAAGTAAATATGTGTTTAAAACAGGTTTAAATAGCCTGCAAGGAAGAAACTTTTGTAGTATTTGTTTTCATCAATCAAAAGTTATCGTTATATTTGGAAACCATAATGGTACACATTAAAATCGAACAATATGTTAGTGATCAGCACAAGGGAATTCAGGGAAAAACAGGGGATGTATCTTCACCGGGCAAAGAATGGAGAGGATATTATCCTGAAATCCAGGGAGAACGGCAGTTTTAAACTTGTCCCTGTAACAGATGACGATGCGGTGATAGACAGGAAGTATATCCTTAAGCCGGATGCGGATTTAGCCGGGGCTATAACGACGGAGGAATTTTTGCAAGGGGCAAAAGAGCATATCCGCGAATTTTACAGCCGGAAAGATAAATGAAAATAAAATTCACGCAGGAAGCGCTCGGGTATTTTAAAGAACTGTCTACTATCCTGTATGAAGAAGAATATTTTGGCTTCGAGGACAGCGCATTGCGGTATGTCGATACCCTTGTTCGTGATATAATAGATAAACTTCCGAGAAAACAGAAAAGAATCGCTCCTCCCTATTTCGAAAAGTATGGGGATAAATTACTGTTTTCTACTTTCAGGAGAAACAAAAACACGCAATGGTATGTGTTTTTCAACCTGTATGAAGATGAAGTAGAACTTATTTACCTGGTCCGGTACATATCCAACAATCACCTGATTGCACAATACCTGTGATAACATCCTTTTTACGGTAAACATCCTATTAATTAAAAAGAAGATTCTAACTAAGCCAAACGCTATTTTCGCATTTTAACTTTCAATGAGTCCGGTATTTCCGAACTCCTATAATATACTTTCCTTCCGTCGAGAGTGTATGATTTTAACAAACCCCTTTTCATGGCTAAGGCTCTTGCCGGTATCTGGAAACATTGCCCGGTGTTTTATTAAAAAAACTGGACGAGATAAATTCTAAATAATCAAGCCGTTAATAAAAAAAGATCCCCGATATCGGTACCGGTGTCGGGGATTTATTTTATCGGGATGTATCATCTTTGCTGCGAACTTAATTTTTACGGACATGAAGAAATTGGAAAGTATAATGATGATAAGCCGGGGGTTTAATGAGATTTCAACTCTTCTTTCTGCAATGGCGGAAAGCCTCGACAGGATCGAAATGTTACTAAGTCAAAAGAGTATGGTAAATAGCAGTGGTAATGATTTACCGGATAATCCCGCTAAGGGTGGTATCAACCCGAATGAAAAGCTGAATAAGGCGCAGGCGGCCAAGGTTCTCAATATATCCGTCAGGACACTTGACAGGTACCGGCAAAAAAAGCTCATCCCTTTTTACCAGATCAACGGGGGAAAGGTCGCTTTCAGGTATAAGGATATTATTGCCCTCAGGGACAGGGTAAAGGAATGCAGCAACGGCAGGGACCATTTCTCGGAGTTGATATCCGTTTCTAAGGATTAAACTGTATGGACTATGCATGACCCGGATAACATAATTATAAATGAAAAGCTGGAGCTGATAATAGACAGGTTAAGCAAAATGGATGAGAAGATAGGCCTGTTTGTAAATCCCGATACAATCAAAAAGGAGGATTACCTGGATAACCAGGACTTGTGCATGTTGTTGGGGGTTACCAAGAAGACGCTGTACCGCTACCGCAGGAAGG
>JAITVV010000021.1 GCA_031285625.1 Prevotella sp.
CCTTGTCCGAGCAGCTTGATACCCTCGTATAAGCGCACCTGCTCGTAGGCTACTATTGACGAAACAATAGGTCTAATCTAAGTTAGACAGCTACTGGTGTAACTTTCACGTCACACAAACTTAAAATCGTACACATACATCGAAAATCCTTTTTCGATTTGCTGTTTTATGTATTGATTGACAACGGCATAAGACTTACCGGAGCCGGGTGTTCCCAACACGATACTGGCACGAAATGGATTGACTACATTTATCCAGCCCCGCCATTCTTTCTTCTTGTACCAAAATTTGGTAGGCAGATTCACCGAATACTCGCTTTGGAGCAAACGGGTTTCCTGCATAAAACTTTCATTCTCTGTGTTAAAGACATCGTCCATCAGGTTATTCTTCAATAAGCGGCTCATCCATAGTCCGCCAACTAACAGGAACAGATAGCCTGCCGACATGGTCAGGATATAAAAGCCAATTGTCGCTTCTGTGGGTAAGGGTAAATCCAGCAACCACCAGTTCATAAAGAAGAGGATACCACCAATTGCCAAAAACACGTAGATTTTCGCCCAAGTGATTTTTTCCTCTTTCACACCTCTCGTTCCCAAGCAGGATAAGGCAAGAAATACCACTGCAAACAATTTTGTCCACAGGATATTGCCGAACAGTCCGGCAGTCCGGTCGAAGTTCAGCAGTATCTTATCCACCACTCCGATATTGATTCCCCACTCCCGCAAAGCGAAGTAGCAGAACCAATAAATGTTTATCACTACAAAGATTATGCTTATCGCCCGCATAAATTCCATGACTTTTGCAAGTCCTCTTAAATCATCTTCCTGTTGCATTTTTATAAGAATTAAATGTTTGAGGGGCGAAAGTAGAGGGTATATTCGGGGTTTTCTATGGTTTGGGGTTATGTGGTCGTATGTGGCGTTGATTTGAGTAGGTGTGGCGTTGAAAACAGATAAGACAGTTTGTAAATTGCAGTTATTTAGGCTGTATCCCAAATAATTAGTATTTTTGTTGCTGGTTTTAAACGTTTTTTCAAGTATTCTAAATTAATTATGTCAAAACAAGAGCAACTCATAGGTAAGCATCCTGATAATACACATCCATTTGGAAAATGGCTTGATGTAAATGACTTGCCAGATTCTGCCACAAAATGTCATAGAGAGTTGACGGAATCGATTGCCATAGATGACGATTTGATTGAGTGGATGGCAAGAAAGATTATTAACCATCATTATGCTCAATTCAGAATAAATAGGTTGAAAGAAAAATACGGTAGTTTAGGCTATGCAAAATATGCAGCACAGCATAGAAAGCTTCCAATTGAGGACAAAGTAAAAAAAGGAAATGCAACTGAAATCCTTTTGACTGATTATATTCAAACAACACAAGGAAAAGAATTTATCAAAGTCTTTAAATTAAGGTATAATCCAAATGTTGATCAGGCAATAAAAGGAGATGATACATTAATGATTGACTTATTTGAAGAAAATGGAAATGAGAAAGTAAAAATATATTTAGGAGAGTCTAAATTTCGGCAAATACCTTCAAAGACAGTCATCGAAGATATTACTAATTCTTTGAGTAAAGACACCCTGCCTTTGTCATATACATTTTTGGTAGAAGAAATAGCAAAAACAAACGAGCTTCTTGCAAGGAAATTAGATGACTATATAGTACAGGATGTAAAAGATAGAGGTGATTTGATTTATGCAGGATTGTTGTTGAGCAATACCAATACTTCAAGAACTGTTGAAAGGCATCTGAATAGTGATAATTCTAATTTGGTTTTCATTTCAGTTGGCATTGATGACCCGGAAGGATTTATTGAATCCGTATTTGAAAGAGCAGGAGAACTAATTGCTAATCCTGATTTGTTATGAATATAGAACATGTTGAAGAAAGTTATCGGGCATTAGAATCAGATTCTACTCTACAAAATTTGATAGCCCAAGCAAATGCAAGATATATCCTTTATAACACGAAAGAATCCCAACAGAATTTTCCTCGATATACTATTAAGGATGAACAACTAAATATTCTTGCTTTCAAATATCTGAATATTGGATGCAATTATTTTGAAAATCACAACTACACAAAAGCAGCCCATTCTTTAGAAAAGGGGGCTGCAATTCTTGAACACATACATGGGTCAATTAATATTGAAACGAAGAATAAAAAATTATTTTGCCTAATTTCTGCGCTTGCTTACTATGTTTGTTTTCAATATTCAAAATCATTTATACTCATAGGAAAACATCAAAGTGACACAATAATATCGTCATTGGTATCTCTTTTTCTCAATAGAAATTTCAATCAATTACTAAACAAAATAGATCAAATTATCACAGATTCCAGTTATGAGGATGAATATTTGGCTGAACATTTTGACGAAGATAACGCTACGAAAATCTATGAAATAATAATAGCGAAAGCCTTAAGTTATTATGTGCAATTTTATCACACAGGGGACAACGGGTTTTTAGAAACAGCAAAAAGAAATCTTATTGACCTTCAAGAAATAACTGAAATAAGAGGAGAACCCGATATTTGGTGGGTAATCCGACTATTACTTCTCATAATGGAGGGATTCAAAGAGTCTTCATTATGGTATGTATTAGGCCATTATTTCAACACTAAAGATAGATTTCCATTAAAGTATATCCAGTCATTAGTATATAAGGGTGTCAGTATTACAGAGCTATTTCTTACTCAAAGAAACTCATTGCCCAAAGTTTTAAATAATGAGCAAAACGGAAGTATCGTCAGTATTCCAACAAGTAGTGGCAAAACAAGGATTGGTGAAATTGCAATTTTGAACTGCTTGGTGAATAAGCCTGATGCAAAAATTCTTTTCATAGCCCCTTTCAGGTCATTGGCCTATGAAATAGAAAATTCACTTGACGAAATTTTTAGCAACCTTGATATTTCAGTATCACATTTATACGGAGGTAGTCTATTCAGTAAACTCGATGAAAAAATCATAAATGAATCTTCTGTAATTGTAGCAACGCCGGAAAAGGCTAAAGCCCTATTAAGAAGTAGTAAAGAAATTCTTTCATGCATCAAGTTAGTAATTGTAGATGAAGGACATTTACTTGGAGCAAACAAAAGGCTTATTGTAAATGAAATGTTTTATGAGGAACTAAGATACCATGTTGGAATTAATGGTGGTAGATTTTTACTTTTGTCTGCCGTTTTACCAAATGCAGAAGATCTGTCCGAGTGGCTAACTGGTTCTCCCGACAATGTATATAAAGAAAACTGGCGACCTTCCGATGAAAGGATTGGAGTAATGGAATGGAACGGGGTTTCTGTCAATTTAAATTGGAGAAGCACTGATACGGAAAGAAATTCATTTAACCCTAATTTTGTCGTCCGACAAGAATTACCAAAAGAACCACGACAAAGGAAAACTCGCTATTTTCCAGGAGATAAGAATCAATCTATTGCCACTACTGCATATAAACTAAAGAATTTTGGCCCCGTTTTAATTTTCGTTGGTATTAAGAAGTCTGTATTTACCATAGCAAGAGAATATGAAAAATGTATTCAGCCTGAAGATGGTAGGTTTAAATTTAAGAATGAAGCTAATTGGAAAGCTTTCAAATTGGCCTGTATTGAATCTTATGGAGAAGATTCCGAATGGCTTAAATTTGCTGAAATGGGAATTTTTTGTCATAACGCGGACTTACTTTCAGATGTCCGACTCCCATTAGAACGGTTAATGCGAAGCGAAAAGCCCAAAGTCATTATCGCAACTTCAACGTTAGGACAAGGGGTAAATCTTGGTGTATCGACTGTGATTTTTTCAACGCTATATCAGGCAGGAGAACCAATTACCAAAAGAGATTTCTGGAATATTGCAGGTAGAGCTGGACGTGCATTTGTTGATCATGAAGGGAAAATTTTAGTCGCACATGATGTTGCAGGAAAGGATAAAAGAACAATTGATAGGGAAAGGAACAATATTCTTAACTATTTGGATAAAGACAATATAGATAAAGCAGAAAGCGGTTGTCTAAGATTGATAAGGGATTTAAAAAATTTATCACTGCAAAATGGTTTGTCATTTGACGCACTAATTAGCTTGCTTGCAGAAAACCGTATTGATGAGATTCACGAACAATCAGATGAAATTGACTCTCTTCTTGATTGGATTGATGATAGCTTATTATCGCTACATAACTCTAATAATCCCGAAGGGGATGCTTTAGAGTGGATTGATGATCATTTCACTAAATCGTTGGCTTATTTGCAAACTCAATACTATGAGGACATTACAGGTGAAGAAGTAATAAAGTTCGTAAAAGCCAGAATTACAGGAATAACAAAGAAAGTAGGAAAAGAAAAAGATGATTGGGAAAATATTGTATCCTCCGGAATTCCAATAAATTCCGATTTACAGATAGAAGAAAGAATAGATATGATTATTAGTCATATCCGAAATTATATATTTAGCGATGAAACATTAGATAATCGAATTTCTCTTCTTGAAAATATTGAAAATACGATTAATGATATAAACGTATTAAAAGAAGGCTCCATTGAAAGTGATGATTCAAGGGAGATACGAAGGAAGTGGTTAAGTGGAGTAGCTATGTCAGATATTGCACAACATAATAATGCTATTGGTATAATAACAAATCATTATTCTTTTAATCTACCTTGGATTCTCAACGGAATTTCAAAAAAAATTAGAAACCGGAATTTAATTGATGAATCTGACATCATTGAAGAATTAGCAGTTCTTGTGGAATTGGGGTTGCCTAACCTAAAATCGGTCAAAATTTATCAAGCAGGTATTCGCTCAAGGTCTTCTGCTCTTGAAATTGCCAATTTGTATGAAGATGAAATCTGGGAAAAGAGCATCAAAACATATAAGCAGGATTTAATAACTCATGCCGATTACTACATAACGCAAGTATCCGAAAATGCAGCATCATGGATTGAATTATTAGTAAAATACTCAAAAAGAGAGCTTTTAAAAATTAAGAAAGTATCGGATTTTACCTACAGAAATGTACATGAACAAACTAAGAGATTGATTGCCAGATTAATTAATAATGAACAATATTTATTAAGCCCAGATTTTAAAATTGTAAATAAGATAGGCAAATCAGACATTGATTTTTCAGAAGTCAATAGTCTTAATGGTGTTTATTTTGACTATGATGAAAATGAAGAGCATTGGGAAATGAAATGTGTGAATCCATATATACAATTTGAGTGAAGTGTAATACTTTTCTTACATCTGCCTCCCATACCTCCGTTTCTTTTTCTTTCGGCGTGGTAGCGACTGTTCCTCTTTCGGATGATTTTCCGGTTCAGGCATAAGAACAGAGAAAAGCCCTCCGGTAACACTGTTATCAGAAGAAAATTCTTCTAATTTCTGATTGTTGTACACATCGGAAAGCCGAATATCCTGTACCGATTCCTGCACCTGTTCCTGCTTATCCCCGTACAAATCATTAAAAATATTGGCAGAATATTCTTTACCCAAACGGGAGCCGTTCAGAACAGTGCGGGTCGTATGGTCAATGAAGGTAGCCCCATAAATCCGTCCTTCATCATTTCGCCGGAAAAGTACATCAATCCCCTGCTCTTTGAGTTTCGCTCGGAACTCGCTCTCACTTGGGGACGTTTGCTTGGCATCCGACACCGCTTTGAGTGTATGTGCTTTCAGATTCTTGGCTTTGATACGCTCGGCAGATGTCGCCATCCGTTTTTCCAATCCGTCATAGCCGACCGACTTTCCAAAAATGGAGGATTTTAGCGGGTTGCCGACTTTGTTTCCTTCGCTGTCCAACGCCGAATACAG
>JAITVV010000006.1 GCA_031285625.1 Prevotella sp.
TCCATATCCCGGCTTATTTTCTGATTGGTTATCTTCGCATAAATCTGGGTGGTCTTTATATTCGTGTGTCCTAGTATGCGACTTACAGTTTCGATGGGTACGCCATGCGATAACAAAATGGTCGTTGCTGCACTGTGCCTACTGACATGGTAGGTCATTCGGGTCTTGATACCGCACTGTTCGCCTATCTTTTTCAGCTTCTGATTGCAACAATTGTTGCTCGGAACAGGGAAAACAAGGTTACCCTTTGCCAAACCTTTATACTTTTCTATTATCCGTTTGGGAACGTCCAACAATCGGATATTGGAATCGGTGTTGGTCTTTTTCCTGCGGGTAATAATCCACAGGTTGCCGTCAAAGAATGTTTGCAGATTGTCGGTGGTAAGGCTTTTCACGTCCGCATACGACAAGCCTGTGAACGTAGAAAAGACGAAAAGGTCTCGTACCAGCTCGTATGTTTTGTTTTTCATCGGAGTCTCTATCAGTGTTTGGATTTCTTCCTCTGTGAGGTAGCCCCTGTCCACGTGTTCGGGACTGTTGATATATCCCGCAAAGGGATTGAACGGCAACAGTCCTGTGTTCCTCGCTATGGAGATGATATGCTTTAAGACTATCATATATCCCCATACGGTATTGGTACGGCATCCTTTCTCTGTACGCAGGAAATACTCAAAGTCATTGATGAAGCTAAGGCTAAGTTCCTTGAGCGGTATATCTTCCCGATGATAGGTCAGGGGCAGGAACTCCCGGATGTGCTTGCAGACGGTACGGTAACGGGAGTATGTACCCTTTGCCCTGCTGTACCCCACCTTCTTTTCAAACTCGGCATTGTGTTGCTCGAAGAGTTTCAGCAGGGTTTCCTGCTTTACACCGATACCAAGATAGGCGTTTTTCAGTTTCTCGGCGGTAACATAGCCGTCCGCCTGCATCAGTTCCTGATAACGGCGGTTTACATCTACACGTATTCTGTCGATGGCGAGATTGATTTTCTGTGCCTCCGTACTCTTTCCCGATGCCCGGTTGTTCTTTACATCCCACAGGCGGAGCGGAATATCCGTCTTGCAACTGAACTGTTTAACCTCGCCGTCCACAGTCACCCGGCACATTAAAGGCAGGTTTCCGTTGGGCTTCTCGCTGCCTTTCTTCACATAAAATAAGACCTTGAATGTTGACCTCATAACTCAATGTTTTTTTGATTACAAAATTAGTTGTCATTGAGTTATAAGACGGTATGCAAATTTACGCAAACCACTGAATAAGAATCGTGTAGCAAAATTATTCCGCTCTACTCCAAGTAACGGGATAGTAACGTATCTCTTGCTTTACTCTGCCGAAATATGGTTTTTCATGGATAACCATACAAAGCAAAACAGAGCGTAACGAACACTCTGTCAGTTAATTCGCCACGCTCTGCTGATTCCTGCTTTTTTATTGGAAGTTTATTTTAGTTTTCCATAAAATGATACTATCGGCTGCAATTCACATATATTAACTGTATTTAGTTAAAAGGTGACAAAAGTAACAAGTTTCGCATGCTTTTTATTGTTACTTTTTTAAGAAGCGATGAGAATAAAATGTTCATAAAGATTCTTTACCTATCTATTTTCTCTCTCAATTAAAAAATAGTATAGAGTATATATTTAGATAAAATTTAGATATAAATTATGGTATAATAGGGTTTAAATCTGTAATGTTTTCCTCAAAAGAATTCAGTTTATCCTTTTCGCCCGCTAACCATATAATATCTCCCTCCTCAAACATGAAACTAGGAGTAAAATTTATAATAGATTCTTCTCCGCGGTCTATACCAATAACCATACATTCGGTCTTTTCGCGAATGCCCGCTCCTGCAATAGTCTCTCCAATCAATGGACATTCCGGTTCGATAAGGAACTGAGACAGACTTATATGATATTGGGCTTCTTCTTCCATATGAGAGGCTTGTTCTCTCTTATCTTCCAAATATTGGGAAAGTTTTTGCATTTCCTCATCAGATCCCGAAACAACAAGTTTATCGAAAGGGTATATGCGATCATTACCATCCGGTATATTTATTTTCTTACTACCCCTTATGATAGTTACAATATTTACTCCTGTTTTTTGTCTGAAATTTAGCTCTCTCAGAGTTTTTCCAATACTTGGTGAAGACTGGGAAATTTCAAATTCCTCGATATGGATATTCTTAGACCGTAAGTCATTAGCAACTGTAGGCAATATAGCTGCTTTCTTTTCATCCAGTTTCTGTTTCAAATTCAGATTCTCCAGAAAACGAGCCTCTATTCTACGTGATTGCGTTTTAAATCCTTGAGAGAATATTATCAATGTTACCACTATCAGTGATATGATAACCATTAATACTGTCAATCTTGGGAATAACGGAATAAGCACCATTAATACTAACGTAATACAGATTATTATACGGAAGACTATAAGGGAAATTAAAGCGCCTCTGTTAAGCCTGTTATCTTTCCACAAGTTTTTAAACTCTTCCGAACGGTTTTTCTTCATCATAATAGCTCGCAGGAAAGGAGCCATCAATGTTAACGTTATTGCCGCTGCTAATATTGGTCCCCAAATACTTCCCGGAACATATTCAACAATATATGGATTAATGAAATTTTGGAATACAAGTAATATTGCAATTGAAATAGTAAAATAAATAGCAACAAGGCTTAGAATACTTTTTAATAGCTTTTTCCAGTCATTTTGCTTGTTTACTGTATTATAGCCTGAAGCACTATAACCATCTATCAATTTACTCCATTTGTCAGGAACACGTTTTGCCAGCCAGTCGTAAGCCGGCTCGGAATATTTTATGCAGTATGGTGTAGTAAATGTAGTAACTACAGATACTGCGACAATTATAGGATAAAGTGTTTCAGATATAACGCCTAGACTAACACCTAATGTAGCAATAATAAAGGAGAACTCACCGATCTGTGCCAAGCTGAGCCCCGACTGAACAGCGACTTTGAGGCCTTCTCCCGATGCTAGTACTCCTATTGCAGCAAAGAAAGGCCTTCCGATAAGTATCACTAATGTGAGAATAAGAATTAGCACTCCATAATCAATAATAACCACCGGATCGATCATCATACCCACTGAAACAAAGAATACGGCACCAAATAAATTTTTCAATGGCTCCATCAGATGTTCTATATGTTTTGATTCTACTGTTTCGGCTAGTATAGATCCCATGATAAACGCTCCTAATGCAGCTGAAAATCCTACAGCCGTAGCAAAATATACCATACCAAGGCAAAGTCCGATAGCAACAATAAGAAGAGTTTCATCATTCAGATACTTCTTCAGCTTTTTCAGCATGGTTGGAATCATATAAATACCAACAACAAACCAAATTAACATAAAGAACAAAAGCTTGACAATGCTATTTGCCAACTCACCTCCTTCGAAATGCCGGCTGACAGCAAATGTAGAAAGTAATACCATCATTACAATTGCTGCTAAATCTTCCACGATAAGCATACCAAATACAATACCTGCAAATTTCTTTTTTTGCAGTCCCATATCATTAAACGCCTTTATAATAATGGTAGTGGAAGACATAGACAACATACATCCCAGATATATACTGTCCATCGAGGTCCAGCCCTCAATTAGGTTTGAAATAAAAATTTGTCCGGCCAGATAACCTATTATTATCATCGATCCCAGATTAATAAGGGTAGCAATAGATGCTTTTCCTCCTACATCCATCAACTTTTTAAAGCTGAATTCCAGTCCAAGAGCGAATAAAAGAAATATAACCCCGATCTCAGCCCATATACTGACATTACCCATATCGGATATTTCAGGCAGAACGCGGAAAATATTGGAAACCTGTTGTTCTGAAGCTCCGGATATATCAAGTACAAGTTTTTCTACAAAATTTTTAAAATGCAAACTTGCTAAAAAACCAGCAACAATATAACCCAGAACTACAGGCTGCTTTAGCCATTTGAATATAATCGTTATTACTCCGGCCGTTATTAATATAATTGCCAGATCACTTATAAAATCAGGTAAATGCGCCATATAATTTTATTTACTAAAATATGTTTAAGTATGTTTCTATATATTGTTGTGTATCCTTGTTATACCACATAACAAGCTTGTGGATTTTGATGCCTAAAATTATCAAAAAAAAATGATTTATGAAAATTTATTGTCAAAAAGTAAACCAGTACACGTTTTCTTTTCTTTTATTTATTTTATCATTTTTTTTGTATCAATAGTATATTTATAATATCTTTGGCCCATCTTTTTATGTTAAAAAAGATGCAACTTATATGTCAAAACTGAACAATGTATAAAACGAATTGTTCTATATGATGAAACTTAAAAAAAGCACAAGATGAAAAAATTAACATTAATTATTGCAACAGCATTCCTAGCTGTTACATCTGGTTATGCCCAAGAAAAGGCTTATGAACCAACTAAGTTTTGGGATCATTGGTTTTTTCAAGCTCAGGTTGGAGGTTCATACACTATTAGTGAATTCCACAGCGAAGCTTCATTTGGCGACCTGATTACTCCTCATGTAGCACTTTCTGCAGGTAAGTATTTCTCACCAGTAGCAGGAGCAAGATTTCAAGTTGGTGGCTGGTCTTCAAAAAACTATTATGAGTACACAGTCAGTACACAGAAAAAAGATGGAACATATAAAATAAATTATATCCAGACCAGCCTTGACGGATTACTTAATTTAACAAATCTATTCATGCCTTATAGCCCTGAAAGAGGCTTTAACTTGATTGGTATTGCTGGTATTGGTTATGCACATGGATTCAGTAAAGATGATGTGGATGGTATGGGTAAAATAAGTAGAACTAATAGTATCGTTCCTCGTATAGGTTTACAAGGTGATTTCCGTATTAATGAAGCTGTTAACCTAAACTTAGAAGTTATGGGAAATCTTTACCCTGATGGCTTCAATGGAATCAGTAAAGGTAAAAAATATGATGGTATCGTAAATGCTATGGTAGGTCTTACTTATAACTTTACTCGCGGTGGATTTAAAACTGTAGATGCTGCAGATCCTGCTGCAATGAAAGCTTTAAATGACAGAGTTAACGAACAAAGATCTCAACTAGCTAATAAAGATTCTGAAATCAGCAGATTGAAAGACGAATTAGCTAGAAAACCAGAACCTCAGGTTGTAGTTGAAAAAACTAAAGAAATCAAAGAACAAACTGAAGTGTTAATGAATGCAGTTGTTGTATTCCGTATCGGTAGCGCCAAACTTGAGCAAAACCAGGATATCAACATCTTTAATGCTGCCCGTTATTTGAAAGATAATCCACAGGTAAACGTAATTGTTACCGGATATGCTGATAAGAGCACTGGTACAGCTGCAATCAACCAAAGACTTTCTGAACAACGCGCTGAAGCTGTAGCTAAAGTACTTATTGAAAAATATGGTATCGCAGCTAGCCGCATTACGAAAAAAGCTAGCGGAGACAAAGAACAACTATTCCCTACAGACCAATGGAATCGTGTAGTTGTGTTTACTGCTGTTACTAAATAAAAATAGTAATACTCAAAATAAAATAAGGATACCTAATTTTAGGTATCCTTATTTTTTATATTGATTATTCGCCTTTATTTAATCTGTTTTTCAGCTAATAGTTTATCATCTCTATCAATATGTGTTATATCTTCAGCTTTGTTCCATCTATTGTTTAGCTTGTCCCAGCTGTTATAAACAATGATTGATAATTGATTATCATTATTATATCCATACTCATACAGTTGCGATCCTATCCATCCTTTTTCGGCATTCCAGATATAAGATGTCTTGCTCATTCTGTTCCCGCTTCCATCATATTGATATATAGTCTTTGATAAAGCTATCGATTCTGCATTATCATACACTATATATTCTTTTGTAAAAGTTTCTTCATTATGATTACTAAATACAGTTAGATTATTGTTTTGTGAAAACATATTGATTGTTACTAAAAAAGAAACAAGAGCTGTGATTAAACCAGTTGCATTCATAATTGTAATTTTTATATTGTTAAACATTTATTACTTTGATGAAACAAAGCTAGTCTTAACTTATCGCAAACTATGTTTCCATTTTGCTATCTAGTGTTACCGAGTGTTATCAACAAAAAAAAATCCTGCTTTATTACAAAGCAGGATCTTAGTAATCACCACATCTAATCTAATCTCTGGAAGTATTCCTTTTTACAACCATATATCTTTCGGTATTATTATATAAGTATACCAACATTTCAGATTCATTATTCCATCTTCTTGCTCTTTTATCCCATTTTGTATAGACAATATTAGCTATTTTATTAGCACTGTCATACTGATACTCATGCATTTGAATAGGTATCCACTCACTATCCTTATTTTGTTTGTAAGAAATCTGACGAATTCTATTTCCAAGATCGTCATATTTGTATTCTGTTTTCCATGTTATTTTGCTTTTTTTATCGTAAGTATGGTATTCACGACTACGTTCATTTTCTATTTTTGCCGTTCTTCCACTATTCTGTGCATAAATACCGATTGATATAAGGGAAATAATTATGGTTAATATTAATTTCTTTGTTTTCATGACTGTAGTTTTTATGATTGTTTATATTTTTAATTACTATCTTACTATATTCAATCATTGTGCCACGATGATTAAATAATTAATAAACAGTATATTATAAGTATAACGTAAATGTATTTGTGTTCGTAAACGGACAGACTGTACGAAAAAGTCCAGTTATTGAACCGGGCCTTCTGTTCAGAAATTATTGGTCTTATCTTTTTGAGATAAATTTATACTTACTATCAATTTGGATTTTAGTAACAGATAAAAAGTCTCCATTTTTATCATACGAATGAAGAATTAAATCTGAGGTATTCTCCCAATCTTTTACTTTATCGTTCCATTTTGTAAATACAATATATAGAGGCTTTTTGTCGCTATTATAGGTATATTCATATTTCTTAGAGTCTACCCATTGTCCTTTTTTAAAAATATAACTATTTCTTTTTACCCTATTGTTGTCTTCATTGTATTCATATACGGTTCTATACAATGGATTCTTATTGTTCTTGTCGTAAACAATGTATTCTTTAGTATGATTATTGTCATCCACACTAACAGTCTTCACTATGTTATTCTCTTGTGCAAAAAGAGCGATTGATGAAAAAAATAATATACATATTGTAATTAAAACCTTTGTTTTCATAATTGTAATTTTTAATACAGACTTTATTAATAATAATTTATCAGCGCTTTATAAGTATGACGTATTATTAGATAATATGTTACAATAATTATATAAAATAAAAAATCCTGCATACATGTGTGTGCAGGACTCTTACTTATTTGATATCTGTAATTACTTGGTTTTACTACCTACAAAACCATAGAATGAAATATAAAGAAAACAAATCAGAGGAATTATAAATCCGAGGTTCATACTATTTTCACCGATAAGACCCATCAGAACAGGAGCTATAGCGCCACCAACAATAGTAAGTACTAATATTGATGAGGCAGTCTTCGTCTTATCTCCCAAGCCCCTCAGCCCGAGGGCAAATATGGATGGGAACATAATGGACATAAACAGATAGCAGGATATCAGGGCAATAATACCAAACCGATTATGATTCATTATAACAAACAACATAAGTAAGGAATTTATGATAGCAAACAAACCAAGCAGAGATTCTGCTTTCACTCTTCGCATCACCATTCCCCCTGCAAAGCGACCTACAGCAAATAGTGTCATACTGCCTAAGCCAAGTAGTAATCCTGCCTGTAATTCGTTTAATTGCAATTCATTTATCTCGACAGCATAATTGATGAAAAAACTATTTATTCCCGTTTGTGCTGCTACATACAGAAATTGAGCTATAACGGCCAATACAAAATGGCGTTGACGGATCAAAGGGCGACTTATCGAGAGAGTATCCCCGTCGTTTACACTGTTATCCGATTTTATCTCCGGTAATTTGGTAAATAAAAATAGAACAAGCACTAAAACAACCAATCCCCCAAGACCTACATAAGGTAATATCAGATTTGAATTATCGGTTTGAGTCTTTGCTATTTCCGTTATATCTTGTATAGCTGTATTAGCACCCAGAAACACTTTATCCAGAGCTTCGGCTAACAGTTCCAACATCGATTTATCGGATTCATTTCCAAAGATAAGTATCGAACCTACCAGAGGGCCAAGTATCCAACCTATGGCATTAAATGTTTGAGCCAGATTAATCCGGGTGGCAGCAGTTTCCGCGGGTCCCAGAACAGTGGTATAAGGATTAGCAACCGTTTCGAGGCATGTGAGTCCACAAAATAGGATTAGTAAACCAAGTAAAAATGCCCAAAAAGTATTGATTTCAACTGCCGGTACAAACCAGAAGGCTCCTAATGCAAAAAGGATTAAACCCACTATAATACCTGCTTTATATCCGAACTTCTTTGCTATAAATCCGGCAGGAAGAGCCATCAGAAAATATGCACCGTAGGCAGATGCCTGTACTGCTGCTGATTCTGTTTTTGTCAGATCCAGTGAGTTCTGAAAATGCTTGTTTAATACATCAAGCAGACTGTGTGCGAATCCCCACATGAAGAACAGGCTGGTAACCAGGATGAATGGGAATAAGTAGTTCTGTCCGTAGTTCCCTGCAAACAGGGATTTTTGAGATTTATTTTTCATGTAACGATTCTATATTGTATACAAAAAGTCTAAAGGTAATTTTTTAGAACAACATATCCTTACTCCAAAGCCTCTTTTAATGAAAATATACGTTCCATCAGGTGCCATTTTTCTTCTGATCGTTGTCCTTTTTCCCCTTCCTGAAATTTTGATACAAAATCTTCCCATTCAGCCTGTCTTTCATACGTAGCTAAACGCCCGAAGGCTTCATCCCAGTTAAAATCGACAGGAGTATCAATCAACATAAAGGCCATATCATTGAATATATAGATTTCCATATTCAGTATGCCGGCTTTTCGAATACCTTCCGGAATTTCTTTCCATATATTTTTACTGCTATGCCAATACTTATACTGCTCCAGAGTATTCGGGTTTAATTTTAGATATTGACAATATCGCTTTGTCTCGCCGGATGTTTTCTGAATATACCCTTCTTTTAGATTCATTATTTCAGACTAATAATTTATTAATTTACTCAAATTTAGTTTTTTATTAAATATTATCGCAAATATATGCTGAATACGTTAAATTAAACTTTACAATTTGATAAATAAGGATTATCTTTAACACTTCAAAGAACACCTAAATGTCATAAAAAACCTAAAATTAAAACCTCATGCAAAAACGCATCAGTTGCTTAATCTTTTTAAGCTTTCTGCTTTTAAGCTTTAAGGGATTCTCTCAGGAAATCAATCCCGATATTTTGTACAAGATCGTCAGTCCTTCCGGACTAGTTATAGACAATCTGAATGTTTCTGAAAATGCATCTAATCTATATCTGGCTAAAAATGATAAAAATAGCCGGGGACAGATGTGGAAAATTACCAAACAGCCTAATGGCACTTATACTATTTCTAATCCGTTTATCGACAAGAGTATCGATAATGATAATACGACCATGGGTAACGGAAACCCGATTATTCAATGGGACACTAATCCATCTAATGGTAACCAACAGTGGCGGATAACTGTTACAGGTACAGGAGCATACTCCATTGTACATAGGGGAGGTATGGCTTTGGCTTATAGTGGTGAAGACGCTGAAGGCACACGCTTATATCAGATGCCTACTTCATCGCAGTTATGGAAGTTGGTTCCGTCAGGAATGAAAGCTCCTAAAGAAGTAAAACAAAAACCGAGTAAATTTGACTGGGAAAATGAAACAATCTTTGCAATCAACAAAGAACCTGGACACGCTACATATATTCCTTTTCCCTCTGTAGAAAGCCTGAAAGCAGATAAGAGTTTTGATAAGCCCTGGGAAGATCCTTCATCTTCATTATATATGACTCTGAATGGCAATTGGAAATTCCATTGGGTAAAGAAACCGGACGAACGTCCACAGGATTTTTATAAAATGAATTATGATGTTTCATCCTGGAAAGAAATTCCGGTTCCATCCAATTGGGAAATGCATGGTTATGGAACTCCCATCTATACCAATATAACTTATCCTCACAAAAATAATCCTCCATTTATACAACCTCAAAAAGGATATACCAATGAAGTTGAAGTAAATCCTGTAGGATCATATCGTCGTGATTTTACAATTCCTGCCGATTGGGATGGTAAAGAGATAATCCTACATTTCGATGGTGTATATAGCGGTATATATGTTTGGATAAATGGTAAGAAAGTAGGATATAGCCAGGGGGCAAATAATGTTGCTGAATTTAATGTTACCGACTATGTGAAGGCAGGTAATAATACAATAGCTGCCGAAGTATATCGTTGGACAGATGGTAGCTATATCGAAGATCAGGATATGTTCCGCCTAAGCGGCATCCATCGCCCTGTATACTTATATGCTACACCAAAAGTACATGTGCGCGATTACTTCCTGCAATCAGAGTTTAAGGGAGATGACTATAGTTCTGCATTATTTAAGGTGAAAGCATCTGTAAGGAATTATGATAAGAAAGCCTCGCAGGCCAGCACTGTGTCAGTTACACTTCTGGATACATCAGGAAAAGAAGTCGTTACTCTTAACCAAGCGGTTTCCGCTTTAAAAGGAGATCAAGAGCAAGAATATAACATGGAGGCAACAGTGAAGAGCCCTCTTTTGTGGTCTGCCGAAAAGCCAAACCTTTATACAGCCATTGTCACACTGAAAGACAACTCAGGAAATGTACTTGAGGCTATGAGCTCAAAATTTGGATTCCGCAAGGTAGAAATAAAGAATAAACGTGTTTACATAAACAATGAGCAGGTATTCTTTAAAGGAGCCAACAGACATGACATTCATCCGCAATTTGGAAAAGCTGTTCCGGTTGAATCTATGATTCAGGATATACTCCTGATGAAACAACACAATCTGAATACAATCCGTACCAGTCACTATCCGAATGATCCGCGTATGTATGCCCTGCATGACTATTATGGACTATATGTAATGGATGAAGCAGATTGCGAAAACCATGGCAATCATTCCATCAGCGGTATGCCTAGTTGGGCTCCGGCGTATAGAGACCGTATGGACAGGGTTATAAAACGCGATAGAAATCATCCTTCTGTAATCTTCTGGTCGTTAGGAAACGAAGGTGGTAATGGTGATAACTTTGATGAAATGTATAAGGTAGCTAAAGAGCTAGACCCATCACGTCCGGTACATTATGAAGGAAAAAATCAAATTGCCGATATAGATTCACATATGTATCCATCAATGGATCGCATGGCTGCATTCGATCAGCAAGATTCGGATAAACCATATTTCTTGTGTGAATATGCACACTCGATGGGGAACGCTCCCGGAAATCTGGCTGAATATTGGGATTATATTGAGAACAAATCGGAACGAATGATCGGTGCATGTGTCTGGGACTGGGTAGATCAGGGAATCAATATGCATGGCAAACCGGCCAATCAATATTATCTGGGTGGAGATTTTGGAGATAAGCCAAATGATTTTGATTTTGTTTGTAATGGCTTGACCACTCCTGATCGCAGGGTAACAGCAAAATTGTTAGAGGTGAAGAAAATATATCAGTATATCAAGTTCAAACCACTATCGGTAGGTACAGGTAAAATAGAAATCGAAAATAAATATGACTTCATTAATCTGAATGAATATAATATTACATGGGAAGTAATCAAAGACGGAATTAAATCTGAATCCGGAACAATGTCATCCATAGATTTAGCACCTAATCAGAAGACTATTATAACTGTTCCATATACTAAAAAACTGGATGCAGGTAGTGAATACTTTCTTAATGTCTATTTCTCATTAAAAGATGATAGAAACTGGGCAAAAGCAGGACATGTAGTTGCTGTAGAGCAATTTGCTTTAACAGGTAGACAACCGTTGACAGCTATCAATACATCCTCTATGCAGAATATAAAAACCTTTGTTGAAGGTAATGATCTTATTATCGGTGGGGCAGACTTTAAGACTGTATTTAATACTCAGACAGGACAAATGTCATCTTTACAGTACAATGCTAAGGAAATGATATATAACGGTAACGGTTTCAATCTGAACTGGTATCGCAGTGTAAATAATGACAAATATGCCGATCAGAAATATTACCAAACTGTAAACGATAAACCGATGTTTACTTATCAGGTTTCTCCTGATGAAAAATCCGTAACTGTTATAGTCAACACTGCTGCAACCATACAAAGTCCTAATCCTGTAAAAATACCATATCTGGTAAAATATATAATTTATGAGGATGGAACGATTGACATGGATGCAAGCTTTACTGCACCGCAAGTGAATACTATTCATCGCTTAGGGTTACAGATTGTATTACCGCAGGGTATGGAAAATGTCCGTTACTTTGCCCGTGGTCCTCATGAAAACTATTGGGATAGAAAACATTCTGCCCACTTTGGTCAATACCAGACTACAGTTAAAGGAATGGAGGAAGAGCATTATGTACGTTCACAGAGTATGGGTAACCGTGACGATGTAAGATGGGTTTCTATTACAGATCAGAATGGCAAGGGATTGAAAATATCATCTAAAGATAAGTTAGGATTCAGCGCTCTTCATTTTACCGATCAGGCACTATGGGAAGCTGTTCATGATTTTAAGCTTGACGAAATACGTAAACCTGAAGTATATCTGAACCTGGATTGTATACAACAGGGCTTAGGAAACGCAAGCTGTGGCCCTCTGCCTCTGCCTGAATACCTTATTCCGGTAAATCAGAACTTATCATATTCATTTAGATTACAGCCGGTAAAATAAGTATTCTTTAATATATTATTGAAAGCGAAAAGAAATATTTCTTTTCGCTTTCTTTTTTGTTAAAAACTTCCGGGAGAATACCCTTCATCAAACAATATGTATAACAACTTGTTTATTCCATAACGAACACTCACAAATTAGGTTAGTCACAAATAATTATATAAAACTTATGGATTGGATAATAAAAACACTGCAAGGCACACCCGAACTTGCAATTTTTTTAACCCTTGCCCTTGGATTTGCTATCGGAAGGATTAAAATTAAGGGTTTCAGCTTAGGCTCTGTCACAGGGGTTCTATTGATGGGGGTTCTGGTAGGCCAGTTAGGTATTGTTATTTCTCCTACCGTAAAATCCACATTTTTCTTAATATTCTTGTTTGCAGTAGGATATAGTGTTGGTCCACAGTTTATACATGGACTAAAAAAAGATGGTCTTCCTCAAATAGCTTTTGCAGCAATAGTTTGCGTTGCCTGTTTGGTTGTAGCATGGGTTGCTGCTATTATCGCTGGATTCGATTTAGGCAATGCAGCCGGATTATTAGCCGGAGCTAATACTATTTCCGCTGTTATTGGTGTTGCCAGTGACACTATTAATCAGCTGGCTATAGGTGATGATCAGAAACATACTTTTATCAATCAGATACCCGTAGCATATGCAGTTACTTATATTTTTGGAACAGCAGGCACAGCATGGTTTCTGGCATCAGTCGGACCTAAATTGTTAGGTAAAAACGTTATAGAGAAAACTAAGGAATATGAAAAGACACTAGGAGGCTCTATCAACGAAGAAGATTCCAGTATGGAATATGCTTATGATGGTACTACATTCAGATCGATAGAAGTAACGAATGATTTCTTTAATGGAGGAAAGACGGTTCAGGAACTGGAAGATGCTCTCGTTCGAAAAGGGTGGCCTGTTTATGTAGAACGTATTCGTCCGGTAAAGGGGGAAATAATTCAGGAACCTACTCCTGATATAAAAATTAATAAAGGTGATCGCCTTGTTCTCAATGGTCCTGTAGACGCTCTGATCTCAGATGAGAACTCAATAGGTGTAGAAGTTGCCGATATTGAACTTCTGGATTTTAAGGCTGAAGCTATCAGGGTAATCGTATCCAATAAGGAAGTTGTCGGAAAAACGCTGTTAGAACTCAAAACAAGTAAAGAACGCCATGGGGCAATAATAAGAAAAATTCATAGGGGTAAAGTTACAATCCCTCTTCTGAAAAATGTAAAACTACAACGGGGTGATATCATTGAGGTTGAGGGTCGCAAAGCTGATGTAGACCGCTTTGCCAATTATCTTGGTATAGCCGAACGTCCTACTAATGTAACCGACTTACTATATGTGGGCTTGGGTATCTTTTTAGGGGGAATTATCGGCTCCCTGACCATACGCACCGGAAATATTCCTCTAAGCCTGAGTGCCAGTGGAGGAGTCCTCATTATGGGAATCATATTTGGCTGGGTACGTTCCCTGCGTCCTACATTTGGTGCTATTCCCGAACCGTCTATCTGGTTGATGAACAATATGGGATTAAACATATTCATCGCAGTGGTGGGTATCAATGCCGGGCCGGATTTTATTGCCGGACTTAAAGCTGCCGGGGTGAGCTTGTTCATCGCAGGTATATTTGTCAGTCTGGTACCAATGTTTATAGGTCTTCTGCTCGGACGGTTTGTCTTCAAATTTCAACCTGCAATCACATTGGGAGCCTGTGCCGGAGCCCGTACTACGACAGCTGCTTTAGGGGCGCTGGAAGACTCTCTGCAAAGTAAAGTACCTGCCCTTTCATATACAACGACTTATGCTGTCGGCAACACACTTCTTATTATCTGGGGTGTAGTCATTGTGTTACTGATGAGTTAATAAATTACTAAAACATATAAATATGGATATTGATAAATTAAGGACTTCACGAAAACGTGAACAACAATTAGAACAGTTAAGCCCATTTGAGCTAAAAGATAATCTGATAGCATTAGCTTCAGACCAACAAAAGAAACCTGTAAAAACAATGCTGAATGCAGGTCGTGGTAATCCCAATTGGACAGCAACAGTTCCGCGCGAAGCATTTTTTGCTCTCGGTCAGTTTGGTATTGAAGAAAGTAAACGTGCTATGAATAAACCTTCGGGGCTCAGTGGAATTCCACAAATTGACGGGATAGCCAAACGCTTTGAAGATTTTCTGGAAAAGAACAAGCAGCAACCGGGAGCTGAGCTTCTAAGAGGCTTATACAATTACGGAATTAAAAAACATAACTTCACTCCTGACAAATGGGTGTTCGAATTGGCAGAAGGTATAATTGGCGATCAGTATCCAAGTCCTGTGCGCATGTTGAAGCAAACAGAAATAATTGTACATGATTATCTGATTCAGGAGATGTGTGGCAACGACCCTGTGCGTAATGGTAAATATGACCTCTTTGCTGTAGAGGGAGGCACAGCAGCAATGTGTTATATCTTCGATTCGCTTGTTGAAAATTGCTTACTGAAGAAAGGAGACCGGATAGCCTTAGGTGTCCCTGTATTTACACCTTATTTAGAGATTCCGGAATTAGCAAGGTATGACTTTAAAGTAACTTATATACATGGTTCGGCTAAGGATAAAGATGGTAATTCTACCTTCCAGTATCCAGATGAAGAACTAGACAAGCTGGGAGACAAGTCAATAAAGGCATTCTTTATTGTAAACCCTAGTAACCCTACATCAGTGGAAATATCTGACCATAGCCGAAAGTATCTGGTAAAGGTGGTGAAAAATCTGAATCCTAATCTGATGATATTAACCGATGATGTATATGGTACGTTTGTTCCGGGATTCAACTCCCTTATGAACGAACTTCCTCAAAACACATTATGCGTTTACTCCTTCTCAAAATATTTTGGTGCTACAGGATGGAGGTTAGGTGTAATTGCCTTGTATGAGGATAATATCTACGACGATATGTTGTCTGCCATTCCTGAAAAAGACAAGCAACGTTTGGCTAAACTATATGAAAGCCTGACATTATATCCATCTAAACTTAAATTTATAGACAGGCTTGTAGCCGATAGCCGACAGGTTGCATTGAATCATACAGCAGGATTATCTACGCCACAACAGATACAGATGTTGTTATTTGCTGCTTTTGCTCTTCTTGATACTGAGAATAAGTACAAAAAAGATTGTATCGACCTTCTTCAGCACCGTTATTCTTTACTATGGGAAGGTATAAATATTCCGCTTACTCCCGATCCTGAGCGTGCTGCTTACTATTGTGAGATAGACATTCATGAATGGGCAATGAAAAACTATGGAAAAGAGTTTGTACAGTTCCTTGAAAAGAATTTTGAACCTGTAGATATTGTTTTCCGCTTGGCTGAAAAATCTTCTATTGTACTACTCAATGGTGGTGGTTTTGCCGGTCCGGAGTGGTCCGTACGTGTATCGCTCGCTAATCTCGAAGACGAAGACTATAGTGTAATAGGTAAAGAACTATCGGAAACTATGCAGGATTATGTAGAAGCCTGGGAGAGTACAAAGAAGTAAAAAATAAACTAATTATATGATTATGAGAACAAATATCAAAAGAGTATTCGGCTTGTTAATGATGATGATGGTAATATCCATCGCATCAAATGCGCAAGCGAAAAAGACCGTATATATCCTTGCCACCGGAGGTACTATTGCCGGACAAGGAGCAACAGAAGTCACAGCCGGATACAAAGCCGGAGCAATTACCGTTGATGAATTATTAAGTGCTGTTCCTGAAATTAAAGATATTGCAAACATCAAAGCGGAGCAGGTTGCCAATATTGGTAGTCAGGATATGAATGATCAGGTATGGCTAAAATTAAGCAAACGTGTGAATGAACTGCTAAATCAGGATGCAGATGCAATTGTAATTACACATGGTACAGATACACAAGAAGAAACGGCATATTTTTTGAATCTTACAGTCAAAAGCGATAAACCGGTTATCCTGGTAGGTTCTATGCGTCCATCTACTGCCATCAGTGCAGATGGCCCACGTAATATTTATAATGCCGTGGCTACAGCAGTAGCTCCCGAATCGGTTGGTAAAGGAGTAACAGTAGTTATGGATGATAAGATATTGGGTGCGGATGATCTGGCAAAGACCAATACATTGAGTGTGGGTACATTTCAAAATCCGAATTACGGTCCCTTAGGTATTGTATATAACGGAAAGCCAATTTATACACGCCAGTCGTTGAAACGCCATACTATAAATTCTGAATTTGATGTAACCAATCTCTCTGAGTTGCCCAGAGTAGAGATCATATTGAGTTATTCGAATGCAACTTCTTTGTTTGTAGATGCAGCTGTTAAGGCTCATGTAAAGGGAATTGTTACAGCAGGAGTAGGTAATGGTAATCTAACTACTGATTTGCAAAATGCACTCGAAAAAGCTGTAAAGAATCATGGTATAGCTGTTGTACGTTCATCCCGTATAATGACAGGCCCGACTGCCCAATGGGACGAAATAAATGATGATCAACTTGGTTTTTCTGCATCATGGTTTAATAACCCGTACAGATCACGGGTATTACTCATGCTGGCATTAACCAAAACCAAGGATTATAAAGAGATACAGCGTATGTTCTCTGAATATTAAATCTATATAAAAAAGAGACTATTTAAAACTATGTTACTTTTTAGATAGTCTCTTTTCAAAATCACATCTACATGAAGAAGTTATATATAATGTTAGGGGCTTTATTTCTAAGCCTCGGGGCATTTGCACAACATAAGGAAAGTCAGAATATACTGGATAAACTCTTGTGGGACGACAAAATGCTGAATATAATGTTGGATACACGTGTCGATTTTCAGACTACCCTCAATAATGGAGACTTAGATGAAGCTACTTTTCGTGGGCAAACAGTTAAAATATGGCTGGTTGGTGAAATTATACCGGGTATCAGGTATCGGGTAAGGCATCGTTTAAATAAACCTCAAGCTCCTCTCAGAGAAGGCTATTCCGCTGCTACAGACCAGGCGTGGCTGGCTTTTGACCTTGGAACAAAATGGACAATAACAGCCGGAAAACAATCGGTGCAGTTTGGTACATTCGAGTACGATTACAATCCGGCTGATATATATCAGCCAACAATGGCCTTCGACGATCTGGATGCATACAAAACCGGAGTCAATTTTGCTTACAAGTTTTTGGGGCAAACGATGAATCTGCAAGTAGTAAACTCCGATGCGCCTCAGTTTGCAAGCGACGACTATAAAAATAAGGCTTTAGCTATAAATGTTTTATGGGAAGGTAATCTGTTTAAAGATGTTCTAAAAACAAGATGGGGATATGGTGTATTCCAACATAGTAAGACAAAGTTTTATCACTGGCTTACTGCCGGAACACAGTTGAATGTAGGTAAATTCACCACCGAATTGGATTATTATTTCGGAAATCGTAATATGGATTACAGTTCACTTGTAGAAGACGTAGACCTAGGAATAAGATACGTACGGGATCAATCAGTGTCTCTGAATTTCAAATATGATTTTGGAAAATGGAAACCTTTTATAAAAGGTACATGGAACCAGCGCCACGATAAAGAATTTGACAGTAATGCATATGAAAGTATGGGTATACAGGCCGTTATGGAATTTTATCCTTTTACAAACTCCTTAGCTAAAGACTTGCGCTTTCATGCTATGTATGCTTATAGCAATACAAATTTTGAAGGAGAGTTCGCCGGATTACATAATAAAGATACTCATAGCTTATTGGTAGGGACACGATGGTTGTTCAAAGCCAAATAGTGCTTTTGTTTTATATTTTAGGTAAGGACGACCGCTCGAGATTTATATTTTGAGCGGTTTCTTTTATAGCATTAATAAGTTGAGAAATTGTCTTATTAATGAAAGAACTAAAATAAGGAGGCTTTTGTTTGTTAAGAAACTGGCAGAATAAAAAAGTAACCAATAAAAAACTATTATAAAGTTGTTACTTTTGTTACTTTTTATTTCTGTAATTTTACAAAAAAAATAGATTAAGAGATGGATTGGGGAGATAATATAATCAGTGGATTGGAATGGTCAGCCGAAATTACCAACAGGGAAGGAAAAGAACGTGTTGGTATGAATATTGCGAACAAAATGAAAGATAGGGATATTATCGGTGTGGGATCCGGCTCTACTGTATACATTGCTCTACTGGCTATGGCAAAAAGGATAAGGCATGAGAGTCTGCATATTCAGGTTATCCCATCTTCAATGGAAATATCTATGACTTGTATTCAACTGGGAATTCCTCAAACCACCCTTTTGGATAAGAAACCTGACTGGACTTTTGACGGAGCAGACGAAGTAGACCCGAATAACAACCTGATAAAGGGAAGAGGTGGAGCTATGTTCAAGGAGAAACTTTTGATATGTAACAGTAAAGAGACTTACATTATTATTGATGAATCAAAGTTTGTAGACAAATTAGGGTCTAAATTTCCCGTTCCGATTGAAGTTTTTCCAATCTCATTGCCTTATGTAGAACAGGAGGTAAGAGCACTGGGGGCAACTGATGTAATTCTGAGACTAGCCAAAGGGAAAGATGGTCCTATCCTTACCGAAAACGGTAATTTTATTATTGATGCCTGGTTTAGTTTAATTGATAACGGGTTGGAGAACCGGATAAAATCAATCACAGGAGTGATTGAGAGCGGGCTGTTTATTGGGTATGATGTAAAGATAATAAAGTCCTGATCCGTAATGTGATATATGTTTGTTACAAGAATAAGATACTAGATTTGGAAGAAAATCAGCCTGTAACCTTTAAAGGTATGGTGCTGGAGATATTATATGGCAATTTCAAAAGAATATATTGATGAACGCTGATGGAATAAGCGATATAGAATATATAAATCAACTATCATAACTGTTTCTTAATACAAAATTTACGAGATAAGTGTTATTTACTTTTCCTTATTTACGTTAAAAAGTTATCTTTGCACTGGGAAAAATTAATCTAAAAATAATTATATTATGAAACCAACTTTGTATGTACTTGCTGCTGGCATGGGGAGTCGTTATGGCGGTCTGAAACAGCTTGACGGACTTGGCCCTAACGGTGAAACAATTATGGACTATTCTATCTATGATGCTCTTAGAGCCGGATTTGGTAAAATAGTTTTTGTAATTAGAAAATCTTTTGATAAAGAATTTCGTGAAAAAATAATCTCCAAGTACGATAAACATGTTCCGGTAGAAGTAGTTTATCAGGAACTGGATAATTTACCAAAAGGTTTTGAATTACATCCCGACAGGCAAAAACCATGGGGTACTAACCATGCAGTAATGATGGCTAAGGATGTTATTCACGAACCGTTTGCTGTAATCAATGCAGATGATTTTTATGGACGTGAGAGTTATGCTATTCTTGCCGATCAATTGAAAGCAATGGAAGGTAAAGAAAACCATTATTGTATGGTTGGTTACCGTCTTCACAATACATTATCAGAGAGTGGTGCTGTTGCCAGAGGCGTTTGCGAAACAGATGATGATCATTTCTTGACAAGCATTGTTGAACGTACTCATATTGAACGTAAAGATGGTACTATACAATATAAAGATGCAGAAAATTATTGGTTCGAACTGGCTGAGAATACTCCTGTGTCAATGAATATGTGGGGCTTTACTCCTGACTATTTCGAGCACTCGGATAAATACTTCGTTAAGTTCCTCGAAATGAATGAGGGAAATCATAAAGCTGAGTATTTTATTCCATTGATGGTCGATCATCTTATTATTAATAAAACAGCCGATGTGAAAGTGTTGGATACTCCTTCTAAATGGTTTGGCGTAACTTACGCTGAAGATAGAGAAGGTGTGGTACAAAAAATACAAAATCTGGTTGATAAAGGGGAATATCCAACTCCTTTATGGAAATGATATCCAAAAGGTTATTTTATTAATTTTTGAAACCTTTTATCATAGATTTTTGTTATTTTTGCAGGAGAAATCCATTGGCACTACACAAAATAGTCGCCTTTGTACACTAGGGATGACAAAAATGGATAAAATGATAAATAAATCACATTTATATTATAAATAAAATTTCAAAAACAATGGTTAATTACAAAGACTTAGGCTTAGTTAACACTAAAGAAATGTTTGCGAAAGCAGTTGAGGGAGGATATGCAATCCCTGCTTTCAATTTTAACAATATGGAGCAATTGCAGGCTATCGTTTCTGCCGCTTCTGAAACTAAATCTCCAGTAATCCTTCAGGTATCTAAAGGAGCTCGCGAATATGCTAACCCAATCTTATTACGTTATATGGCTCAGGGCGCTGTTGCATATGCTAAAAGCCTTGGATGGGAAAATCCTCAGATAGTATTACACCTTGACCATGGTGATACATTCGAAACATGTAAATCTTGTATCGATTCAGGTTTTTCTTCAGTTATGATCGATGGTTCTCATCTTCCATATGAAGAAAATATCGCTATGACTAAAAAAGTAGTAGAATACGCACACCAATTTGACGTAACAGTTGAAGGTGAACTTGGTGTATTAGCCGGAGTAGAAGACGAAGTTGTTGCAGAACATCATACATATACAAGACCTGAAGAAGTAGTAGATTTTGCTACAAGAACAGGTTGCGACTCTCTTGCTATTTCTATCGGTACTTCTCACGGAGCAAACAAATTTACTCCTGAACAATGTACCAGAGATGCTAACGGTATGTTAGTTCCTCCTCCATTACGTTTCGATATACTTGAAGCTATTGAGAAAGAACTTCCAGGATTCCCTATCGTTCTTCATGGTGCATCTTCTGTACCTCAGGAAGAAGTTGCCACTATCAATAAATATGGTGGTGCATTGAAAGATGCTATTGGTATTCCAGAAGAGCAATTGCGCAGAGCTGCAAAATCAGCAGTATGTAAAATTAATATTGACTCTGATAGCCGCTTAGCAATGACTGCTGCAATCCGCGAAGTATTTGCAACTAAACCTGCAGAATTTGACCCTCGTAAATACCTAGGGCCAGCTCGTGAAAATGCTAAGAAACTATATAAGCATAAAATCGAAAAAGTACTTGGTAGTGCAGGTAAAGCATAATCAAGTTATTCAAGAATAGAAAAGGGTTGCTGATAAAGCAACCCTTTTTGTTTTTGTAATATTTCTTTATCTAATTATGAACTACGAATAAGTTATGGTAAATATTTGTTGACGTATTTTTGTTATGCTGACAATAGGAAGCATCCTGATCCATTTATCAAGGACAAAGGAGAAGAGATCCTTCGTTCCTCAGGATGACAAGAATGGAGAAAATGTACCAATAAATACTTTTAACTGAATAGGTGACAGTAATAACGATTTAAAAGCTGTTACTTTTGTCACCTTTGTCACTTTTTTAACAATAATAACAGTAACGTCTAGTTTTTTAGACGTATATTTGTTTTTTAACTAATATATTATGCAGCTAACGAAAGCAGAAGAACAAGTGATGCAGATACTCTGGACGATGGAGGAGGGGACTGTTCAGGATATCTTAAAAGGGTTTACCGAAAGTAAACCGGCAAGAACTACTATTGCTACAGTCCTTAGTATTCTTGAAAATAAGAATTTTGTAGAGCATCGTACAGAAGGGCGTGTGAATATATATAAAGCGCTTATACTAAAAGAAGAATACTCTAAAAAACAACTTTTCGGCTTTGTAAAAGATTATTTTAATGGCTCTTTCTCGTCGATGATTTCTTTTTTTGCCAAAGAGACCAATCTTAGTATAGAGGAAATGGATACACTTTTGGAAGAGACCCGTCAGGCTCTGGAAGAAGAAAGTGATAATAAGAAAGAATAACTATGGAAACATTCATTATTTATATAGCGAAATCGGGTATATGTCTGGGTGCATTTGTTATTATATATGCTCTATTTCTCCGTTCTACAACTTTTTACAGATTTAATAGGTTTTTCTTAATCGCAGGATTTATATTATCGCTTGTCGTTCCTGCTATTCGTTATTCTTATGAAGTATTAATCCCTTCTACCATTATTGATACAGAGCCGGTTACCGGTTCAAATGATATTGCAACAGCTGATACTTCGCTAAGTATATGGCCTATACTCTTTGTATTATATAGTTTAGGTATAGTTGTACTGGTGGTTCGTAATATAATGTCATATAGGAAGTTGAATTCTTTGGTGAGAAACGGAGTCAAGTTTGATAATGAGAGATATAAATTGATAGAAAATGAAAATATTAAGTCTCCATTCACGGTATTAAACTATATATTATTGAATTCTCAGAATCTGAGCGAAACTGAAAAAGAACTTATTTTGAAACATGAGTTGACTCACATCAAACAGAAACATTGGCTGGATTTGTTGTGCAGCGAGTGTATCTTAATATTACAATGGTTCAACCCATTAGCTTGGCTACACGTTCATTTATTAAAAGAGAACCATGAGTTTCTTGCAGATAAGGCTGTGATAGATTCAGGGGTGTCACCAGCTCTGTATCAGGCCGTTTTGATCAATCAGCGGTTTCAGGGACCGGTCTTTTCTTTTTCCAATTCTTTTAATCATTCAAAACCTTTGAATCGGCTCAACATGATAAAAAGAGCTAAGAGTTCTCCATGGAAGCGTATTAGTGCTTTGCTTATTATTCCGGTTTTTGGCTTATTCATATGGGCTTCGGCAGTACCCCGGTATGTGTTGCTTATGGATGAGCCTGTTTCTCTATTGGAGCAGTCTGTAGATGGTAGAGGACTAAATGATACAATAAAAAATAAGTCTCAGGTTTATGTAATTGGGGCAAAAGAAAATGTAAAAATCAAGTTGAATGATAATGCTGCAGATGCAGAGCGATTGCAGAGCCCATTATATATTGTTGATGGGAAAAGGTCAGCCAATGGTATTGAAAATATAAAACCTGACGACATCGAAAGTATGAGTGTTCTTAAGGATGAAATAAGCAAAGGGATTTATGGCGAAGGAGCCGAAAATGGTGTTGTCCTCATTACCACTAAGAAAAGTTCGGAGTTCTCACCTACTGGCTTATTGAGAGTTACTGATTCATTAAATCAAAGAAATAATTCAGATCAAAGGAAAGGTCAGGTAACAATTCGTTCTACAAATAAAGATCTTAGTAATGTATTGCTTATTGTAGACGGCAAAATGGAGCCTGCGGAGAAAATAGAGACTCTTGATCCAAATACAATAGATGCTATTGAAGTGCTGAAGGATGAATCGGCGATTGCGATTTATGGTGATTTAGGTAAGAATGGTGTTATAAAGGTGACAACAAAAAAGAAATAGATTAACTATAAAAATAAGAATCCTGCAATCTCAATGACTGCAGGATTCTATTATTTGAATAACACGTTGAAAACTAAATTATTTACCGTAAGTTTAAAATAGTGTAATAATTATTTTTCTGACCAGTCGTTCGTTTTATTATTCCATTTATAAATAATAGGAGTTGCTGGTTGATTATCAGAATTATATGTGTATTCATATTTTTGAATTCCGGTCCACCCCTTGTCCCCTTTCCATTCATATGTCGCTTTTTCCTGCATATGTCCGGCTGCATTATAACGGTAGATTGTTTTTGTTAAAGGCGCGTTTGTATCCTTGTCACAAAATAAGAATTCTTTTACACAACCTGTTTCTGTAGTTTCAACATTACTAAACATAACTGTTTCTGGATCATTAGCATAAATACTTAATGATAAGAATAAAATAGCAAATAATGAAAATAATTTTCTTGAGTTCATGGCTTTAATTATTTAGTACAACAAAGGTAATACAGTTTCTTGTTATATAAGACGGAAATATTGTCAAAATGTCACTATATTATAGTTAAATATGGTTAAATCTATTGTATTGACTACTATTTTACTTTTTATATTTGTATATAATCTATCAAAATGATATAATTCTTTCATTCTTCAATAAGAAAGAGTAGAAAAAGATATTTGAGCGAGAAAAGAGTAATAAAAAGCTTTAAAAAGTTACCAAAAAATTAAAATATGAGAAAAACTATGATATATGACTCAAAAAACGATATCAAAGGCTTTTCTTCTCTTTTATATTTCAAAAAAAATGACGAAATTTGCGTGCCTTAAAATTGGGAATTTTAAACTATATATAAATCAATAGAAACAAATGAAAAAAAGCGCATTACAAATTGCACGAGCTGCTTACAAACCTAAGATGCCTAAAGCATTGTATGGTTCAGTTAAGATTGAGGAAGGGGCAGCTACACAGTCTGTAGCAGATCAGGAAGAGGTGAAAAAGCTATTCCCTAATACTTATGGAATGCCTACACTTAAATTTGTAGAGACCTCTGAAAAAGTAAATCATCCTGCTATTAATGTTGGTGTTATTCTATCAGGCGGACAAGCTCCGGGTGGACACAATGTTATAGCCGGAATTTTCGATGGTATCAAGAACCTCAATGTTAGCAGCCGTCTTTTTGGTTTCCTTATGGGACCTGGTGGTTTGGTTGATCATGATTATAAAGAACTGACAGCTGATATTATAGACGAATATCGTAATACGGGTGGTTTTGATATAATCGGTTCTGGTCGTACAAAACTGGAAACAAAAGAGCAGTTTGATAAAGGACTCGAGATATTAAAGAAATTAGATATTAAAGCCTTAGTAATTATCGGAGGCGATGACTCAAATACTAATGCTTGTGTGTTGGCAGAATATTACAAAGAGATAAATGCAGGCGTGCAGGTAATCGGCTGCCCTAAAACAATCGATGGTGACCTGAAGAATGAAATGATAGAAACTTCTTTTGGTTTCGATACTGCATGTAAAGTCTATGCTGAGGTTATTGGTAATATACAGCGCGACTGTAATTCTGCCCGTAAATATTGGCATTTCATCAAATTGATGGGCCGTTCGGCTTCGCATATTGCTTTAGAATGTGCTTTACAAGTACAACCCAACATTTGTATTATATCTGAAGAAGTGGAGGCTAAAAAGTTGTCTCTTGACGATATAGTTACTGATATTGCTAATATTGTAGCAAAACGTGCTGAAGCTGGTAACAATTTTGGAACTGTTCTTATTCCGGAAGGCCTTATTGAGTTTATTCCGGCAATGAAAGGACTTATTGCAGAACTGAATGACTTCTTGGCTCACCATCAACGTGAATTTAATGCTGTGCCTAAGGATGACCAACTAGCATATATCCAAAAGAATTTATCAGGTGAAAATGCTCGAATATTTGCTAGTTTACCTTCCGGTGTAGCTCGTCAGTTGACATTAGATCGTGATCCACATGGAAATGTACAGGTCTCCCTTATCGAAACAGAAAAGCTGTTGGCTGAAATGGTTGGCAATAAACTTGCAGAAATGAAAGCTACCGGAAAATATAAAGGTAAGTTCGCAGCACAAGAACATTTCTTCGGATATGAAGGTCGTTGCGCTACTCCTTCAAATTATGATTCAGATTACTGTTATTCATTAGGATATACTGCATCTGCTCTTATAGCGGCAGGAAAAACAGGTTATATGTCATCTGTGCGCAATACTACTGCACCTGCGAGTGAATGGATTGCTGGTGGTGTTCCGGTAACGATGATGATGAACATGGAACGTCGCCATGGCGAAATGAAACCTGTAATCCAAAAAGCTTTGGTATTATTGGATGGTGCTCCATTCAAATACCTTCAGGCCAATCGTGAAGCTTGGGCTATTGGTACAGAATTTGTTTATCCTGGTCCTATACAGTTTTTCGGGCCGACAGAGGTTTGTGATCAACCTACAGTAACATTGAAACTGGAACAAGGAAGATAATTTTTTATAATATTGTGAGAGAGGCTATATATTTATATAGCCTCTTTTTATTTGGTATTGAAAGCATTAGATTTGTTAATCCGTTTGCTGGAACAGGCTTTTCTAGGTTTTCTTATAAAAACATGGTGAAATCTTTTGTTTTTTAATAAAAATCTTATACTTTTACACTGCTTTTGAAGCAAAAGGATTGTCTCATGGTGTAATGGTAGCACTGCAGATTTTGGTTCTGCCTGTCAAAGTTCGAATCTTTGTGAGACAACATTTAAAAAAAATAAAGAAATTTAAAAGTCACTAAGCCGGTGACTTTTTCTTTTTATATGGGTAAATGAGCCGATGTCTAAGGATTATTATGTAAAAATAAATCTGGTATTTGCTATTAATATATTTTGACTGTTAACCTTGGTTGGGTTATTTTCCCATTTAAATATTATGATAAGTTAAATATTCTTTTGTAATTTGCACCAATCTTATGTAAAAGGAATGTCGCACTCTGACGTAAGGAATAGAGCTATTGAAAAACTTGCAGAATAACTAATGAATAGTCATGGATCTAAATAATCTGAACTTTGATGATATATATTCCAAATATTATTCGAAGTTAGTTCGCTTCTCTAAAGAGTATGTTTTGACAAAAGCAGATGCTGAAAATATTGTTCAGGATGTTTTTTTGTTCATATGGGAGAAGAGAGATTCATTAGATACGATACAAAATATAAACGCATTCTTATTTAGACTGGTAAAAAATAAATGTGTGGATTTCTTGAGGCGTAAAATAAATACCGAGGCCAAAAATAAGGAAATACAGGATGCACTCCTTAAAGAATACAATTTCAAACTATACTCTATCCAACAATTTGATGATTCTTTACTTTCAGATGAAGAAATAGACCATATCATCTATAAAGCAATAGACACCTTACCTGAAAAATGTCGGGAGATATTTATTCTTTGCAAGATTGAAGGCTTGAAATATGAAGAAGTAGCAGAAAAAATGAATATTTCACCTAACACTGTGAAAAACCAAGTAGTTATTGCCCTCAAAAAAATGAAAAAAGAATTAAAAGATTTTATGCCGCTGCTGACTTTCTTAATTGTTTGATTATTAATATTTATGCTGTGTGAGACTTGCCATTTATTTTTCAAGAAGATATATTTTTTTAATTCTTTTAGTCCGAAAATTCTTTTCAAACGACCTATAAATATAAAATGAAATCTGATGGATGAAAGATTAACAAATTATCTTTTAGGATTATTATCTGATAAGGAAAAGGTGACTCTGTTTGAAGAAATGGAGAGCAATGAATCCTTGAAAGCTAAATATGCTGAGGCACAAAATCTCATGTCATTAGCACAAATGGTGGAAGAGCATGATGATGATAAATATACTGCTAATAAACTCAATGAATTTAAAAGAAAAACCCATACTTTACTAATTCGTAAAATAGCTTTCAGGGTATCAAAATATGCAGCAGCAATTCTTATTTTGATTGGTGTAGGCTTCATTTTCAATAAATATATTCTTGATGATAGATATATAGAATATACTTCTCCTGTGGGAAAACGCACTGAAATTACTTTATCTGATGGTACTACAGTACACTTGGCACCATCCTCAAAGATTAGAGTGCCTAAGAAATTTGAAGGAAAAGAACGTTTGGTAAAATTAGATGGAGAGGGGCTCTTTGATGTTACTAAAAATAAAGAGATGCCATTTATTGTGGAAACAGGCAAATATAATATTCAGGTTTTAGGAACAAAGTTTAATGTACGGGCATATTCGAAAGACTCCAATTTTGAAACTTTCCTTCTCGAAGGCTCTGTGAATGTGTATAATGATATTGAAAAAGTACAACTGCGGCCAAACGAAGGAGTTACTTTAGTTGATAATCGATTGATAAAGACTTCAGTGGATATTACCAATGTGAATTATATGCAAACAGGTGTATATACATTTGAGAATAAGTCGTTAAGGGAGATATTAAGCAAGTTGGAAACTTGGTATGGTATCGAATTCAGAGTCAAAAATAAGAAACTTGAAAACTTTTCTTTATCGGGTAAGTTTATAGAAAATGATAAAATAGAACATATATTATTGGCTATTCAACAAATATACCCCTTCCGGTATAAGAAAATATCAGAAAATGTAATTGAAATATATTAACCAAATTAACCTTATTAGTATTAACCTTTAAAACCTGATCTATGAAAATACACAGTGGATAATAACCGACTTATGAGAAAAAATCAGAGGAATGTTGCACCACTCCTCTGACAATAAGGTGTATACCTTCTTTCTCTCTAACTTATTGATAAATCTAGTATTAACACCAAATTCATTAGCAAAAATATGAAAAAATATGTTTTGCAGCCTTATTTATTATTAAAAGATTTCAATTTTAGGTACTTACGACAGCTTATGAGATTGTCTTTATTCTTACCAATGGTAATGAGCCTGCAATTATTTGCCGCTACTACCCATTCTCAAACATCAAAAGTACATATAGATAAAGGAGATATAAGCTTGGGTAAATTGATTAACGAGATCGAAGCCCAAACTAATTATCTTTTTATTTATAGCAGGAATGATGTAGATCTTAATCAAAAAGTCAAAATAAATACTAATGAAAAACAAGTTAGTAAAATCCTTGACAATGTACTAAAGCCTATTAATATAGACTACATACTATCTAATAGCTACATATCTCTTAAAAAAATGAAAAAGCCTATTCCTGTTATCGAACAACAACAGTTGTTGAAACAGGTAAAAGGGAAAATACTCGATAATTTGGGACAGCCTCTGATAGGAGTAGTAATTACACTTAAAGACACAAAAATCGGAACAGTGTCCGATGTAGACGGCAATTATATTATTGATGCCGATCCCGGGCAGACACTGGTTTTCTCATATGTTGGCTTTCAAACTATAGAGAAAGAGATTCCAACATCTCTAGTTCTTGATATTATTATGAATGAAGATGTAAAAGCTCTCGAAGAAGTAGTTGTTATTGGATATGGTACTACAAAGAAAGCATCCCTTACGGCATCCGTTGCTTCTATAAAGGGACAGGAAACCGCACTCAAACCAGTTGCCAATGTCAGCCAGAATCTGGTTGGCCGTATGCCGGGTCTTATTGCCCGTCAAGGTAATGGTGAAATCGGCTACGACAGTCCTGATATTTTTATTCGTGGTAAAGGAACGACAGGCAGCGCCGGGGCAATGGTAGTTATTGATGGGGTGCCCCGTGATAATTATGGACAGCTTGATCCTGCCAGTATAGAAACGATAACCATACTTAAAGATGCTGCAGCCGTTGCACCTTACGGAATTGGAGGAGCAAATGGGGTTATCCTGATAACTACAAAAAAAGGTAAGACCGGAGCACCTACTGTTTCTTATAATGGATATATCGGCTTTCAAAATCCTACTCGTATGCCGGAAATGGTTAACTCTTATGAGTATGCAACTTTACTGAATGAAGGAGCCCGAAATAGCGGACTTACAAACATGCCTTATTCAGATGAACAAGTGGCCATGTTTAAAAAAACGGTGGATGGAGCTGCTGATACCGACCGTGACCGTTATCCCAATAGCCGTGGTATAAGGGATATCATACGACGTAATACTGTATTAACTTATCATAACCTCGAAATATCAGGAGGATCAGACTTTGTTAACTATTATGTATCATTGGCTTATACTGCACAGGACGGAATGTTTAAAGGTACCGATATGAAACGTTATAATGTATCTAGCCGTTTGGATATGAAAGCTACAAAAACAACTGATATATCGTTATCATTAAGTGGATATGTTGCTGACCATAACTATCCGGGCGAAGGTGCAGGAAGTATTGCTTATGCAGCCGTACGCCAACCGGCTACTGAGGCTATATGGTATTCCAACGGACTGTGGGGTAATTATCTTGGACGCTCTCCGGTGGCTTTGGGTAGCAACCTGAGCGGATATACGAAAGAAGAACGTACTCAGCTTTACACGACTCTTACGATAGAGCAAAAACTACCTTTCCTGGAAGGTTTAAGCATAAAAGGGTTAGTGAGTTATGATCCATATACTCTTTTTAAGAAAGAATGGAGAAAACCTAGGTTGTCTTATACTCCTGATTTTTCTACTACACCTTATACATTCAATGAAACATATGAGGGTGATTATAGTCTTTATGAAAAAGATGAAAATAATAAAAGATTCACTTTTCAGGGATATATCAATTATCAACATCGTTTCAACGAATTACATGACGTGAGCTTTCTGGGAGTAGCCGAACGTAAAGAAAGAAAAAAACGATGGTTCGATGCCAAACGTACAGGTTTCCCTATCGATATAGACGAGATGGATCAGGGAAGTACTGAGGCTGGAAAAATAGCTAATAGTGGTTCATCAGAGCGGGACACCTCTGTGGGATTCTTATACAGGATCGGATATACATATAACAACAGGTATATGCTTGAAACTTCCGGCAGGTATGATGGACATTACTATTTTGCCCCTGGTAAAAGATGGGCATTCTTCCCTTCTGTTTCAGCCGGATGGAATATATCCGAAGAGAATTTTATGAAAAATACATTTCCGAATCTGGAAATGTTAAAACTGAGGACATCATATGGAGAATCCGGTAATTTAGCTGGTGAGCCTTTCCAATATATGTCAGGTTACAAAACGTCTTCTAATTCTGCCTATTTTGGAAATCCAACTACCGGAGTATATGAAATGAAACAAAACAATCCGTTTATTACCTGGGAAAAAGCTAAAAAGTTTGATGTGGGTGTTGATGGAGTTTTATGGAGAGGAAAACTATCTTTCTCTGTAGATTATTTTTACGATAAACGTGACAATATGTTAGTCGATCCTTTTGTTACTGTTCCGTTAGAGTATGGTATTGAATTACCACAGGTAAATGGTGGAAAAATGAGTAACCAGGGGATAGAGATAATGCTTTCCAGTGCACATACATTTGCTAATGGTATGAGATTGGACTTATCTGGTAATTTTACCTATACACACAATAAATTGTTAGAAAATTTCGAGACAGCCAGTACGTACAATAATCCAAACAGAAGACGTACAGGACGACCTTTTGAAACACAGTTCGGTTATGAGGCTTTAGGCTATTATACTACTGATGATTTCAATGCTGATGGTAGCTTAAAATCGGGTATTGCGTCTATTTCTGATGCTCCTGTACAACCAGGTGATATTAAATATGCCGATTTGAGTGGCCCGGACGGTGTACCTGATGGCATTATCAATTCGTATGACGAAACAGTAATCGGACGACCCAAAAATACACCACAGATCATCTACGGATTTGCGCCAACTCTTTCTTGGAAAGGTTTTGATTTTAACATGCTCATACAGGGTGCTGCAATGAACAGCTTATATCTTGATGGTACGATGGCACATCCATTCGAAAGCCAGGGATCAGCTACCAAACTGCAATATAAAGATCATTGGACTCCTGAGAATGTAAATGCAAAATATCCACGTGTATATAATGCTCCTGTAGAACACAATAAGGTAGTATCATCTCATTGGATGCGTAATGCAGCTTATCTGCGCTTGAGAAGTTTAGAGTTTGGATATACTTTGCCCCGATACATTACCGAAAAAGTGGCTATGCAAAGAGTTCGTTTCTACTTTGCCGGGCAGAATCTGTTTACATGGACTCCTTATATGAAAGAAAAGATTGATCCGGAAGCGGGTAACACTGATGGACGTTACTACTATCAGCAACAGGCGTTCTCTTTTGGTATAAACGTAACTTTTAAATAATTATCGATAAGTATGAAATCTAAAATAATATATATAGGCCTATTTATGCTTTTGGCCTTAACCTACAGTTGTTCGGATTTTCTGGAAGTTGAAAACAGAAACTCTGTTACCGATGATGATATTTGGACTAAGGAGGCAACTACAGATTTGTTCCTTAACGATATGTATAATGATTTGCTACCAGATGCTAATAAAGTAACACAACATCTCGACCAGTATTCTGACAATTCGGATGTAGGTACAAACTGGATGTCCGGTTATGCAAATATAGGAAATGCTCAAATCACCCCTGAAAATTATCCGAAAGGATTCAGTGATGTGTGGGACTGGGAAAAAGCATATAGAAAAATTCGGAAATGCAATCTTTTTATAAAAAAAGTAACAGAATCGGAACTATCGGATACTTACAAACAACAACGGATATCAGAAGCCAGATTCTTGCGTGCTTTTATCTATCATTGGCTGTGGATGACATATGGTGGGATGCCGCTTATTACAGTGCCTCTGAATAATGAGGATCAGACAATACCATTGGAAAATCCCAGAGCAACAGCACAAGAGACGTTTGATTTTATTGTCACAGAGTTAGGAGAAATTGCTCCATTACTGAATGACACAGAAACCGGAAGTAATGCAGGTCGGGCTACAAAAGGAGCCGCCCTGACACTAAAAGGTTGGTGCGAATTATATCATGCCAGTATTCAACGTAATCCTACAAATGATATCGAAAGATGGAAAAAAGCTTCTGCTACTAACAAATCGGTAATGCAATTGGGTGTCTATACTCTGACTTCAGATTTCAATGAACTGTTTATGGAGAATAATAACAGCGAATCAATTTTTGCACGTCAATATGGACCGGATAAAGGGAATAATAAAGAGATGCATTTTGGGCCTCCAGCTATTGGACCTGCCAGATCAGGATGGGGTAACTTCCAACCAACACAACAATTGGTAGATGATTTTTGTATGGCAAATGGATTACCAATAACCGATCCGGCTTCAGGATATGATCCAAATAATCCATATGTAGGTCGTGAGAAAAGATTTTATGAAACCATTATATATAATGGCTCCAAATGGAGAAATGAATTTGAGATCACAACAAAGGTTGGCGGTGACAACTCAATAGACTTAGGCTATTCAAACGACAATACTCATACTGGTTATTATGCCCGTAAAAGGTTGAATGAAAACAAAGACCTTTCCTTATTCGGTAATGAAACTTCGTACGAAAATTATATGTTTTTTCGCTATGGAGAAGTATTACTCAATTTTGCAGAGGCCGAGAATGAAGTAAACGGACCGACAAAAGAAGTCCTGGACGCTGTAAATATGGTTCGTACCAGGAATGGTAATATGCCGAAAGTAGAGGATACTTTTGCTTCTTTAAATAAAGATAAAATGAGAGAGATTATCCGTCGAGAAAGGCGTGTGGAATTATGCTTCGAAGATAAACGCTGGTGGGATATCCGTCGCTGGCAGATAGCCGATAAGTTACCTGACGGTAGTCCTGGTGTGATGAGCGTACCACTGAAGGGTATGTTGATCGAAGATAAAAACGGAGTGCTTACTTATACTATCGTAAATGTAAGAAACCGTACATTTTTACCAAAAATGTATTTGATGCCGGTTCCTCAGGCTGCTATCGACCGTAATTCAATAATTGCGGCGCAAAACGGAGGTCCTGATAACTGGAAAAACGGACAAAATCCGGGTTATTGATAATAGAAATAAAAAGAAGGGCTAAGCCTGACATGGTTAAGCCCTTTTATTAAAAAAATAACTACTAATAATTCACTTAAATTATTGCAAATATCGAAATAAAAAACATGAAAAATTATAAAAATATTTATCTATTCATAGCATTTCTTTTTTGCCTGCCTGCATTAAGTCAGGAAATAAACACAGAAGTGCTATATAAACTGGTTAGTCCATCAGGTTTGGTAATAGATAATAAGCAGAGTGAGGAAAATGGAACCGGATTTGTTTTGTCGAAGAATGAAAAAAATAATAAAGGCCAGCTTTGGAAAATAACCAAAATGAAAAACGGCTTCTATACCATTGCTAATCCCTATAGCCGGCAAAGTCTGGATAATGGGAATATCCATACAGGTAATGGTAGTGAACTGATGCAATGGGATTCAAGTAATTCGAATGGTAATCAGCAATGGACATTCAACATTACAGGTACTGGTGCATATGCGATAATACAGAGGACAAGTAATATGTCTTTGGCATATAATGGTGAAGATGCAGTAGGCAGTAAGATATATCAACTCCCTAGTTCTTCACAGGTATGGCGATTGGTAGAGACTTCGGTAAAAGCACCCAAAGAAGAAATTGTAAGGGGGAAGACCGAATGGGAGAATGAATTGATTTTTGGCGTAAATAAAGAGCCTGGTCACAATACGTACATACCGTATCCTTCTGTTGAAAGCTTAAAGGCAGATAAATATTTCGAGAAGCCATGGGAAACACCCACTTCAGATTACTATCTTTCACTTAATGGGAACTGGAAATTCAATTGGGTAAAACAACCTTCCGAACGGCCAGTCAATTTTTATAAAACTAATTATGATGTTTCTTCATGGAAAGAAATCCCTGTTCCATCTAATTGGGAGATGCATGGATATGGTACGCCTATTTATACTAATATAACATATCCTTTCAGGAATAATCCGCCACTTATCCAACCTCAAAGAGGATACACAAACGAGACTGAAGTTAATCCGGTAGGATCATATCGTCGTGAGTTTTCAATACCTGCCGGATGGGATGGCAAAGAAATAATTTTGCACTTTAATGGGGTTTATAGCGGTATCTATGTTTGGATAAACGGGCAAAAAGTAGGCTATAGCGAAGGAGCCAGCAATGATGCGGAATTCAATATTACCAAATATGTGAAGCCCGGCAATAATACAATCGCCGCTGAAGTTTACCGATGGACAGATGCAAGCTATATAGAAGATCAGGACATGTTTCGCCTGAGTGGTATACATCGTGATGTATACGTATATGCTGTGCCAAAATTACATGTACGTGACTATTTCTTAAAATCGGAGTTCAATAATAATGATTTTAGTACTGCTATATTTAAGACGGAACTATCCGTAAGAAATTATGGGAATGCTACTTCTAAAGCTAATACAGCCGAAGTTTCATTGCTTGATCCTTCAGGTAAAGTAGTTGCTACATTATCTCAGTCCATAGCTTCCTTGAAAGGAAATGGTGAACAGAAATACGATTTAAAAGCAACAGTCAAAAATCCTTTACTATGGTCAGCTGAAAATCCGTATCTGTATACAGCCATTGTTTCTTTGAAAGATAATGAAGGTAAAGTAACTGAGGTTTTGTCTTCAAAATTTGGTTTTAGAAAAATAGAAATAAAGAATAAGAGAGTATACATAAATAATAAAGCCATATTCTTTAAAGGGGTTAACAGACACGATATTCACCCTCAATATGGAAAAGCTGTGCCAGTAGAATCGATGATTCAAGACATTTTGTTGATGAAAAACCATAATATAAATATGGTACGTACAAGCCATTATCCGAACGATCCTAAAATGTATGCGATGTACGATCATTATGGTTTATATATCATGGACGAGGCTGATCTGGAAAACCATGGAAATGGGTCTATATCTGATAAGCCAAGCTGGATTCCTGCATTTGTAGACCGTATAGAGAGAGTCATTGAACGGGATAAAAACCATCCATCGGTTATTTTCTGGTCATTGGGAAATGAAGGAAGCAATGGTGAAAACTTCACAGCTATGGCTAAACGTGCGAGAGAGCTCGATCCTTCACGTCCGGTACATTACGAAGGAAAAAATGAGATAGCAGATATACGTTCTCAGATGTATCCTGATATGAAAGACTTGAATCGTATAGACCAAATGGATGAAGATAAACCGTATTTCTTCTGCGAATATGCTCATTCGATGGGTAATGCTCCCGGTAATTTAGGTGAATATTGGGACTATATAGAAAAATCGGAACGTATCATTGGTGGCTGTGTATGGGACTGGGTAGACCAGGGAATCAATAAGTTTGGCGAATCTACTAATAAATATTATTACGGAGGAGACTTTGGTGATAAACCAAACGATGGAGATTTTGCATGTAATGGACTGACTACTCCCGACCGAAGAGTTACAGCTAAATTGCTGGAAGCTAAGAAAGTTTTTCAGTACATAAAGATAAGACCTTTGGCATTGATGAGCGGAAAGCTTGAAATTGAAAATAAGTATGATTTCACCAATCTCGATCAATTTGATATTACATGGGAAATAGTAAAAGACGGAGTGAAATCAGAATCAGGAACTATACCTTCAATAAGTCTTCGTCCGGATGAGAAACAATCTGTGATAATTCCATATAATAAAAATCTGGAAGCTGGTAAAGAGTATTTCCTAAATGTCTATTTTACATTAAAGGATAAAACAATCTGGACAGAAAAAGGCCATATGGTTGCATCTGAACAATTTGCACTAAACAATCGCCCAACCGTGCCAATGGTAGATATATCTAACCTTTCGGTACTGAATGTAAATACTCAAGGTAGAGATCTGATTATAAAAGGACAGAAGTTTGCTATTGCTTTTGATACTGAGTCGGGGGTGATGAAGTCTTTGCGTTACAATAACCTGGAGATGATCCATAATAGTAATGGTTTTAATTTCAACTGGTATCGTAGTGTGAATAATGACAAATATACCAGTCAGAAATATTATGAAACGACTTATGATAAACCAATATTTAGTTACCAAATAAATGAAGATAGGAAATCGGTGACCGTTATAACCAATACCAAGGCGAACATTGCATATGAAAATCGTATTATAATACCTTACCTGGTGAGATATACTATATATGCCAATGGAGTAATTGATATAGACGCGAACTTTACAAAACCAACCAACAGCCCTATTGTACATCGTATCGGATTACAGGTTATCTTATCACATGGATTGGAGAATATAAAATGGTATGGTCGTGGCCCTCACGAAAATTATTGGGACAGGAAACGTTCATCTTATTTTGGACAATTTACCAAGACTGTGAAAGATATGGAGGAAGAGCATTATGTGCGTGCTCAAAGTATGGGTAACCGAGAAGATATCAGATGGTTTACAATTACCGATAATTCGAATCGAGGGTTGAAAATAATTTCTAAAGACCATCTTAGTTTTGGGGCATTACATTTCTCTGATAAAGATTTGTGGGAAGCAAAACATGATTTTGAATTGGATAATATTCGCAAACCGGAAGTTTATCTTAGCTTGGACTGTGTGCAACAGGGGTTAGGTAATGCAAGTTGTGGCCCACTGCCATTGCCTCAGTATATGATACCTGAAAATCAGTCATTAAGTTATTCCTTTAGGATAGAACCCGTGAAATAGTTATAATAAAAAATCCCTGATTATCAGGGATTTTTATTTATTCAAATTCTCTGTATGCACCGAATGTGGCCAGATTATCTTCGCCTAACTGAACAGGAACTGGATAATATGGTTCGTTTAAACGGTCACATATTTGTTTCCACAATGCTGTGCGGTTGTATGTTTGGTGTACAAGCTGAAAATGTGTTCCAAGCAGTAGCTTTTTTGCTGCCATTATATCCCCTTTATCAATAAGGAGTTGTACTCTTCTTTCTATCAACCATTCATCATCAAGGGCATCGACCATCGACAACCATTTTTCTCGCTCGGCAATCGATTTGTCTTTTGTATTCCTTAATAATTTATCCCTTTCTATTATGACTTGAGGATGTAGTTGCAACCATTTTTCTTTTACTCCCAATATCATTTTCAGAGCCTGATCATTATATCCTTTAGTATTAAGTAATCTGGCGCAGACTACTTTGGCAATACCTATATTTGATCGTTCTAATACTTTTATTGCATCGCCGGGTCTATCTCTTCCTGCCAACCATGTTCCATAATAGAATTTCCATAGTTCCGATTCTTTACCCGATGTTGAATTAATAACCCATTTGAATGCTTCATCCATATCTTCTATACCTGATGAAGCCCATAGGTTTTCGGCAATAGAAGGAGGGGTATGGGGGGCGCTTTTCATTTGGAAAGCATTTTTGAGCTGCTCCCAAATCGAAATCTCAGATTCCCTGCTCCAGTTGAAGAGAGGGATCTCGTTTACAGAACGCAATTTTATATTGGGTACTTTTAATGAATAAAGATTCAATCTTTGATCAGTAGGTATCCAATATTCTGTATGCCAACGGGTTTCATCGGGTTTCATTTCAAGCTTGATAGACTGGTCTCCAATGGGGCCACCTTGTATTTCTGCATATGTTTGTTTCTTTGCAGTGCTTAATACAGACCAAATCGTATCTTTATCAACACCATAGCTCCATAACTTTATACCACCAGCTATCTTTTCATCTGCAATATGATATAAGCCTGTACCAGTTGAAGGAGTGTATGAACCAAATGCATTTACATCTTTCGTTTTCCAGAAATAGCCTGTCATTTCTTTTATATCAGCTTCGTATTTAGGTCCACTTTTCTCCCAGTCTATGGTATCCATAATGGAAGAATGTACAAGTACTTCACCCTTTGGAAAATCATATTGTGTGTCTGGTGCTGATGGTATTGCTGCATTTGACCATGACATCCACGGATATGTTCCCTTACCGGGATTATGAAAAATAACGCGCTGAGTGAGGGCTATATCATTCTTTCCTAAAGAATACTCAACAGACCATTGCATACCAAAACGTAGTTCGCGTTCACCACATGTCACGTATATCCTCTCATCTGTCTTATCTATTTTATAAAGTATCGATTCGTTTTGCGTAGGCGTGTGTGAGATTGGAAAACTGACCTCTATACCTCCTGCCACAAAATAGAATCGGGGAAGGATGCGTGTATATCGGATTACATCCGGAACATACAAAACCTCTCTGCCTGAACCTTTGTGAATCATTGAATATACCTTTCCTCCCAGATCGGGACATATTATCACTTTCATATATTCATTTTCAAGTGAGATAAACCGGTATTTTTTCAATACCGGCCTATTCGAAGTCTCACTAAAACTTAAATATGGATAAACGCCATTTGAATCATAAACAGTAGGTATCGGCCCTGCAGGAGTAAGTACATGTGTGAGTACATATTCGCAATATTCTTCACACAGCACTTCTTCAGATTTGTTTGTTACTGCTGTTGCATATATACTACAAACGAATGCAGCCCAAAGCAGGAAAATACTATTTTTCATGGGTTATAGTCTATTTAAGTAAAAAATTAGAGCTTATTTCAATTCTTCACTAATTGCGTCTATTAATGTCTTTCCTTTACTTACATCATTCGCAATTTTTACTTCATCAAATGCTTTTTCTTTTGTGAATATTACTAATTGATCATCAAGTTGTTTTACTAATTGATTGACTCTCGAATTAGTAGGATATTTCAAAGCTTTCTCTTTTATTATTCTTATCTTTTCATAATCAACAATACCTTCACGTAGCTTTTCAAAGCGGATACAACTACGTCCTCCCGGATAGATCAGGAAACAGTCTCCGGCAGCCCATGAGCCATGGCGGGCATCCCTGTTGGGATCTTCTGGCCATGCATCGTATGCCCAACGGAGAAAACCATCATATCCTCGTGCCGCAGAATACCAGCTTATCCAACGTCCTTCTATCGGAGGCGAGAACAGGAAATTGTTCGGTACAGGAGGGTTGCAACACACATAGTATGTAGATAGTGCACCTCTTGTTTTTCTTGCTTTTAATTCTGCATCTGTAGGTTCATTCGGATGCAGATAACTATAGTCGTCTAACAGAGAGTCCAGTTCTTTGTGCCAGTCTCCGGCGTAAGTTATTTTCCAATCTTTCGAATGATCCTTTGTTGCCTTAATGGCAGCTAATGTTTGTGGCATAGGGTTCTCATTTATCCCAATATATGTTATATCAAACCAGCCTTTTTGTTGTAAATGTTTTTTCAGGTCTGTAAGGAATAAATGCCAGTGTTTTACAAAATCATCCGTTCCAGGTTCCCAAGACTGATATACATAGTTACCAGTTGCTTCGTCCATATACCGGAATCTGTTGCCCCATGGTATGGCTGTATATACAGTAATAGCTCTGTTAATTCCGCACTCCATAGCAAGTTGAACATACTCATCGAATATCTTGAAATCAAACTTCCATGCACCATTCTTTTGTTTTATCCACTCTATCATTCCTCCTTCTATCATATATGAATTGTCAGACCATGGTGAATGAACTGCATATGTAGTGATATAAGTACCTTCCGCTTCGGCATATGGTTTCAGATGCTGTTTTAACAGAACTTTATGTTCTTCAGACCATGGCTCCAGATGATTATACCACGCTACTGCCCAAGGGTTTTGCCAGAGATCGAGACGATGCTTCCAATCTTTTGGCTCAGGTAAGATCTGATTTTGTACATTTATGCTGATACTAAGATCTTTACTATATGCGGAGGTCTGTATTGTCAGATTCCCGCTATATACACCTGCTTCTGTATCAGCCGGAATATCTACAGATACCCATATCGGTCTGGTACTTCTGGCCGGCAGATCGAACCGCTCGAAAGGCTCGAACCTGTCGGGCATCATAAATCCGTTACCATAAGGAGTATTTCCACAGATAGCATTTTTTGTTGCATATGGATAATTTGCAATAACATAGCGCACCATATTGACATCGAAATTATTGGATGGAATCGCTTTGTTTCCATCTTTTTTTAAGTCAGTCAATTTTACCCGCACTTGTTCCAAAGCATCGGACGACCATACTAATACCTGCATATTCACACGCTCTCCGCGCCATGCTGTGTAGTTATAGTGTGTAGAACTTTTTTCCACATCGGGCTTTTCACGTCTGAAATATAATTTGTCTGTCGTGCCGAATGCAGCATTCAATCCAGCCTGCCCCACCCATAGTAACGGATTTATAACTTCCTCCAAATCATACTCATGCTGATAATGATGATCAGGAATAGGCAATAGTTTAGAATTAATCTCACCTCGTTTATCGTAAGTCTGTGCCAGAATATTTCCGGCACAGATGAATAAAATACATATTAATAATTTTCTCATGTCTAAATCTTTATTTTTTATACATTATTCCCAACCGTCGTTCTGTATTAGTGAACCTTTCGATAATTGAACCTGTTGAGAAGGAATAGGATCGAGATAATGTTTAGGACTGACAAATCTTCGTGCAGTAGATTGGTCAGCAACAATAAATCCCTCAGCATCTACCTGTATATCTGTTCCCGGTCTTAAGTCTGGATTTCTGGTTTGGAATTCCGTACCCACAAATTTTATACCTTTTAGTGATTGAGGCAGGACAGTTTCTGCTGTTTTCCATCGTCTCAAATCTTCACGTCTGAATCCTTCGAATGCAAGTTCAACAGTACGTTCTCTGCGTATTTCTTCCTGCATATTCAATCCGTTGGTTGTAGCGAAGCTATTGGTCAGATCAGGCATATTAACCCGTTTTCGCAATTCGTTGATCGTACGTCCCAGATCCGTATCGGATACTCCTCCGTTTTTTTCATATAATGCCTCTGCCAGAATCAGCAGAACCTCACCATAACGAAATTCCTTAAAGTCATACTCGCCATTGAATTGTCCGGAATTGATATCTTCACCTAAAAATTTTCGTAACATATAACCGGTCAACGTCGCATTAGATCCCATAAATCCCGGATATGTAATCTGAGGAGTACCACCTTCGAAAATTATTGAACTTCCCGGGATAATAAATGTCATACCCATGCGGGGATCTCTGTTCTCGAATTCACTTGCCATCTCATTGTATCCTTTAAATCTGGATGATTTGGTAATAGGAAGCCCATCGGTTGCCAAGTACATGTCTGCCAGGTTTTTTGTAGGTACCATAGCATTAAACCATAATTCCCGGGTCCAGTTGTGAGTAATCCACTGTGAATAATAGTATCTTCTAGCTAGTATAACTTCGTTAGAATCATCACCTTCGAGTATAAACAGATATTTGTAACTTTCATCACCTTTACCTTTAAACAAGCCGTATTCACCAGAAGTGACAACTTTATCAGCTGCGTCGATAGCTTTATCCAAATACGAATCGGAATTGGCTTCTCCGCGTGACTTTGCCCATGTTCCCTGATAAAGGGCTGCACGTGCTTTTAATGCCAATGCAGCACCTCTTGTTGTACGGCCTAGTTCGTCAGCAGTTAGTTCACTTTGTAACGGAAGTTTATCTATAGCGTTATCAAGATCGGCTATAATAAAATCTATAATTTCCGATTGAGATGACTTGGGTGTATATAATTCAGGCGAACTTACATCCAATACCACTGTTATTTTAGGTACACCTCCATATTTTTTGACAAGATTCCAATAATTATATGCCCTAAAAAATAATGCTTCGCCTACCCAACGATCTATCTCTTCTCCCAGTCCGGATTCTTCAGCTTTCAACAACAGATAGTTTGCTGTCCTGATAAATTCATAAGACTTATCCCATATATTATCATTAGCAGGTACCAGATATGAACCGTTGCTGACCTCGTTGGGGCTGCCACCAAATGCAATATCTGAGTTTCTATCTATATACTGGGATACTTCCATCAAGCTGAAATAAAAGTCATTTGCAGCTAATTTAAAATCATCCGAAGACTTCCAGTATTCAGGATCCGATACCTGATCTTTTGGATTGAGATCCAAATCTTTTTCACAAGCAGAAAAGGTAATGACTACCAGTATCAATATGATTATATTTATATATTTTTTCATAGCATTAATCTTTAAAAGGTTATATCGATACCGAATGAATAATAACGCTGGAATGGGTAATTACCGCCCCAATCGGCAGATTCAGGGTCCCAACCTCCTTTAACATTGTGATGTTCCCAAAGATCCTGACCACTAAAGTACACTCTGGCTTTAGAAATGGCTATTTTCTTGGTCAGTTCGGAAGGAATTGTATATCCTATCTGAAGGTTCTTCAACCTGATATAAGAGGCATCAACTTTTTGTAAGGTAGACTGCTGATAGTTCCAGTAACGGATATCTCCATGTGACAATCGTGGATAATATGCATCCGGACGATCTTCATTCCATGTTTGCTGATAATAGAATTGTGGTGGTTGTCTCCACCAATCACTCCAAGGCATTGAATATTCCCCGGTTCTGAATAGTGTTCTTTTACCCACTCCCTGGAAGAATGCTGAAAAATCAAATCCTTTTAAGCTGGCTCCTATTGTTATACCATAATTATAACGTGGGGTCATATTTCCTACATATTTTACATCACCATCATCATTTGTTCCATAGGTAGATATTTTGCCATCACCATTCAGGTCTTTAAATCGTGCATCACCTATACCAATATTACTTGGTACTCCTTCCAGTTTCTTATATTCGTCCAGTTCGGCCTGATTACGAATTAGTCCGTCAAACTCATAAGCAAAATAACTATTAACAGGATATCCTTCACGGATTCTATTATGTCCTAATACATAGGTATCGAGTCCTCCATAATTTGTTACTTTATTATGAGCATCGCTTACTACAACTTTAGCAAAATATTCTACAGGTCCGGCTTTGTCTCTCCATCCTATACTAGCCTCAAAACCCCATGTTTTTAATTCTCCGGAATTAGAAGAAGGGGCTGTTGCACCCATCAGGCTTGGATAGGTAACAGGTATCAGCATATCTTTATTCCGTTTCCAGAAATAATCGAATGATATATCCAGCCGGTTTCTGAGAATTGTAGCATCCAGACCGATATTCTGATTGATAATAGTTTCCCAGCTCCGTTCGCGGGCGACCATTCCATCAAGTCGGAGAGACTGTGTACGTGTTCCAGCCCCGAAAGGATAAATTAAGATATCTCCCCATCCTCCTTTTCTTGGTGTAAGTTTTTGTATGAAATCGTATAATCCGATTCCTTCCTGGTTTCCTGTTTCTCCGTATGATGCACGTAATTTGAGTTCGTTTACAAATTCAACTGATTTCATAAATCCTTCTTTCGATATGCGCCATCCAGCTGAAACTCCGGGGAAGAATCCCCAGCGTTTATCCGCTCCCGAGAACCGGGAACTTCCGTCATACCTGAGATTAGTCTCAAATAAATATTTTTCATCATATACATAGCCAAACCTGCCAAAGAAAGAGTTTATACTCCAGTGACTGCCGCCGCCGGAATTTCTCATGTTATTAGTATTACCTAATTCCATATCCCAGATATCGTTCTTGAAACCATCACGCCATGCACTGAAAGTATCATAGTTGTTTTCTTCATGTGCAGCACCTCCCATTACATCGATAGTATGTTTACTTCCGAAGTTTTTATTGTATTGGAAATAGGCAGTATAGTTGCGATATTGTGTTTCGGCATTTGTCTGTGTCAGATTAGCTTCGTCGGGATTTACATCATAGTATGCAATCTGATCATCCCATGTGTATAAAGGAACCGATTTGGCGGGATCTTTTGAATTCATGGATGTTTGTATAATACCTGCCTGCAATATCAATTTGAATCCGTCGAAGACATCTGTAATCAATCTGAAATTGGTATTCAACTGATTGGTTTTATACTTTGATACAGCTTTTTCTTTAGCTAATGCCACAGAATTACTCCATCCTCCTTGTGTAAAATAATTTCCTGAAGGAGTGTAAACCGGATGGTTCGACATATCGAATATACCTTCTCCGATAACCCAGTCGCCAACTCCACCTATACTGCTGCGAATCTGGCTTTCGAAAGATACTTTGGCTTCCAGTTTAACTCTGTTGAAGAAGAAATAGTCATAGTTCAATCTGAGATTATACCTTTTGTTATTATCATCTGCATATCTGACAACACCCCTCTGGTCTATATATCCGGCTGACAAGTAGTAATTCGAGTTTTCTCCTCCGCCTGATACACTCAAATTGTGTTTCTGTTGAAATCCGTTACCCAGTAGTTCTTTCATCCAGTCAGTATTGGTAAAGAATAACATCCATCCTCCGTATAGAGGGTGTGGTATCGGGTTAGGATCATTTTTTAATATCCTGTTCAGGTAATCTTCAGTGTACATTGGCGTAACCCCGTTATGAATATTAGCCTCATTATCCATGATTGCCATTTCGTAAGTAGTAGGGCTTTTCATCATACCTGCACTCTTGGTGACAGCGAAATTTCCATTATAATTAATTCTGGGCTTGCCGCGTTTACCGCTTTTGGTAGTCACCAGAAACACACCGCCTGACGCCCTTGCCCCATAGATAGAAGCCTGAGCATCTTTCAATATGCTTATCGATTCTATATCATCCGGTCCTAACAGGTTAATATCTCCTGCTATTCCGTCAATAATAACGAGTGGCCCGATTTTACCATCATCATCATTCGTTGAAGAAAGACCACGTACCTTCATGGTGAAAGATTCATTACCTGGTTCTCCGCCATATCTTGTAATAAGCATACCCGGTATTTCGCCCTGTAAGGCAGAGAGCGGATTGTTTACTGGTTTAGCTTGCATGACTTCACCGGACACTGTTGCCACCGCACCTGTCAGATTGGCTCTTTTCTGGGTACTATAACCTACTACTACCACTTCATCTAATAGTTTGAGATCTTCTTGCAATACTATTTGTAAAGCATCTTTAGTACCTACGGTTTGCTCTTGGCTGATATACCCTATGTAGGAGAATTCAAGGATATCCTTACTATTATTGATACTGATTTCGAAATGCCCGTTTATATCGGTTATCGTACCAATCTGTGTACCTTTAATTTTTACAGTTACTCCGATCAGAGGCTCTTCCTTTTCGTCGATAACGGTACCTGTTATTTTTCTTGATTGATTAATAATTTGGGTATCGGTTACTTCTTTATTGCCTTCTTTATATAATACAATATGTTTTCCATCAATAGTATATCCGATGCTATTCTCATCGAATATTGTATTCAGTATGTAAGGAACATTCTCGTCTTTTGCATCAAGAGAAATCTTCTTTATAACATTTATCTCCTGTGGATTGTATGTGAAATAAAAGTCAGTTTTCTGCTCAATGATCGAGATCACTTCTCTTATAGTTTTATCCTTTACATTCAGTGATATTTTTGTTTTCTGAGAATATGAAACCGAAGTGAAAGAGAAAAAACTTAAGAATAATAGAAATAGTATAAGACTTTTCATTACCGCAAAAATTTTATCTAGCCTCCAAGTTTTAAAACCCGGAGGAATGTTTTTCATAATATAATTCATACATTTGTGATGTTTAGTTAATAATAAACTTAGACTGTCTCTAAAAGATTATTGCTAAATCTACCGGGAGAAGTTGCCTCTTCTTCCGGTTTTTATTTTTCTGATTTTATTTCATAGGCTCTGGGAATTAATAAGGTTAATCAATTGGTCAATTATGTTCTTTCAGGTATATTTGCTTTTCATCGATGCTATAATCTAATTTTCGGGTTTCTTTCAGTATATTTAAAATATCAACTAATGAGGCATCCTTTTGTATCCGGGAATTGAAAATTGTATTTCCTAATTGTTCGCTTTGTATATCGATGTTGATATTAAATTTTCGTTCTAAAGTATTTGCTATATTTACTAATGGCTCATCAACAAAATATAACTCTCCGGTAATCCATTGTGATAGTATCTGAGCATCAACAAATCCTTTTCTTATAAATCCTTTTTGGGATACTGCAATCTGTTGGTTGGGTCTGTCAAGCCTTACTTTGTCTTCTAATTTATCTCTGGAAACTTCAATTATACCTTCCAGTAATGTTATCGCAATTTGTTCACCTTGATAAGCTTTCACATTAAATTTTGTCCCCAGTACGGTGGTACTGATATCTCCTGATTGTACAATAAATGGAGACTCTTTATTATGTTCTACTTCAAAAAAGCCTTCGCCAATTATTTTTACGCTTCTGTTTTGGGATGAGAACCTTGACGGGTAAATAAATTTTGTATCTGCATTCAACCATACTTTGGTTCCATCCGATAGGGTTAAAGTTACAGTTTGTCCTCTTGGTACATTTATTTCGTTTACATTTATATTTGCATTGATATTGTAATATCCGCTTTCTAATGAAGACATTTTAAATAGGTTCACGGATAAAAGTGCTATTATAAGTATTGCAGCTGCTGTTGCAGCAATCTTCCAATAAATAGGTTTTATCCTTCTTTCAGCTTGATGCTTTTGAGTTTGGTTACCTCTCTCTAAGAATGAATGATATGCCTTCTCAATCTGTTCTTTATCAGAATATTTTATTTCGGTTTTTAAACTCCATATTTCTTCCATACCGAAAAGCCACTTAGCATTTTCGTCGGATTCGGATATCCATTTGTCTATTTCCAGAAGGTCGTTGTCATCGGCTTTCTTGTTGAGGAAACGGAGTAATATATCTTCGTTCATAGCATTAAATTGTCTCGTTTATATATACGACAATTCAGCCGGAAAGAACTACGTAGTCAATAATGAAAAAAATGATCGGTGTTGTGTAAAACCAGTATTAATAATAGGGATATGAAATGAAAATCTTTTTTTAATTGCTTCAACGCTTTCTGTACATGGACTTCAACTGTACGGTGAGAGATATTCATAACCTGCGCTATCTCTTTATAGTTGAGTTCTTCGAAGTAGCATAACATAAATGCCTCTTTACATTTTGGCGGTAATTTGTTCAGTGCACTTTGCAGCGCAGCTTGAATATCCTTGTGTTCCAGTTCCCTTAATATGTCATTCTCATCAGACATTTCATTGAGGTATTGTATCCTGGCTTCAGCAATACGCATACGGCTTTCGTAGTTGGCTACAACTTTATTATGCTTAATATAGTTAAGACAATTGTTTTGGACACTTTTATAGAGGTAAGACAGGATATTAGATACCTTCAGTATCTCTTTTTGTTCCCAGAGGGAGGTAAATGCTTCCTGTACCATATCTTTAGCTACATCATCATCTTCATCATCTACAAACCTGCATGCCAAGGACATCATTCTGGGATAAATCTCTTCAAAGAATTGCTGGAAGACTTCTCTGTCTCCTTCTTTAATTTTTTCTATGTTAATTAATTGCAGCATAAAGTGAAGGTGTATTTGTCTGATCGGAATAATGACATGTTAGCTAAAGTAAATCTACATAAATATTTATTACAAAATAGTTAAACATTCGTTTTTTTGAAAACGGTGAGCGATGTATACCGGGAAATACCTTGACAAATGTTTTATACAAGCCTCTCACAATACGTGAGAGGCTTGTATAATTCCTTGTTTTAATGAATTAATTCGAATTCGCCTTCTAATCGGATATCATCCGAGGCAGAACCTATCATTACATCGAATTCTCCCGGTTCGGACTTGTATTCTAGTTTTTGATTATAAAAACATAGTTTATCATTCGTGATAGTAAACCTTATAACTTTACTCTCATTTGGATTCAATCTTATTTTTTTGAAATCCTTCAACTCTTTTACAGGTCTTACTACCGAGCCAACTCTGTCTCTTAAATATAATTGTACCACTTCATCACCTGTATACTTTCCTATATTTTTGATAACAAATGAAACTTCTGTAGATTCAGTATTTTTCATTTTGCCCTTCGACAGCTTAATATCTGAATATTCAAATTCGGTATAACTGAGCCCGTGACCAAACGCAAATTTAGGGCTTGTTTTCAGGTCAATATAAGCAGTGGTATAAAATAATGTCGAGTCTGTTGCAGCAGGATGCCCGGTATTGAAATGATTGTAATATATAGGGATTTGTCCAACTTCACGTGGAAAAGTCATTGGCAGTTTTCCCGAAGGATTTACATCTCCGAACAGTATATCGGCAATAGCATTCCCAGCTTCATTCCCAAGCCACCATGTATAAAGAATGGAAGGTACATTATCTGCTATCCAGTTGAATACTAATGGACGCCCTGCATTTATCATCACCACTATAGGTTTACCTGTAGCTTGTATGGCTTTTACCAGTTCCTCCTGAACGCCCGGAATATGTATATCACTTCTGCTTTTAGCCTCTCCGCTCATATCCCATCTCTCACCTATACTCATTATGACTATATCTGCTTGCCTGGCTACCGAAACAGCTTCGGCAAAGCCGTCTTTGTTATCACCATCTATATCACAGCCTTTAGCATACAAAAGTTTTGTTCCCTTACTTATCCTGTTTTGTACGCCATCCCATTGGGAAACTATAAATTTATCATAATTCACCTCAGGTAATTCAATGGCCCAGAAACCCAGATTTGGTTTATATTCTTTTACCATCGGGCCTATGAATGCAATGGTTTTAACATCAGGTGAAATTGGGAGCAGATTATTCTCATTTTTCAATAACACGATGCTTTTCGATGCTATCTCCCTACTGGCTTTTGTATGTTCGGGATTATTGAATGCGTCATGTTCCCTTTGTATATCGCAAAACTTATAAGGATCGTCAAATAGTCCCATTTCAAACTTCTTATACAGGATACGTCTTACTGCATCATCGATCAGAGCAATATTCACTCTGCCTTCTTTTACCAGTTCAACTAAGTTGTTTTTGTAAGAGCGGCTTTCCATGTCCATATCACAACCGGCTGTAATAGCTGCATATGCTGCTTCTTTTCCATCCTTTACATACCCATGTTTGATCATTTGTCCTACAGAGCCCCAGTCTGATACAACAAATCCTTCGAAATTCCATTTCCCTTTCAAGATATCCCGTTGCAGGTAGCTACTTCCTGTTGCCGGGATTCCATTCAGATCGTTAAAAGCATTCATGAATGTAGAGACACCTGCATCTACAGCTGCTTTGAACGGAGGAAGATATGTTTCCCACAGCATACGGTCACTCATATCCACAGAATTATAGTCTCTGCCTCCTTCTACCGCTCCGTAAGCTACAAAGTGTTTAGCACATGTCATCACAGCATCCGTATTACCTAGCCCATTTCCCATAAATCCTTCAACTCTGGCTTTTGCAATTAATGAACCCAGGTATGTATCTTCACCAGCGCCTTCCATCACTCTGCCCCAACGAGGATCACGGCCAATGTCTATCATAGGTGCAAATGTCCAGTGCACACCTCCTGCCGCAGCTTCTGTTGCTGCTATACGGGCACTTAGTTTCATAGCTTTCAGATCCCAACTGGCTGCTTCCCCGAGTGGTATAGGGAAAGTCGTTTTATATCCATGGATCACATCCTGACCAAAAATTAAAGGAATTCTTAGCCGCGATTGCATTGCTATGTCCTGAAACTGGCGTACACGTTCTACGCCTATCACATTCAGCATAGAGCCGAGCTCTCCCCGCCTTATTTGTCCCTCTTTGTCTCCATCCGGAGTTACGGGGCCTGTGGCAATGCCGTCATCATTATACTGATTCAGTTGCCCTACTTTTTCTTCAAGGGTCATTTGATTCAGTAGATTTTCGACCCGTGTATCTATATTTTCTTTTTGAGCTATTACATTCAGTGTGATGAATGCAAATAGCAACAAACAATTTATTTTCATAAGTTATGGCTATTAGTAAACTACAAAATATATAAAATGAATTATGAATGAATCAGGAATTGACTCATTTCAGGAAAGTATCGAGTAGCACAAATTTATGAAAATATTTGATAATTCAACTTTTTTGTTTCTTTTTTATGAAATTCAGAATAAGAAGTAGCAATTTGTTTATGTTGTAAGTGGTTTATTGCTATGGCCTTAAAATAAAAAGGTGACAAAAGTGACACTTTTTATCTGTTTTTACACTGTTACTTTTTTATTTTGATTATTTGTTTACTTACCACCTGTTATATCAAAGATCTCTTCTATTAGATAATTTAAACTTTAAATAAATAGCTTATTATCAGCTTATATTGGTAAAATACACATTTAACACAAAAAAATATAACATATTGATTATAATTCTATACATTTATGGCCGAAAGCTGCTACATTTTAATTTTAAAACTAACATTTACTAAAGTTTCAAGTATAATACTATTTTGCTCTGAATGGAGTTAAAGTTAACACAGAATTAATATTCTGTTTTGTCGGATTAATCCGGTTATAGTATGGAAAAACACTGGCTGCGGGCTATAGCTTGCGGAGATCAGAAAGCTTTCGATGAATTATTTATTGAATATTTTCCGAAGATCAAAAAGTTCCTTTTTGGATTTCTTGAGTCAGATGCTGAAGCTGAAGATTTGGCGCAGGATGTTTTTGTCAAATTATGGCAGAACAGATCTTTTTTGGAAAATGTAGACAATCTGAATGCCTATCTGTATCGCATGTCTAAAAATATGCTATTCAATTATCTGAAACATCCACAAATTAAAGAGCTTACCTCTATTTCTAATTTTCTCGAAATACCTACTATGGAAAAATTGGAAGAGATAATCTTTGCAAAAGAACTGGAGGTACTTATCGATACTACGATAGACAGAATGCCCACCCAACGTAAAACAATCTTCAATTTAAGCAGAAAAGAGAAACTCACAAATACCGAAATCGCTACACGTCTCAAAATAAGTAAACGCACTGTGGAAGCCCATATTTCCGCCGCTCTTTCCGATCTGAGAAAAGTTTTATACATATTTTTTATATTTTTTTGAAATATGACTACGTGAGATAGTCTGTTTTGTTGTCATATTATTAAAGACCCTATTTTATGGAACAAAACAAAGCATATCGTATTCTTCAGCATTTGATCAGTAAGATGCCTTCTTCTGAGCATAGGAATCTAATACGCCGCTGGCTTATTGGAGAAGAAAATGCTGAAGAGAAAGATAGTGCGATACAGCATATATGGAATAATACAAATGCAGCAGCAGATGAGTCTATATATATGTCTTTGGCTGATACCCATTCTAAAATAAAGCAGGTAAAGAAACAAAAATCCAGAAGACGTTTTATAAAACTCTTAACCCGCTATACCGCTATTCTTATCTTACCCATCATATCCGGACTTACTGTTTGGTTTATATCAGATCAGAGGCAGGTTGATGTTGAGTTAGTTGAATGTTATGTTGCAAATGGGGAACGGAGGACAATAGAATTGCCTGATGGGTCTCAGGTACAGGTAAATTCCGGTTCATTATTCATATACCCCAAAGAGTTTATTGGAAAAGAGCGCATTGTTTACCTGGCAGGAGAAGCTAATTTCTCGGTAGAGAGCAATCACAAGAAACCTTTTATCGTTGAGTCCAAGTCTTTACAGGTACGTGTTGTGGGTACTAAATTCAATGTAGAATCCTATCCCGAAAATGATCAAACGATCGTTACACTGGAACATGGCGCTGTAAAAGTATACAAGGATAAAAATCCTCGAAAATCCATCCTGATGAATCCAAACGAACAATTGACCTATTCTTCTATAGAGAACCGTTTTACCCTTTCTCAGGTCGAAGCTTCATCTTTTGCAACATGGACTTCAGGCGAATTATATTTTAGTAAGAAAACACTTAACCAGATACTGGAAACGCTTGAGCGTCATTATAATGTAGATATACACACAGATCCTCTTATAAACTATACAGACCATTATACGATGAGGATAAGGTCACATGAAACTATCGAAGATGCCCTCAATGTATTAATTCAAATTGTAGATAGTAAAAAAATAACATATAAAACAGCAGGTCAGACTATATACTTGCTCCCAAAAGGAAAGGAGGTGAGGCGATAAAAAAGGATTAGGAAAGAGTCTGCTACACTATCTGCCTACATCTGAAATCATTCTGATTTATATTCAGGAAATATTCGAGTTAACTAAAAATCTATACATTAAATCTGATACACAATGCTATGAAAATCAATCGTATCAAAACAAAGCACGTATCAATAAAAATAGGCAGACTATTTATTCTTGCATGCTTTATCTTTGCTTCAGTCAGTATTGGAGCTCAGAATCAAACAATCAACTTGCCTACTGGTAATCTGACAATAAAAAAGATTTTCCAGGAAATTGAAAAACAAACCAATTTATCTATTGACTATAATCAAACCCGGCTGAATACCTCTCAAAGAGTGACAATTCAGACCAAGGAAAATACTCTTTCATCTCTGTTAACAGAAGTATTGAATGAGTCTGGTTTTGAATATACTATCGAAAATGATCATATCATTATAAAACAAGAAAATGAAAGATCCGAAAGGCCTGAAAGAGCTCAACGGACATCACCAAAAAAAATTACAGGAAAAATTACAGATGAGGCAGGAGAACCTCTTATTGGAGCAAATGTGCAGGTAAAAGGAACAACACATGGAACGCTCACAGATGAAGATGGTAATTACGAACTAGATGTGCCGCAATCCGCTACTTTACAAATATCATATATCGGTTACCTTAATCAGGATATTAATACCGGTAATAAAACCGTCTTAAATATAAAGCTTTCGGAAGATGCTCATAATCTGGATGAAGTTGTTGTCGTAGGATATGGAACAATGACCAGGAGAGAAATTACCGGATCGGTTACAAATATCACAACTAAAGATTTTAACAAAGGATTCTCTAAAGATGCTGCCGGACTGTTGCAGGGTAAAGTGGCCGGACTGGAAATTAATAATGGTTCAGGCGATGTTACATCGAATGCTTCTATAAGGCTGAGAGGGGTTTCTACATTACAGAATGACCAGGGGCCATTCATTGTGATCGATAATGTGCCGGGGGCTGATTTATCTACTGTTGCACCTCAGGATATAGAATCCATTTCTATACTGAAAGACGCTTCTTCTGCCGCTATATACGGCTCAAGATCAGCGGGTGGAGTTATCCTCATTACCACTAAAAGAGGTACTGCAAATCAACCGAGAATAAGTTATGCAGGATCAGTTGGTATCTCTACTCTGGCTAATAAGCCTAAATTGATGAAGGCGGGTAAGTGGAGACAATATACTGCTGAAAATTATGGGGAGGATGCCAAATCTTTCGATCTGGGTGCAAATACCGATTGGTTTGATGAAATCACGCGTACCGGCTTCCAGCAGGAACACAATGTTTCACTTTCAGGAGGAGGTACAGGGCATACCTATAGAGGTTCTGTTTCGTATATGCAAAGAGACGGATTGGCGCGCGACAATACTATGAAACGCTACAATGTACGTTTACAATTTACACAATGGGCCTTAAATAATAAATTGAAAATAGATTTGACGGGAGTTACCACATTGACGGATAATGCTCCTACTAATGGAAGGAACTTTGTATTGGCATATAATATGATCCCCGTACGTCTTGTCAGACTAGAGAATGGCGACTGGTTCGATACACGTGAGTATGATCAGGGTAATCCGGTGCGTAACCAGGATGAAAATACTTATATGAATAAAATCAATAATTTTTATGGAACCGGAAACCTTACTTTCTCTCCTATTGAAGGGCTGGACCTGAAAGCAATGTTTTCTAAGATTCGTAATAATGAGGATTATTCGGAATACAGGAGTATTGGTTCTGAAGCCGGTTATTCCGACGGAGGTTACGGACAGCGCACAGGACGTATTACTGATAAAGAATTGACTGAATGGACTGCCAATTATTCAACACAGATACAGAAACATAAAATTAATGCTTTAGTTGGTTATTCATGGGAACAAGAAGATTATTCAGCTCATACAGCTGAGCGTAGAGGCTTTATTACCGACTTATTAGGTGCTAATGATCTGGCTTCGGGACAGAACGCGCGAAATTCGGATGTAGGTTCTGAGAAAAACAGGAACAGGCTTATTTCATTTTATGGCAGATTAAATTATAGCTTCGATGAGAAATATCTTCTTACTGCCACAATCCGTCGTGACGGTTCGACCAAATTCGGGAAAAATAATAAATGGGGAACATTCCCATCTGTTTCTGCAGCATGGAATATTTCACAGGAAGAATTTATGAAAGGTGCAAGATGGCTGAATGATCTGAAACTTCGCGTTGGTTATGGAGTTACAGGTAATCAGTCGGGACTAGATCCGTATAAGACCCTCGAACTATATGGATCCGGTGAACGGTATTATGACAATGGATCGTGGCTATCTGCCTACAAGATACACCAGAATGCAAATCCTGACCTGAAATGGGAACAAACAGCGATGTTGAATATTGGAGTAGATTTTTCTATGTTTTCAAACCGTTTGAGTGCCAGAGTCGAATGGTATGATAAAAAAACTTCTGATATGTTGTATAGTTATCCTGTGCCTACACCTCCTTATCTCTATCCGGAAATCATGGCTAATGTAGGAGATATGAGTAATAAAGGGATTGAAGTGACTATAAACTACAATGCCGTACGTACAAAAGATTTTGACTGGGATATTTCCCTTAATATGGCACATAACAAGAATAAAGTAACAAAGTTGTCCAATGACTTTTATACAGCCGACTATGTACTTGTCGGAGGTGCATTTATTCGTGGAGGTAGTTCTACAACTCATATTCTTGAGGTTGGGCGTCCTGTTGGACAATTTTATGGCTTGGTATGTAACGGACTTGACGAAAATGGGAAGTATATATTTGTAGACCAGAATGATGATGGAGAAATATCAGATCCGGCCGATTTGGATTATATCGGAAGTGCACAGCCTAAACTTACTTATGGTCTTACTAATACTTTCAGGTATAAGAATTTCGACTTATCCATATTTGTTCGTGGCTCTATAGGTAATAAAATATTGAATATGCCAAGGATGGCTTATGCTCAATCGGGTTTCTTACCGGGAACAAATGCACTGGACGATCCTTTAACTTATGAACTTAAAGAAACGACCCCGCGGTATTCTTCATTCTATCTGGAAAACGGTTCATATCTACGCCTCGACAACATGTCTTTAGGCTATAAGATTAATAAATGGCATGGTATGAGAGTCTATGTAACAGCTCAAAACCTCTTTGTTATAACCAAATACAAAGGACTGGATCCGGAAGTGCCAATCACTGATAATGACGGATTAAGTCCGGGTATCGAGCAACGTGAATTCTATCCGAAAGCCAGAACTTTCTCTATCGGTCTGAACCTTAATTTTTAATATCTACAGTCATGAAAAAAATAATATATATACTCGCAGCATTTTTCTTTTTTTCCTGTACCGACCTGGATGAGGATGTATATGATAAACTTCCCAAAGAGGACTTTGGCTATACTATCGAACAGTTAAATGCTATTGTAGGACCTGCATATAACTCTTTGAAGGGAGTGATGTCTTATGATCTATCTTGGGGTATGTCCAGTATTACTGCTGATGCTATGATAGCACCTACCCGACTGGGAGGAGACTGGTGGGACGGAGGTATGTACATGGAGCAGACAATGCACACATGGGATGCAAGGTCGTATACTGTGGAAAATCTTTGGAACCGGACTATGGAGGGTTTAACCACCGTAAACTCTATTTATACTATTGTAGATGAGAGCGAACTGCTGACACCAGAATTAAAAGCCAGGTATTTGGGAGAACTTCGCGGACTTCGGGCATTCTGGTATTACCAGTTGATCGACTACTTTGGAAATGTGCCTTTAGTTACCGACTATAAGGATACAAATTTACCATCGATAACAAAAAGGGCAGAAGTCTATAAATTTATTGTGGATGAACTGAATGAAATCTTACCGGCACTAAGAGCAGATGTGTCTGACGAGAGTTATGGAAAGTTTACAAAAGGTGCTGCCCATATGTTATTAGCGAAAATGTACTTAAATGCAGAAGAATGGATTGGTACACCGAACTGGCAAGGCGTAATTGACCAATGTGATGAAATAATGAAGCTCGATTACGTTATAGAGCCTGAATGGAAAGTAAACTTTGCCGTACATAATGAGGTATCCCGCGAAATAATACTTCCTATATGTTTCAATGCTACCGATGGAGGTAACTCTATACACTTGTTTACGCTCCATTATCTCGATCCGGTTACTCTGGGGTTTAAAGGCGGTATGTGGAACGGGATATGCGCTGTGCCTGATTTTGTAAAAGCATTTGATGATGCCGATAAGCGTAAAGAAGCAACTTTTCTTATCGGACCAATGATTGATCCGGCTACCGGCCTGGTACAAATTACTACAGCCAATCGTCCTTTGATACACACAGTTGACCTGAATATCATACCTGGAACTGAAAAGCAAGATGCTGCAGGAAACCTGACAGGTTGGGGTGAAGTGCATCAGGAAGATGGTGCCCGTATCAAGAAATGGGAATTTGAGAAAGGTATGGCTAATACCGATATGGAGAATGACGTAGCCATATTCAGACTGGCAGATGTCTATCTGATGAAAGCTGAGGCTCTTACCCGTTTAGCACGGAGTGGAGAAGGTCTTTCTTTAGTTAACGAAATTCGTCAGAGAGCATTTGGTGGTTTCGATCATAATTTGACGGCTCTTACATTAAATGATATTTATAATGAACGCCGTTTTGAATTGGCTTATGAATTTACTGAACGCCAGGATATGATCAGGTTCGGAACATACCTTAATCCTAAATTTATGAAACCTAAACCTACAGATAGTTATCGTAAACTGATGCCTATACCGTTTACTGCATGGCAAAAAAATAACAATCTGACCCAGAATCAGGGATATCCGGGTTTCTAAAAAGTTATATGACGAATCTGAAAAAATATATTATCAACTTCTAAAGATATTGTTATGAAAGAGAATTCTAATGAAAATGCAAAAAGTATGTCGCGAAGAAAATTTCTCGGAGTAGCGGCTACCGGAGCAGCTGCATTTACGATCCTTCCGAGTTTTACAGTTTCTGGGTTGGGACATGTGGCTCCAAGTGATAAGCTGTATATCGCAAAAATCGGTTGTGGAGGAATGGGAGCTGCCGATCTCGACAGTCTGGTGAATACACCGAGAAAAAATGCTGTTATAGCTTACTTATGCGATGTGGATATGCGGATGGCTGCAGATGCTAAGAAGAAATTCCCTAAAGCTCCTTTCTATGAAGATTTCCGCGAATTATACGATAAGGAGTATAAGAAATTTGATGCGGTATGTATATCTACTCCCGATCATAACCACGCTATACAGGCCTTTGGAGCTATGCGTATGGGAAAACATGTATATCTGCAAAAACCACTTTCGCACGATATATACGAAGCCCGTATACTGACAGAAGCAGCAAAGAAGTATAACGTGGTAACTCAGATGGGTGATCAGGGTAATTCGTGTGATGGTATGAAAACAATGCGTGAGTGGTTCGAAGCCGATCTCATAGGTGATATCACTAAGGTTTATTGCTGGACAAACCGTCCTGTATGGCCTCAGGGAATTCCGTGGCCTGATGCAAAATCATCTGTTCCTAAAGAGCTCAACTGGGATTTATGGCTGGGAACAGCGCCGTATGTAGATTATATCGAAAATCTTGTTCCTTTCAACTGGCGTGGTTGGTGGGATTATGGTACAGGAGCACTAGGTGATATGGGGTGCCATATTATAGGACCTCCGTTTAAATTACTAGGACTGGAATATCCGTCTGAAGTATCGTGCAGCGTAACCAATCAGTATACTGGTATATTTAAGGAAGCATACTACCCTGAAAGTCCGCCTGTAGCATGTTCTATTCGCTTTAAGTTTAAACAACAAAACGGAAAGGATCTTGATCTGGTTTGGATGGATGGTGGTATTATGCCTGAACGTTTCGATGAGATCGATCCGGATTCTGATATGACACATACAATGGGTGATCTTGATCCTAATGATATCGAGGGTGCTACCGTTTTTGTAGGAACAAAAGGTAAAGTATCATGCGGATGGGGTGGTTCTGATCCTCGTCTATGGGTAAACGATGGCAGTAGAAAACCTAAATTCGAAAAAGATGTCAATATTCCGAAGAAGTATAAGCGTATAGAAGGAGGAGCCAATGGGCACTACTGGTCGTGGGTGGATGCTTGTATAGCCGGATATGGAAAACAGGAAATAGAATCGCCATTTGAAGGTTATGCCGGACCTCTTACCGAAGCTGTATTGATGGGTAATCTTCTTTTGAGATGTTACAATATCAGAGAGAAAATCAATGTGAATGATGTTGTATACGGAGAAATGGATGCTTACAAATATCCGGGAAGAAACATCACTTATAAATGGGATGGTAAAAATATGAGGATTACCAATTTCGATGCGGCTAATCAATTTGTGCGCAGAACATACCGAAATGGTTGGGAAGAATTAAAGCTATAACAAACAATATATTTAACTAAAAAAAGAATAGTATGAAAAAAATGTATCGTAATGTCATTATTGCTCTTGTAGCGGTTTTGGCAATATCCTGTACTCCAAGTGAAAACAAACCTCAACAGGGAGCTAAAGAAACTGCATGTGCAGAAGATGCAATTCCTGAAGGCGGAGAATGGATCACAATGTTTGATGGAAAAACCTTGAACGGATGGCGTGGCTACTGCCGCAAAGATGTTCCTAAAGGATGGGTTGTAGAAGATGGTGTTATCACCTATAAGGGTAGTGAAAGCACTATTGATCCGGGTGGAGGCGACCTTATTTATGATAAGCAGTTTAAAAACTTCCGTTTCGAAGTAGAATGGAAAATAGATAAAGCTGGAAACAGTGGTATTTTCTATACAGCACAAGAGATAGAGGGTAAGCCTATTTACTATTCCAGCCCTGAATATCAATTGCTTGATAATGAAAATATGCCCGATGCATGGGAAGGTGTGGGCGGTAATCGTCAGGCCGGATCAGTATATGATATGATACCTCCGGTACCTCAACCTGTAAAACCTTATGGAAACTGGAATACAACGGCTATTGTTGTTTATAACGGACATGCATATCATTATATGAATGATGTTCTTATTCTGGATTTTAAATTTGGTACGCCTGTTTGGAAAGCATTAGTTGATAAAAGTAAATTCAGCAAATTCAGCGATAGTCCTGAAAAATGTCCTGATGCTTACGAGTTTATGCTTGAATGTGGAAAAAATCCTGGTTATATTGGTTTGCAGGATCATGGTTATGGTGTTTGTTTCCGTAATATTCGTATTAAAGAGCTATGATAATAGATATTTGTGATTCATATGAAGAAATGAGTCGCAAGGCTACTGATATTGTTGTAGAAAACCTCCGGCAACACAGAGATTTGATGCTCTGTGCTGCCACAGGAGGTACTCCTACCCGGATGTACGAGCTCTTAGCTGATGAATATACAGATAATCCCGATTTATTTTCCGGCTTGAACGTTATCAAACTGGACGAATGGGGTGGAATACCAATGAATCATGTCGGAACCTGTGAGTCTTATATGCAGGAGTATGTCATTTACCCTTTAACGGTTTCCAGCAAACGGTATATTTCGTTTCAGAGTGATCCGGATAATCCTAAAGAAGAGTGTTTGAGAGTGCAGTCTTTATTGAATAATAGGGTGATAGATATCTGTATACTTGGGATTGGAATAAACGGCCATATTGCGTTTAACGAACCTGCCGATTTTCTACATACAGGATGCCATGTGGCAGAACTTTCCGAAAAATCATTGCAACATCCTATGGTTTCGGCAGAAGAGGAAAAACCAAAATATGGACTGACACTGGGTATGAGGGATATTCTCAATTCTAGACTTATAATTCTGTTGATCAATGGGATAAGAAAGAAAGAGATAACAAAGGCATTATTATCAGAAAAGATAACCACACAGCTACCCGCATCGTTTTTGTGGCTACATCCTAATGTAATATGTCTGATAGATAAAGATGCGGTTGATACCGCTTAATCGAATACGAATAATACTATGAAGCACGCTGTTGCACTGGATATTGGGGGAACCAGCATCAAATATGCCCTGGTAGCTGAGAATGGGAAGATTGCCTATGAATCTGCTAAACCGGCCAAATCTGCAGATGCTGGATGTACCCTGATAGACCAGTTGAAGACTATTATCCGGGAAGTAATAAATTTTGCCTCTTCTGTAAACCTTGATATCTGTGGGATAGGAATCGGAGTTCCGTCTGTTATAGATAATGGGGTTGTCCTTTTTGCCAACAATTTACCGGAATTGGATAATAAAAACTTAAGAGATATTATCTATGAAGATTTCCGAATGCCTGTTTTTGTTGACAATGATGCTAATATGATGGGGCTGGGCGAAGTCCGGTTTGGATTTGCCCATAATATTTCTGATGCTGTGTTCCTCACCATAGGCACAGGTATAGGAGGCGCACTGATACTGAACGGAAAGCTGTACGGAGGATATCATAACCGTGGTACCGAACTCGGGCATATAATAGTCAATTGCAACGGAAACGCTTGTTCTTGTGGAGCCAAAGGCTGTCTTGAAGCACATGCATCGGTAAATGTATTGATAGAAGAGTATAAAAGCCTTCTCCACAAGGATAAGCTATATAACGACATACTGATTGATGGCAAATATATAATTGCCCAATATCTGAAAAACGAAAAAAATGCACTGGCTGTAATGGAAAACCATTTTCACTATCTGGCTGTGGGGATAATCAGTTTTATAAATGTATTTGCACCACAAAAAATAATTATTGGTGGGGGAATTTCCGAATCAGGAGATTTCTATATAGAAAAAATAAGAAGCCTGGTAGAAACACAGGTAATGAAAGAAACATCTTGCTATACTACTATTGAACGGGCCTCACTCGGCAACAAAGCGGGATTTTTGGGTGCAGCAGCTTTGGTATTCAGTAATAACCTTAATAAATCATGAAAAAGAATCATTTTATAGTCATACTGATACTATGTATCTGGTTTGTCATTTCCTTTGTTACCAATATATTAGGGCCTATGTTGCCCATGATAATCAATGACTTCAAACTAACACTTACACTTGCGGCTTTTCTCCCTTTCTCATTCTTTTTGGCATATGGTATTATGTCTATTCCTTCGGGAATGATGATAGAACGTTATGGAGGAAAGTTCTCTTTATTGGCTGCTTTCAGCCTTGCTTTTATTGGTGCATCGTTGTTTGTCCTTTTTCCCGGATATAGCGTTGTATTGGTTTCATTATTTATTATTGGTATGGGCATGGCAATGCTGCAGGTTATCATTTTACCACTTATGCGGGAAGCTGGAGGAGAGGTCAACTATGCATTTTATGCGGTACTGGCACAGATTGTATTTGGCTCAGCTTCATTCCTAAGCCCGTTTGTTCTTACCAAAGTAATGCATCTGTTATCAGAAGATCCTTCTCTGGATTCTGCTCTCATTGGAATTCTTCGCAAAGTTGCTCCGGAAGGTTTGTCATGGGGAGCATTCTATTTTATTTTTGCTATTGTATTTGCGCTGATGTTGGTTGTAATATCATGTATCAAATTTCCTAAAGTAGTGCTGAAAGATGATGAAAAAACAGGGACATTTCAGAATTATATCGACCTGCTAAAAAAGGAACACGTTATTCTATTCTTCTTGGGTATAGTAGCCTATGTAGGCACCGAACAAGGACTTGCTACATGGATGAGCCAGTTCTTAAAAACATATCATCAGGTTGATCCGGCAGGGGCAGGAGCTACTGCTGTTGCCTGGTTTTGGGGATTAATGTCATTAGGCTGTCTGTTGGGACTGATTATAGTAAAATTGATCGATTCTAAAATAATGTTGCGTATATTCGCTGTTCTGGCTATTGCAAATCTGGCTATAGCTTTATTTGGGCCAAGAGAGGTATCTGTCATAGCATTTCCTTGTTGTGGATTTTCCATATCTATTATGTTTTCTGTTATCTTTTCTTTGGCTCTCAATTCTGAAGAAAAACATCACGGAGTATTCTCCGGCATCTTATGTACAGGTATTTTTGGAGGTGCATTAGTGCCGTTTATTATTGGTTGGATGGGAGATTACATTGGCTTACGCCTGGCTATGCTGTTCTTGTTTATTACATTAGGATATATCTTAAGCGTTTCATTTTTCGCCAAACCATTAGTAAAGAACAGGACAATACGTATATGTGATTGGTTAATGAGTATTACCCAAAGGAGAAATTGATTAAAGAAAAATAATTTATCTTATTTTAACATATGCGGTTACCTTAAATTATAAAACTATGAAAAACCTGTTATACATATTTTTAATTTCAAATGCTTTACTTATTTCATGTTCAGGATCTCTTACCAAAGTTTCAGAGGAAGATATCTCAGTGAGTGTGGATGACATAAATCGGCCAAACTTTATTACTCTGAATAATAATGTTGTAAATGATGGTAAATTTGATGATGTAAAGTGGCAATTACCGTCAGGCGAAATTATTGATTCATTACGTTCATTCACCACATATTTTCCTCAAAAAGGAGATTATAAAGTTCTGATACATTTTACAAAAGGAAATAAAAAGACTGTTGTTACAAAAAATATAACAATAGAATCGGATGATCCTTATTATTCTAAAGGCGAGGTTCTGGTTTGGAATGATGAGTTTGATGGTAATAGTCTGAACGAAAACTGGTGGTTCAATGAAACAGATATTCATGTAAATGATGAGTGGCAGATATATACTCCCGGTAAAAATATCAATATATCGGATGGAATATTGACTATCACAGCTAAAAAGGAAGGTGAAGGACAGAAGTATGGGGATTATACTTCGGGCCGTCTTAACACTGAGGGGAAAAAAGAATTTCTGTATGGACGCATGGAAATCAGAGCAAAGTTGCCGGACGGAAGGGGAACATGGCCTGCCATATGGATGCTAGGTAAAGAACTGAGAACAATTGACTGGCCTGCATGTGGTGAAATAGATATTATGGAACATGTAGGTTATGATCCGAAAGTTATTAATTCGGCACTGCACACTACATCCAGTTGGGGAGCAACTCTCAACTCGGGGAAGACTACTATAGATACTTACGATTCTGATTTTCATATCTATGGGCTAAACTGGACAGCAGATAAACTGGACTTTTATGTAGATTCTCCAGATAATATATTCTATACATATAATCCTATAATAAAAAATAAGGATACATGGCCTTTTGATCAACCATTCTTCTTTATTCTCAACTTTGCAGTCGGTGGCGGTTGGGGTGGAAAAGAAGGTGTAGATGATACAATATTTCCGCGTAATATGTATGTAGATTATGTGCGGGTATTTCAACCAAAATGATAACTGTTAAATTTTAAAAGTCGCTTCATAACTATATTAATTATTGGCAATAAAAATCCATTATATATGCATTTTTTATCCATTTAGTATTTGCCTTAATTTCAGTATGTTTACTATTGTTAAACTATTATAAATCTAACTAGTATGAAAATTTTCTTTTTTAAGAGGATCGCTATATTCATAGCGGTGCTAGCTATCTCTGTTGGAATTTTTTCGCAAGTAAATCCGGGCCAGGTATCTGGACTTGTAACTGATGGTGAAGAAAATCCACTAATAGGAGTAAGTATAAAGGTGAAGGGCACAAAGACCGGTACAGTATCGGATTTTGATGGCAGGTATCAGATCAATATTTCCAGCGAAGCGGATGTGTTGATTTTTTCTTATGTTGGGTTTGCTCCCAAAGAAATAACGGTTGGTAATAACAAAACTTTGAATGTAGTATTACAAGATGAACACAATGCGCTTGATGAGGTTGTGGTTACAGCTTTGGGGATCAAGCGTGAAAAAAAGGCTTTAGGTTATGCTGTACAAGATATCAAGGGAGACGTACTTACCGAAGTACGTGATCCTAATATGTTGAATTCTCTGGCCGGACAGGTAGCTGGGGTACAGATATCTAATTCAGCGTCGGGGGGGCTCGGTGGCTCTCCTAAAATATCTATTCGTGGAGATATATCTTTTACGAATAGTGCTCCTCTTTTTGTAATAGATGGAGTACCACTAAATAATAACTCCAGTAACTATAATACCGATGGGATGGATTTTGGTAGTGGTGCTGCTGATATTAATCCCGATGATGTGGAGTCTATGAGTGTTCTTAAAGGACCTACAGCTGCTGCATTATATGGTAGCCGTGCAGCAAATGGAGCTGTCGTGATTACAACAAAAAGCGGGAAAAAGAATAAAGGCTTAGGTATTACTTATAATTCCAACCTGGTTATTCAACCACGATTATTAAGAACTCCAAATTATCAGTATAAATATGGTGCAGGTGAGAACTTTGAATATTCATATGTTGATGGTAACGGAGGAGGAATAAATGATGGAGCTGGATATTGCTGGGGACCTAAATTAAATCAACTTGATCCAAGTACTGCAAGTGGTTTTGTAGAAATACCCCAATTTGCCAGTCCGATAGATCCGGTAACAGGAGCGCGTATAGCTATTCCGTGGGTAGCACATAAGAATTTTCTGGAAGATTTTTTTGAAACGGGAACCGTATTCACTAATAATGTATCAATTAGTAATGCCAACGAAAATGGAAGTTTCCGCCTTTCGTATACAAATCTCGATCAAAAAGGCATAATGCCTAATACCGATCTTCAACGTAATACTGTTTCTCTTAGTGCAGGGTATAATCTTGCCAAATTCCTACGTGTAAATGCGAACGTTAATTATGTACAAAATAAGAGTGATAATATGCCTCAGTTGAATTATTGGGACAAGCCTATAATGTACACATTTATGTGGTGGGGAATGAATGAGGATGTAAAAGCTCTGAGAAATTATTGGACTCCGGGAAAAGAAGGGTTGGAACAGACCAATTATAACAATTCGTGGATGGATAATCCTTACTTTACATTGTATGAGAATACCCAATCACAACTAAAGAACCATCTATATGGTAATGTGTCATTTACGCTAGATATAATAGATGGGCTTTCGTTGATGGGAAGAACGGGAACAGACTGGTATGATGATAATATACGTATAAGACGTGCCTATAGTTCGAGAAATTACCCCAATGGTATGTATGCTGTGAATAATTATATATTCCAGGAGCGAAATAGTGATTTCCTTCTCACATGGGATAAACCAAATGAATCGAACTTTCAGTATAAAATATCATTCGGAGGTAATATGATGCGTCGCTCGATACGTAAAACCGCAGCAAAAGCCCTTGAACTGGAAATCCCAGGTATATATAATCTGGAAAATGCCAGATCTACACCTACATTAAATGAAGAAAATCAGGAAAAAGCCATTAACAGTTTGTATGGTATGGGACAACTGGTTTACAAGAACATGCTATATCTGGATGTTACTGCCCGAAACGACTGGTCGAGTACATTGCCTCTCAACAATAACTCTTATTTCTACCCGTCTGTTTCTTTGAGTGGCTTGATTTCAGAGATGGTAACTTTACCTAAAGCAGTATCTTTTCTCAAGTTGAGAGGATCATGGGCACAGGTAGGTAATGATACAGACCCATACAAATTAGTGAACGTTTATCAGTTTGGTGGAAAATGGGGAAGTACAAGTTCCGCTTATGAGGGTGGTGGACTATTGAATTCATTGCTGAAACCTGAGAAGATAAACAGTATTGAGTTTGGTGCGGACTTGCGCTTTTTGGGAGACCGGATAGGTCTTGATGTAGCGTATTATAATACAATTGCTACCAATCAGATATTGAATATGTCCATTGCTCCTAGCTCGGGTTATGATTCTAGAATGATAAATGCCGGAAAAATAGAGAGTCGTGGTTTTGAAGTTGTTCTGAATGCTACCCCTCTTCGTTTCAAAGATTTTGAATGGAATATGACACTCAACTGGTCTACAAATCGTGCGTATGTTCGCGAATTGGCAGATGGATTGGATACTTATGATATGGGATATAATGCTCAGGCCAGAGTAGGTGGACGTATGGGTGACCTTTATGGCTGGGGCTTTAAGCATGCACCTGATGGACAGATGATTTATGGTGAAGATGGCTTACCTGTATGGGAAGATGAAATCAAGTGTTATGGTAATTATAATCCGGACTGGATGGCAGGATTGAAAAATTCATTTACATTCAAAAATTTCAGATTGTCGGCATTACTCGATTACAGAAAAGGTGGACGCATTTTTTCAGGCACTTTGTCCAAAGGTATGGAAGGTGGTGTACTGGCAGAATCCGCTATTGGTAATCAACGAGAAGAAGGTCTCATCGGTGATGGCGTAATCGCTACGTACGATGCAGAAGGAAATGTTACCGGATACAGAAAAAATGATGTAAGGGTCAGTCTTCGCGACTGGATAGGAAGATATCATAGTAGAGATTCATTCGAAACGAATAGTTATGATGCTTCTTATCTCAAACTGCGGGAAATAGGGCTTTCATATACTTTTCCTCAGATCAAAATATCGGAAAACTATTCATTACGTAATGTGACCATAGGTGTTACGGGGCGTAATCTATGGATGTGGTCGAAAGCAAAACATATCGATCCCGAATCCGGAGGGTTTGGTTATGAGGATGTTCAGATACCTACACCTAAGAGTATAGGTTTCAATCTAAGTGTCTCTTTCTGATAAAGTAGCTATTTTAAATTTGAAACATTATGAAAAATTTTATATATATAATCGCTTTATTGCTATTTATGGGGGCTTGTACGAAGGATTTCGAAGACATAAACACCAATAAGAACAAGCCGGAAACTATTATTCCTGACCTTTTACTAACATACCTGACATATCAAACTGTTGATACAGGACCTCAGGGTAGTGTAGTTACACAGCATTTAGCTGCGCGTGACTGGGTTGTTGGTCTGGGTAGATACGACTGGTGGGGAACTCCGTACTGGGATTACCCAAATTTACGGAATGCAAATAATCTTATTATTGAAGCCGAAAATATGGGGAATGATAATTTTAAGGGAATAGGACTTATATTTAAAACATTCTTATTTTCCCGAACTACCGATTGTGTCGGTGATATTCCATTTAGTGAGGCTCTCAAAGGTAAAGAAGGGATCTATATGGCGAAGTATGATACTCAAGAAGAGGTGTATAAGGGTTTGTTGGCCTATCTTGATGAAGCTAATGACCTGATAGACGTCAATGGAACTTCTATTTCAGGGGATATTCTTTATGGAGGAGATTTACTGAAATGGAAAAAATTTGCCAATTCTCTTCATTTACGTTTGTTAATGAGAGTTTCAGAAAAAATGCCTGATGCAAAGGCAAAAATAAAGGCAATTGTGGATAATCCGGAAAAATACCCTATATTTGAAAGTAACGACGATATGGCCGCCTTGACTTACCTTCCTGATGCGCCAAACAGATATCCGAACTATAATGCTGCGGGATACGATGCGGGTGAAGTAGTACTGGGTAAACCGCTTGCCGATACATTGTTGAACTATAATGATCCGCGTATAGCAAAAATGGCACAACCAACTATGGCATCTGTTAATGGTGGTACAGTTGAGTTTGTTGGAGTACCTTGTGGAATGACTAAAGATGAGGCTTTGTCATATAACGGGGGACGCGAATATCAGTCACTTGTAAATGCTCGCTATAGCCATGACCCTGTTGGCGAAAAAGGTATTTTTATGTCTTATGCCGAACTCCAGTTTATCCTTGCTGAAGCAGCTCAAAAGGGATGGATCGGTGGAAGCGCCAAGGTTTATTATGAAAATGGGATAAGAAGCTCTTTCGAGTATTATGGGGTATCTGCAGATGTCGATAGTTACTTAACTGGTTCAAAAGTTACCTATAATCCGGCCAATGGTCTTTTACAAATTGGTGTACAAAAGTGGATTTCTTTCTATTTCAACTCCGGTTATGAATCATACTTTGACTATCGGCGTACTAAAATCCCATATCTGTTTCCGGGAACCGGAAACCTGAACGGCGGAAAGATTCCTGTACGATGGAAATATCCTGATTCGGAACAGAATTTAAATGGAAATAATTTTAAAGAAGCGATCGAAAGACAGGGAGCAGACAATATTAATACTGCTATTTGGCTAACCAAGTAACAACAACAGCAAAAGGAGAGGGTAACTAATCCCTCTCCTATGTTTTATTAATGATTAAATATGGAATATAATGCTTAACATTTACAAAGTCTTATTGAGTATTTCTCTTATTTTTTTAGTGTGTGCATGTAAAAATAATCAGTCAACTGCACCTGTAGAACTCAAAGTTATGAGTTTCAATATATGGGTAGGTGGAGGTAAGTCTATCGATGCTACAGGTAAAGTTTTTGCAGAAAGTAAAGCTGATATAATCGGTGTACAAGAGTCAACACGTAATGATAAAAATATTGCGGCTCAGTTGGCGGATAGTTTGGGATGGCATTCTTATGTATATGGACAGAGTACAGCAATAATAAGTAAATATCCGATAGTAGATACCTCTGCGAACAAGCATGGTGTGAAAATCAAGATTGACGAAACTCATTTTGTATGGATGTTTAATATACATCTTATGTACTGTCCATACGAACCATACCAATTGAATGGTATAGAATATTGTGGTGGGCCCATATTACAAACTGCAGAACAAGCTGTTGCTTCGGCTACTGCTACCAGAAGTAAAGAAGTAGAATCAACTATTGCAGATATATTGGAAGTGGGAAAGGAAGGATTTCCTATCTTTCTTACAGGAGACTTTAATGAGCCTTCTTGTCTGGACTGGACGGTTAAGGCAGTAGAAGCAGGATTATGTAAAACTGCTGTGGAATGGCCTTCAACTAAAGCCTTTCTTAATAAGGGAGGTATGAAAGATTCGTACCGCATATCATATCCTGACGAGGTAAAAAATCCCGGGCATACATGGACTCCACTACCGGAAACAACAGCATATAAGGAAGTCTTAGACCGTATCGACTTTGTTCTTTTCTCTGGAGAAAAAATAGAATTGAAAAACTCTGTTATCCTTGGGGAAGAGAGTTCTAAGAGTGATGTTGGCTTTAAAGATTATCCATCAGATCACAGAGCAGTAATGAGTACTTTCATGCTGAAGTAATTTTGCTTGACAGTTTGTTTACAACACGGTATCTGGCTGGAGAGGTACCCATCATTTTCTTGAAAAGCCGTGAGTAATAATAAGGATCGTCAAATCCTACCAGAATAGATATCTGATTGATCTTCATCGTGCTATTAAGCAAGTAATAGCACGATCGTTGTACTTTTAGTTGGTTGAAAAACTCCATTGGTGCAATACCCATATTTTTATAGAATAGTCTGTAAAAATATGAAACAGAATATCCAAAGTGTTCAGCTATATCCGATAGCTTTAACTTATTTCCTATATTTTCATTCATATAGTGTGTCGCCAGATGGATAAGTGAAGTCCCATACCGGTTCTCAGCTTTCGAATTTCTGTGAGTCTTTACATATAATATAGAGCCTAAGAAATATGCCAGGCCAAAGTTTGCATATTGTAATGCACCATCATCATGTGAATCAGATAAGACATTGTAAATATCTTCAAAAACTTTGAAGCGTTCATCAATACGCGAGTTATTTTCGGGATCGATAGATATTACTTTGCCATATATTTCAGAAAATAGTTTCGATTTGTATCCTTTGAAGTGTATCCAGTAAATTGTCCAGGGATTAGTCTCATTTGCACCATAACGGTGAGCTGTATTAGCAGGAAGTATAATGAATTGATTTTCATTTACTGAATGTACTTTTCCATTTAGTTCAAACCATCCTCCTCCTTTGGTACAATAGATAAGAATATTTTCAGGACATCCTGTCGGTCTGTTTATATAGTGATATTTGGCAGAAGGAAAATATCCCAAAGAATGAAAGTAAATATCATTCATCATCGGATTTTTATCCATCTCCTCGACAATAAAATACGGTAATATAATGCTCCATTGTCCATGGAAACCGTGTTTGATCTGTGTCATTTTAGGTTAGTTATTTGTCCCACGTAAAATTAGCAATAATAATCCATTTTTTATGAATGATTTATCCATTTTGTGAGCATAACAAATATATAATTTTGTTAATACAACTTAACCATGGAAAATCGTGTGTCAGGGATGTAAAATATAGGTAATTAATTAATCCCTGATTACATCAAGATCAAAATAAAAACGAAATATACTTATACATTAATGAATTATCTAAATGTAAGGATTATCCAGTAATTCCCTTACAGGAAGCTAAATCTTACCTTAAAAATTATGGCTACATCAAAAAAACGTGTGCTGGATGCACTCAATCACAGAAACAGTGACCGTATTCCTGTCGATTTCGGCACTACCGGAGTCACGGGTATCCACTGTAAAGTTATAGAGGGTCTTCGCCGTCATTACGGGCTGGCAGATCGACCCGTGAAAATTGTAGAACCTTTTCAGATGCTTGGCGAGGTTGACGAAGAACTGCAACAAATTGTGCGCACAGACTGTGTTGGTATATATGGAAAAAAGGATATGTTTTCCATAGATGAATCGGAACTTCATGAACAGGTAACTCCATGGGGCCAACATGTGTTGATCGCCAGGGATATAGATCTTACTCCCGATAAGAATGGCGATGTATATATCTATGCAGAAGGAGACCGCTCATATCCTCCATGTGCAGTTATGCCGCAAGGGTGTTATTTTATCAATGCAATAGAGAGAGTTGATAATTATGATGAATCTAATATCAGACTTGAAGATAATACAGAAGAATATTCATATATCTCAGATGAAGATTTAGATCATTTTACGAGCGAAATAGAAAAAGCTTCACACACCGAAAAAGCTATAATAGCCAGTTTTGGTGGAGCAGCTCTCGGTGATATTGCATTTGTACCGGGTATGGGATTAAAGGATCCAAAGGGAATAAGAAGTGTAGCCGAATGGTATATGTCTACTGCTTTGCGTCCCGAATTTATCCACCGGATATTTGATAAACAAATAGATATTGCAATTGAGAATTACAAAAAACTATGGGATAGGGTAGGGAGTAAAGTAGATGTTGTCTTTACTTGTGGTGCTGATTTCGGTACACAAGAATCTCAATTCTGTTCAGCGGCTTCATTCAATGAATTATGGGTTCCTCACTATAAGAGGATGAACGATTGGATACATGAGAATACAACATGGAAAGTATTCAAGCATTGCTGTGGTTCTATTATTCCTTTGATTCCTTCCCTGATAGAAGCAGGATTTGATATTCTCAATCCTGTGCAGATAAATGCAAAAGATATGGATTCTCACCGCCTGAAATCTGAATTTGGAGACCATCTTACATTTTGGGGTGGAGGTATTGATACCCAAAAGGTACTGCCAAAAGGTACTCCTGAAGAAGTGAAACGACATGTATTAGGACAATGTGAAATCTTTGGTAAAGATGGTGGATTTGTATTCACCTCCGTACACAATATACAGGCAAATGCCCCGATAGAAAATGTAGCAGCTATGTTTGATGCTTTAAATACAATATAAAACAGATATGGAAAATTTAAATAATATATACGAAGCTGTATTAAAAGGTAATTTGCCTTTAGCCGTAGAATCAGCGCAAAAGGCTATCACAGAAAATGTAGATCCTCAGATAATAATCAATGATTATATGTCGAAGGCTATGGAGGAGATCGGTTCCCGGTTCGAATCTGGTCAGGCATTTGTCCCGGAATTGTTAATGTCGGCGCGTGCCATGAAAGGAGCACTTGATCTGCTGAAACCTCTGTTGGCGAATAATTCTTCTGCAAGTCTGGGTAAAGTAGTAATAGGTACTGTAAAGGGAGATCTGCACGATATTGGCAAAAACCTTGTAGCATCCATGTTGGAAGGTTGTGGTTTTGATGTGATAAATCTGGGTGTAGATATTTCTTCCGAAAAGTTTGTGCAGGCTGTAAAAGAGCATAATGCAAATATTGTTTGTCTGTCGGCACTACTGACCACTACCATGAACTATATGAAAGAAATTGTAATTGCCTTGGAAAAGGAAGGCTTGCGTAATAATGTTAAGATTATGATTGGTGGAGCGCCTATCAGTTCTGAATTTGCAAATGAAATAAATGCTGATGGATATAGTGATAATGCAAATTCTGCCGTAAATCTGGCAAAACAATTAATTGCTTCTTAAATCTGATACTATGAAATCATCTTCAATTCCTTTTTTAGATTTGAATCTGAGCAAACAGTATGTTCTGGAAGAGATGGGGTATGGTACTGTTACTCCTGATCATGCTGTGACAGCTATCTTGGATGAATTTTTTAAATTACTCGAAAAAGAGGTTGTGACAGAATATATTTTTAATATGTATGAAGGGCAAATGGGTGATGGTAAGATCATATTTGGTAATACTTGCCTTGGTGCTGGGAATACAATTACCTCTCTTCTGAAAAACTCGGTAAAATATGTCATTTTTGCAGCTACTGCAGGACCTCATTTTGATAAAAGAATGCAACAGGTAAAGGCAGGGGATGATATGCTCAGAACCTATATACTGGATGCTATCGGGACTTGTATAGTCGAAAAGACAGGAGATATTATGGAAATGCATATTAAGCAGGAGATTAATGGGCTCAATCATACTAATCGCTTCAGTCCCGGTTATTGTGGCTGGCCATTAACTGATCAGAGAAATCTGTTTCAGTTAATAGGTGGGAGGCCTTGTGGAATCACCTTATCTGAAGTCTGTCTTATGCATCCCATTAAATCGATAAGTGGTATAATGGGTATAGGTCAGAATGTAAATCAGAAACTATATGGATGTAACTTTTGTGAATTGGAAACTTGTTATAAACGAAAAAAACTTAAAACCCGAGCTACTGTATGACTATGAATATGAAAGAATGGATATCCCGGATAATAGAATCACCTGTGAGGATAGCCATCCCAATAATGACTCATCCTGGCATCGAATATCTGGGAAAGACAGTAAAAGAGGTTGTAACTGATGGTACAGTCCACTTTGAAGCCATAAAGGCTTTGAATAATATGTATCCTCCGGCAGCTTGTACTGTTATCATGGATCTCACTGTGGAGGCGGAAGCTTTCGGAGCGGAAGTAGTTTTTCCCGAAAATGAAATTCCTACAGTTACAGGAAGGTTAGTATATGATATAGATTCTGTAAAAAATCTCGAAATACCGGATATGACTAAAGGACGATTACCCGAATACATTTTAGCTAACAAGCTAACTGCTGAAAATATAAAAGATAAGCCGGTTTTTGGTGGTTGTATCGGTCCTTTTTCCTTAGCCGGACGTCTCTACGATATGTCTGAATTAATGATGGCATGCTATACAGAACCTGAAATAGCTAAATTGTTATTAGCAAAATGCGCTACATTCCTTAAGGATTATTGTACAGAACTGAAAAGGCAAGGTATTCAGGGTATCGTAATTGCAGAACCTGCAGCGGGATTACTTTCTAACGAGGGGTGTCAGGAATTTTCTTCTGAATATATAAAACCCATTGTGGAAGCTCTGCAGGATGACGAATTTATAATTATCCTCCATAACTGTGGAAATAAAGGACATTGTACAGACGCTATGTTAAGCACGCAGGCCAAAGGATATCACTTTGGTAATATGATGAATATGGAATTGGCACTTGATCAATGTCCTGCAGATACTTTGGTATTAGGTAATCTTGATCCGGTAGGTGTATTCAAGAATGCTTCTGTAGAACAAATGGAATCGGAGGTATTTGGCTTATTGGATAAAACCAGGTTACATCCCAATTTTGTATTATCTTCCGGATGTGATATACCACCACATATACCATTAGAAAATATAGAAGCTTTTTACCGGGCATTGGACAAATTCAACGAACAATCATCGCAAATAGTTAAATAGCAAATATTGTCCATTCTTTTGGCAAAATTAGTCTATCTTTTTTATAGTCGAAATTGATTATTTTTGTTTTGATAGTATTATGAAAAGCTAACTAAGATTCACAAACAAGGTACTACAATCTGAGACCTTAATTATCCATGATTTTTATATTAAATTTCTTTAGTATACAACTGTAAATAAAATAAGACAAGAAATGGATCGTAAACAATTTATTTCCCGATTAGGTACAATAGGCGCTGCAGCAGTTGCTGCTCCTATTATTGGTACATCATCATTAGAGGCTGCAGTATCATCCACAAATAATACAACTCTTTCATCAAATAAAATCCGTGTAGGTGTTATTGGATGTGGTAGCGTATCAGGCATGTATTTGCCACATTTAACCAAATGTCCGTATGCCGAGGTTGTAAGTGTATGCGATATTATACCACAAAAAGCGCAGGATGCTGCAAAAAAATACAATGTAAAAAACTGGTATCCTCACATAGATAAAATGCTGGCTGGTGTGCCTTTCGATCTGCTTGTAAATCTTACCGATATGCAGGAACATGGTCGGTTGAATCGTCTGGCCCTGATGAAGAAGGTTAATGTGTGGAGCGAGAAACCTATGGCAAATACCTATGATGAAGGTCGCGAATTGTACGAACTGGCTAAAGTTCAAGGAGTACGTATATGGGGTGCACCGGCAATTGTAAATAGCCCTCAGTTTGCTTTTATGGCAAAACAAATCAATGAAGGCAATCTGGGACGCATTGCAGCAGCGCATGCTCATTATGGACATCAGGGGCCTAATTGGTCTGCATTTTTCTTCGAAGAGGGAGGAGGCAGCTTGCCGGATTTGGGTGTATACAACATATCTACATTGACCGGTTTATTCGGGCCGGCTAAATCTATTGTAGCCATGACTAATGTGGTAGATCCTACACGCAATACAGGAAATAAAGGACATATACAGGTCGTGGCCGAAGATAATGCTATGATTATTATGGAACATCAGAATAATATACTTTCTCATATTCAATGCGGGTTCAACTATTTTGATCCGTATGGCCATGAAGGTACGGGACAGGAACGTCCTACAATATCTGTTGTAGGTTCTACCGGAAATATGCACATGATTGGTTACGATTGGAAACCATTCGGTGTAGATATGGCTACGATGGCAAATGAGAAAACTCAACGTTTTGCTACTGATCCAGGTACATTCCTATGGGAAGAAGGGGCTTCTGCAATATGTGAATCCATGGTTACCGGAAAGGAATCTTTGATCAATGCAGAACATGCATTACATGTATTGGAAATTATTGAAGCAGCGCGTCTGTCGCAAAAAGAAGGTAAAAGAGTTTCGTTAAGATCTTCTTTCAAATGGCCGGTTGTGATATAGTGCACTAATATATAAATATATAACTATTTTTTGTTTGTTATTGTGGTGGTACATCTTTGGGGCCAGAAGTCCAATATTACCAGTCTGATCCCAAGATGGCCCACAATGACAATAAGGGAAAAGATAAGAAGGGTAGATCTAAATAAGGATGAGAACGATTGTAGCCAAATAATGTAAAAAGGTTGGTTTAATGAGTAGAATTATTGGTAGAGATAACTTATCTCTGTTAGGCTTCAATCAGGATATTCTCATCTCAAGGTCTTGAGTTGGAATCTAAAGTAGAAACTTCGGCTAGAGTAGCAGCTACTGGAGTTTCTACTGGATTCTTGCCAACATTTATTTAGGTTGATAAATAAAACCGAATGCTTTCTATATTTGTTAGAAAAGGATGAAATGTAGTATATAAATAAATCGAAATAAAAGAGTTATGAAAAAGATTTCTTATTTCTTATTAACTTCTGCCGCTATGTTACTATTTGCGTGTGGGGGTAAAAAAGCAGAACAATCTTCTTCTGAAGGAGAAAAAAATGCAGACCCGATGGTCTTGTATGGAGAAATAGACCGTACATCAGTACCAAATACTATTACTGAAGCCGAAAAGTCGAAAGGATGGCAATTGCTGTTTGACGGGACAACAGCCAATGGCTGGCATGGCTATAATCTGAAAGGGGTTCCGGATTGCTGGGCTATAGAAGATGGGGCTTTAACAATGAAAAGTGTAGGTGCTCAGGAAGAAGAGCAAGATCTTCTTACAAACAAGGAATACAAAAAATTTGCACTATCTTTAGAATATAAGATGACAAAAGGAGCAAACAGTGGTATTGTATTCCAAATAAAAGAAGATCCTAAATATAGATTTGCATACGAAACAGGACCTGAATTTCAGGTTATTGATCACGAAAACTGGCATGAAAAACTGGAAGACTGGCAGATAAACGGAGGAAATTATGCTATGTATCCGCCAATCGCAAAACCTTATAAAGCTATAGGTGAATGGAACCAGCTGATGTTGGTTGTAAATGGTAATGATGTAACTCAGATTTTGAATGGGGAGGTAACGGTTAAGTATACAAAATATTCAGATGAATGGACAAAACTCCGCAATAGTGGGAAATGGTCTGCTTTTCCTGATTATGGAAAATATGATGAGGGTTATATCTCGCTACAGAACCATGGTACAAAAGTTTGGTACAGAAATATTATGATTAAAGAACTAAAATAATTTATCATATGACTACTCGTAGAAATTTTCTAAAAAAATCTGCAATAGCTGCTGCAGGTTTATATATATTCCCGTCCAATGTTATCAGCGGATTGGGACATAAAGCCCCAAGTGATAAACTAAACATTGTCGGTGTTGGTATCGGAGGTAAAGGACACCCTAACCTAGTAGGTATGAATACTGAAAATATTATTGGGCTTTGTGATGTGGATTGGGCCTATGCAAAGAGTTGCTTTAATGAGTTTCCTAAAGCAAAGCGATACAAAGACTGGCGCAAGATGTTTGATGAACTTGGAAAAGAAATAGATGGAGTAATGGTGTCTACGCCGGACCATACACATGCTATAATAGCAGCAACCGCATTGACAATGGGTAAACATGTATATTGTCAGAAACCTTTGACACATTCTATATACGAAAGCCGTTTGCTGACACGCCTGGCTGCCAAGTATAAAGTAGCTACACAAATGGGTAATCAGGGTAATTCAGGAGATGGTGTACGCCAGGTTTGCGAATGGATATGGAATGGTGAAATAGGTGAAATACGCGAAGTGCATGCATGGACAGACCGTCCGATATGGCCTCAGGGACTACAACGCCCTAAAGAAGTGGTAAAAGTACCATCGACGTTAGACTGGGATAATTTTATCGGGCCTGCTTCGTTTCGTCCTTATAACCCTGTATACACCCCTTGGAACTGGCGCGGATGGTGGGATTTCGGAACAGGTGCTTTTGGAGATATGGCTTGTCATGTACTCGATCCTATCTATCAGGCATTAAAACTTGGGTATCCTACTAAAGTGCAAGGTAGCTCATCCTTAATTAATACAGAATCTCCACCTCAAAGCGAGAAGGTAGAATTTACATTCCCGGCACGGGATAATATGCCAAAAGTAGCCATGCCGGAGGTGAAGATATATTGGTATGATGGCGGATTATTCCCTAATCGTCCCGATCTTCTTCCTGATGGAACAGATCTTATGCGTGATGGCCTTGGTGGATGTATTTTTGTTGGTTCTAAAGATACTATGATCACCGACTGTGGTGGATTCAATCCTCGCCTGTTGTCTGGTCGTGTTCCGAATGTACCTCAGACTCTGCGCCGGGTGCCTGGTGCAACAGGTTATACTGATGGCTATCATGAGCAGGACTGGATAAGGGCATGTAAGGAATCTCCTGAAAACAGAGTGGAGACAACCAGTAATTTCGCATATTCAGGACCATTCAATGAAATGGTTTTGCTCGGAGTCCTTGCTATACGTATGCAGAGCCTGAATAAAATTCTGAGATGGGATGGCGATAATATGAAATTTACAAATATAGGAGCAAATGAAGAATTGAGAGTCGTTTCTAAAGACGCTTTCTGGGTTAAAGACGGACACCCTCATTTCGAACGGGAATATACAACATCGAACGCCCAGGCATCTGTTGCTGAATATATAAAACACACATACAGAAGTGGCTGGTCTTTACCTGCAATGCCTTAAAGGTGTATTCAAGGGGAGTGCGTACGGGGTTTTAAGCACTCCCTTTATCCATTGATTGTTCATCCTTAATCTTATAGAATATGAAATACATTAAGTTATTGATATTACCTTTTATCCTATGTCTTATTGCATGCACTGGCGAGCCAGAGAAGCCTGATTGGAAATTAGGAATGCAAACATATACTTTCCACAAATTCACATTAATGGAAACCCTTGATAAATCGAAAGATCTCGGTATCCACTATGCTGAAGCCTTCTTTTTCCAGTCGCTGGGAACTAATTTCGCCGATTCTGCATATCTCAATTATGATATATCCGAAGATGTGAAGAAGCAGTTGAAAGAAGAGTTTGCTAAACGGGATATTACTTTATACGCATTTGGTGTAGCATTCTATGATACTACCGATGAGTGGGAGCATTTCTTTAGCTTCGCTAAGGATATGGGTATCCATATTGTAACGTGCGAACCAAAACTCGAACATCTTGATTTTGTAGAACAACTAGCCTTGAAATATAATATACAAGTAGCTATACATAACCATCCTGATCCATCTGTATATGCAGATCCCAAAGTATTAGAGAAAGCACTTGAAGGCCGCAATCAAATAATGGGTGTATGTGCCGATATTGGACATTGGAAAAGGACAGGTAACGATCCTATAGCGACTCTTAAGAAGTTTGAAGGCCGGATAAAAGTAGTGCATATCAAGGATTTGAGTGAAAAGCTGGAAGATACAACCTGGGGTACCGGAATTCTGCAAGTGAAAGAGGTCTTGGCTGAATTGAAAAGACAAAAATTTGATGGACTTGTATCTATTGAATATGAAAACTTCGGAGATTCGCAACTTGATGATATAAAGAAAAGTTTGGAATATTATAACCTGAATCTAAAGTAATTTAAAATGAAACAAAAAAGACTTATATACTGGGGATTCTTTATATACAGTCTGATATGTTCGGTCGGATTTGCCCAGCCGAACATAAATCTTTTGTCTCCAAATGGAAATTTACAGTTTAAGTTCCAGTTGAAGAAAGGGATGCCTGTATATGAAATCTTGTTCAAAAAGCAACTGTTGATTGAAAATTCTGCTATTGGTTTTGAGTTTGATAATGGTTCCTTTGGGAAAAATCTCAAAATGAATAAACCGGAGTATAAAACCGGAAATGAAACCTATAAATTGATCATAGGTAAAACAAAGGAAGTACATAGCTATTATAAAGAGGTTATTATACCTTTAGAAGAAAAGAGAAAATCTCCGCGAATCGTAAATCTGGTTGTAAGGGCATTTGATGATGGAATTGCTTTCCGGTATGAATTTCCTGAACAAGACGGATGGAGATCATATACAATGTATGATGAATTAGACGAATTCAGGCTGGTTGGAAATCCCAAGGCTACAGTATTGTTCCTTCCTTCATATACATCATCCCATGAAGGTCTGTACACAAAATCTGATTATCAGGAGCTGAAAGAAAGCGAATTAATGGATATGCCAGTATTGTTTCAGTTTCCCAATAATGTAAATATGGCTATAACAGAGGCTGCTGTGAGAGACTATGCCGGAATGTATCTGATGAAGGAAAATGGAATATTGAAGAGTAAATTATCACCGTCATTAAAAGATTCAAGAATAAAGGTTGAAGCCCAACTTCCCCATAAATCACCTTGGAGGGTATTTATGATTAGTGATAGAATAGGAACCCTTATCGAATCCAATATACTAACCAATTTGAACGAGCCATGTAAAATTGAAGATATTTCATGGATAAAGCCGGGTAAAACTACCTTCACATGGTGGAATGGAAATATGGTACCTGATACAACATTTATGCCTGGAAATAATTTTGAAACAAATAAATATTATATTGATTTTGCTGCTCGTAACAGACTCGATTATCATTCTATATATGGATTTGCCGAAACACCATGGTATACAGACAATGGTTTCGATTTTGGTAATCCGGGTACTTATTTTGATATAACCAAGCCAATCGCGAGCCTAGATATGAAATATATCTGTGATTATGCTAAAAGTAAGGGGGTTGGGATACATGTGTGGCTCAACTGGAAAGCCTTATATCCTAAGATAGATGAAGCTTTTGTGAAATTTCAGGAATGGGGTATATCCGGAATGATGGTTGATTTTATGGATAGGGATGATCAGGAAATGATAAGGATACAGGAAGAAATATTGCTGAAAGCAGCTAAACATCACTTGTTTATCCAGTTTCATGGATCCAGCAAACCTTCGGGGCTTCATCGCACCTACCCAAATGAATTTATAAGGGAAGGAACCCTTAATTATGAAGTATATAAATGGAATAATGATATTAATGCCGATCATGATATTTCAATGCCTTTTACCCGCTTGCTAGCAGGAGCAGCAGACTATCATTTAGGTGGATTCAGAGCCCTTTCGCGCTCCAAATTCAGACCGCAATTCTCTAATCCTTATGTAACCAGTACCCGGTGTCACATGCTGGGAATGTATGTTGTACTGGAGAGTTATCTGGGAATGGTTTGTGATACACCTCCGGCATATGAGGGCCAACCTGGATTTGAATTCATACAACAATTGCCAAATACTTGGCACGAAACAGTGGTTACTGATGCTGTAATCAATGAATATGTTGTTATTGCCCGAAGGAATGGTACAGACTGGTTTGTGGGAGCAATAAATAACAGTACAGAAAGAACATTGGCTATCCCTTTAAATTTCTTGGGTGATGGAGACTATGTTGCGGAAATTTATACTGATAGTGAAAAAGCTGATGAAAATCCAAACCTCATTGAGAAACAATCAAGAATAGTCACAAAAAAACAGACAATAGAAATTAAGATGGCTTCGGATGGAGGGTTTGTTTCTAAAATCGCAAGAAAGTAAATTGCAAATACATATTATCACCTATGATTTGGTATATTCTGCATTTGCCAGAATATACCAAATCAATTACCTACCTTATATACAAGTCTATTTTATAAACTAAATATATATTATTTTTGTTGAAGTTTTATTGATTGATGTATCAATTTTAAACTTCATGAAAGTTTACAGTATTATTCTACAAAATTCTGTGGAAATGTACGCAATGTGAACCTGACTTGTAGTATTTCTAACTATCAAATTAGTGTAATAAAATGCGTAAAAACGATAAGATCTTAATAACAGTCTTACTACTCATATTTACTATTAATGTTTTTCCTATCAACAAACCACATATCATTAATATATATAGGGAAAAATATCATGCTGCTAATAAAAACTGGGCTATAGGGCAAGATGAGAATGGAACAATGTATTTTGGGAATGATGTTGGGTTGCTTGAATATGATGGAATAGAGTGGAAACTGAGTCAGCTTCCTAAATCCAGGCTGGTACGATCACTGGCTGTTTTGTCTGATAAAACAGTTTTTACAGGAGGATATGAAGAATTTGGACGATGGGATAGAGGTATAAGCGGTCAGCTTAAATACACGTCATTAAGTGATGGACTGAATAAGTCTGTCTTGAAAAATAATGATTTTTGGAAAATATGGGTTGTAAAGGATAAGGTCTACTTTCAGTCATTTACATCTATTTTTGTATATGATCAGGATGGACTAAGACAAATATCTCCCGGAGACAGTTTCCTTTTTCTCGCTAAAGTAGGGGAACAACTCATCGTACAGAAAATGGGTGGTGCCTTGTATTTATTGAATGATGAGCGTCTCGATAAAATAGAAGGAAGCGATTTTTTTAATAACACGGATGTCAGGGTTATTTTACCTTATACTAAAGGTGGCTACTTGTTAGGGACTGCAACAAAAGGCATATATATTTATGATGGGAAATCATTCTCAGAATGGAACAAGTCCCTTTCTTCTATAACCAGTACAAAAGAGCTTAACTGTGGAATTTTAACCTCAAGAGGCACCTATTACTTGGGTACCATTCTTGATGGAATATATGAAGTAAATGAACAAGGTGAAATTCTGAATCAGATATCTTCTGAAAACATGCTTCAGAATAATACGATACTTTCGCTTTATGAAGATAATCTGAATAATATCTGGGCTGCTCTTGACAGGGGGATAGCATATATTCAGTATATCGAAAATATGAGTTGTTTCACAGATATAGGCGGGAATACCGGAGCTGTTTATGATGCGACTATTTGGAATAATAAGTTTTTTATTGGTACAAACCAGGGTGCGTTTTATATCGATGAAAAAGATATGTCAGCAACAAACCCCTTAAGTAATATGAAATTGATCAATGGAACTCAAGGGCAGGTCTGGTCATTCTCCATTATCGATGATAAGCTCTATTGTGGTCATAACAGGGGTATAAAAGCTATTGATAAAAATATGCAGGTCTCTGTACCATACCAATCGGCCGGGGTATATGATATTATAAAAACTACATTTGGAAATCGGGATGTATTGCTATTGTCAACTTATGTTTCATTGGCAATATTGGATAATACTACAGGAAAATCCCATCATTTAAGTGCTATCTCTGAACCTATTGTGAAATCGGAAATTGACCACTTAGGCAATATTTGGCTAGAGCATGCAAATAGAGGTATTTACAGGTGTCAGATTTCGGAGAACCTGGAGAATATTGAATATTATTCATATTATGGCGGCGATTCAAATGATGGGTTACCTTATAAAATGAAAATGTTCAAAGTAGGAGGCCGTATTGTATTATTAGGGAACGATAAATTTTATACATATGATGATATAGCAGATAGCATAGTCCCTAATGCTATTCTCAATGAATGTTTTGTAAATATAAGAGACTTGAAACGGGTAGTCGCTATAGACAAAAACACTTTCTGGGCTTTGGCCGGATCTTCAATATATAAGTTCTCATATGATGGATATCGTGCCCAGATACTCGAAAGTTATAATCTTGGAATGAATCTCTCTTTGGTAAATTCGTATGAAAATATCTCTGTGGTAAACGATTCGATAAGTATTGTATGTCTTGATAATGGTTATCTTCTCTATGACAAAAGCAAATATGGCGGTGATACTCACTTTAAGTTATTATCTCCTTATTTGGAATCTTTACAGATAGCAGATACTCATGGTAAATTCTCCTATATAAATTTATCCGAACCGGCTGAAATACCAAGTAAGTATAATAATGTTACTTTTTACTTTTCGGTACAGGATATGTTTGCCTCAAATTATGCTGTTCAGTATATGCTAAAGGGTGTTGATAATGAGTGGTCTACGCCACAGAGGATAAACAAGGTGTCCTATGCCCGTTTAGCTGAAGGAAGATACAGCCTGATGATACGTTCTGTTGATAATATTGGTAATTTCTCAGATACAGTATCTTATGAATTTGAGGTACTACCTCCGTGGTATAATACCACTTGGGCATATCTGGTCTATATATTGATCTTTGTAACCATATCATATATAGTTTGGTTGTTGATTCTTCGACGATACAGAAATCTGCATCTTCAAAAGATCAGATTCAGAGAAACGAAGCGTTTACGTATCCTTGCTGATGAACTTCAAAACGAAATAGAGCAGAAAAAAGCAGAACTATTAACTCAAACCTCCTCCATTGTCCATAAAAATGAATTGCTATTAAAGATTAAAGATATAGTAAGTGACCTGGATCTTAAAAATAAGGGCAACATATCTTCAAATCAGAAAATAAATGCTTTATTAAATAATAATCTTAATTCGGATGATGACTGGAAAATGTTTTTAATAAAGTTCGAAGAAAAGCATACCGGCTTCTTTAAACGACTTAAAGAGTTATATCCTCAGTTAACAAATACCGATCTTCGCCTTTGTGCTTGTCTGAGACTCAACCTGGAAACAAAGGAAATCGCTTCTTTAATGAACCTTTCTATCCGGACTGTCGAAAATAACCGATATAGGTTGAGAAAAAAGTTAAACATACCTTCAACTCAAAACCTTATAGAGTTTTTCCTTAGTAAAAATATATAATCGTATTTTCTTTATTGTCAATTGTTTATATACTATTAGAGTAGTGTTTGTGAAATGCTCTAATTGTTAAAATGCACCCTTGTGTATTTATCATGATTTAACTTCTATAAATAAATTATGGTATCTATTTACATTTGAATCGAATCTAATATCAAACGACTGGAACTTGAATATTTAAAAAATAGCCTTATTATCTAATACAACTAAACCTATTTAAAAAACTGACTATTAAAAATTCTATTCTGTCGTTCATAGAAGATTTATTTAAAAGAGTTATGTGTTTAAATAAAAAGCCAAGAACTATGAAAATCAAATCCAAAAAGACATTTGTTAAAAAGGATTCTGACTCCGTTTTACGAAGGAGTTTGCTATTCTTAACCTGCCTTTTACTAGTGAGCATAACAAATATTTATGCGCAAACAAAAACAATTACAGGTACAATTACCGATTCTATGGATGAGCCTCTCATTGGAGTAACTGTTCAGGTAAAAGGAACAACCAATGGTACATTGACTGATATAGATGGTAAATACTCCATCTCAGTACAAGATGGGAGTGTACTTGAATTTACTTTTATTGGGATGGCTGCTCAACAGGTTACTGTAGGTAGTCAGAGTGTAATAAATATTGTGATGCAAGATGATGCAAAAATGCTTACAGAGACCATTGTTATTGGATATGGTAGTGCAAAGGCGAAGGACCTGACATCACCTATCGCAACAATACAAGGTGATGAAGTGAGTAAGCACTTGACAGCATCGCCAATGCAGGCAATGCAGGGTAAAATTCCCGGATTACAAATTATAAACACTGGGCAGCCGGGGAGTTCCCCAAAAGTTCGTATCCGTGGGGTAGGAAACTATGATAACGATAAACAGGGACCATTGTACGTTGTTGATGGTATGTTTTTCGATAACATAGACTTCCTTAACAATAGTGATATTGAGAATCTGAGTATTCTGAAAGATGCATCTGCTGCTGCCATTTATGGTGTACGTGCTGCAAATGGAGTAATATTGGTTACAACCAAGAGAGGAGTGACAAACAGGAGGCCTCAGATCACTTACGATGGTTATTTTGCAATACAGAAAGCATCTAATCTTGTCAAGATGGCTAATTCTGCACAGTATGCGACTGTAATGAAAGAAATTGGAAATACAGGTTCAATCGATCAGTCTATTGCAAAGTATGGAGGAAGCAACGGAATACCGGCTGTAAATACAGACTGGTACGACGAAATCTTGAGAACTGCGCCTATGCATAGCCACTCGATAAGTGTTAATGGAGGTGGTGAAAAAACTTCATATTCAGTTGGTATCAGTTATCTGAATCAAAAAGGTATTCTTGATACTGAAAATGGATATGAACGTTTGAATCTCAGATCGAAAGTAGATATAGGAATAACCGATTGGTTGAAGGTCGGGGGTAGTTTCATTGTTATGAATAGCGATCAAAAACTATCTAATATGAGTGCTTTTGGTAATGCTTATACATCACCGTCTATTTATCCGGTTTACGATAAAAATGGTAAAGGAGGAGCACTTAACCCCAAAAACTATGTATCACCTGAAGAAGTTGGTCTGGGGCAATATTTTTGGAATCCGGTAGCTTTAGCAGATTATTGGAATGACAAAGTAGGGATGACTCAGGTGTTGCCTGCATTGTATATGGAATTATCATTACTGGAGAGTAAACTGACATTCAGGACTTCATTTAATCAGGATCTGACTTTTCAGCGTAATCGCCAGTTCTTACCTCAATATGAGATTTCATCAAATCAACAAAGAGCAAAAAGCTTGTTGACTAAAGCAACAAAGTATACAAACAACTGGCTTATTGATAATGTATTAACATATCGTGACTCATTTAACGATAGTCATAATCTGACAGTAATGGCTGGAACTTCGGTACGTAAAGAACATTGGGAAAGACTACGCTTACAGGGTGACGGAGTTCCCGGAGGAAGGGATGAATACTGGTATCTGCATAACAGTGATGGTATCATTTCACAGGCTGCAGACAAAGATACTTGGTATGATGACGGTGAAGAATACAGGGGAGCTTCATTCTTTGGTCGCGTGATGTATGACTATAAAGGAAGATATTTATTATCGGCAACAATGCGTGCTGACGGAACAAGTAAGTATCAGGAAAAATGGGGCTATTTCCCTTCCATAGGTTTGGGATGGGTACTTTCTGAAGAAAATTTCATGAAAAATCAAAGTGTTTTTGATTTCTTAAAGATAAGAGGTAGTTGGGGATTATTAGGAAATGATAAGGTTCAGGCCAATGATGGTTTTGCTTCAATTACACAAGAAAATGGATATTTTAACGGACAGTTATATCCCGGAACATCCAGCCTTTCTTTCTTCTCTTCTCTGAAATGGGAAAAAGTAGAAGAATGGGATTTTGGTTTGGATTTTGCCGTGTTGAATAACCGTTTGACAGGAGAATTCGATTATTTCAAACGTACTACAAAAGATGCTGTATTCTTAAAACAGCTGCAATTGGGTGCAGGTTCATTATTAATGAACAACGGAGAGATACAGAATTCAGGTATTGAATTATCTCTGAATTGGGAAGATCGTATTGGCAAAGACTTTACTTATAATATTGGTGTAAACATGTCGACCTTGAAAAACAAGGTTACAAAATTGGATGACCTCGACAGAATTATTACACAGGGAGACTATGCCCGGATAAGGCAAGTCGGAGAAGTCGTAGACGCATATTACGGTTATGTAATGGATGGAATATACCAAAATCAGGCTGAAATAGATAATGACCCTACATTAGCCGATATAGCTAGCAAACCTGTTCCCGGAGATATTAAGTTCAAAGATCTGGATGGGGACGGAAAACTTACCGATCAGGATAGGGAAGCATTAGGCTCTCCGCTTCCTAAGTTCTTCCTGGGGGGTAATATCGGATTCACTTATAAGGCTTTCGATTTTGGCGCAACTTTCCAGGGACAGTTTGGACACAAGATTCTGAATCAGAAACGTTTCATGAGGCAAAAGCAATCGGACATCAACTTTGACGAAGATATTGTTAAAAACAGGTGGACAGGTGAAGGCTCTACAAACAAATATGTATCAGGAGCTGCTTTAGGACATACATGGACATACAGCAGATTTAATACATTCTTTGTTGAAAATGCAAATACATTTACTATTCAGAATATTCAATTGGGATATACTTTCCAGAATATTTTCCCGAAGAGTGGAAACAAATCGAGTATGAGATTAAGTTTCACAGCAGAACGTCCTTTCAACTTCTTCTCGTATAACGGATTTACGACAGATGTTGCTGATGGTATAGACAATGATGTATATCCATTGACATCTACTTACAGTATTGGAGTAAGAATAACATACTAGTCTAACAAACCAAGATAATAAAATCATGAAACTATATAAATATATTATTTTATCAACAGTACTATTACTTAGTAGCTGTAATGACTTTCTGAATAAGGAACCTGAAAATTCAGTTCCTGTAGAAGATGTAGATTATACTCTGACTGAAAATATGGGACAACCTGTGATCGGAATTTATGCACGTGCCAGAAGCGGGGATGGTTTTAGTTTCTGGGGGCGGTTTGGACTAATGGCAATCAGAGGTGATGATACAGAAAAAGGATCGACACCATCAGACCAGGGTGAATTAAACTATGCAAAGAGTTTCGAATATAACCAGCTAGGTGGATATTGGGCTTTGAATGGCGCATGGACAGGACTGTACAATATGGTACTTAATTGTAATTCTGCCTTGGTAGACCTGGCTAGTTATAATGAGCATTTGACAAGTGATTCGGACAAGAAACTAAACTTGCAGTATCAGGCAGAAGTACGTTTTATCAGAGCCTTTGCTTACTTCAATATTGTTCGTTTTTGGGGCGATGTATTATTAGTAACAGATAATTCTCAGGTATTGGAATCTCTTGACGTAACGCCTAGAGAAGAAATATACGGTTTCATTAATACTGAATTGGATTTTTGTGCAAATAACCTACCGGCATTGCGCCCTAACGAAATGCTTCTGAAAGGGCAGGTTACAAAATACACAGCATTAGCATTAAAAGCTAAAGCGAACGCTGATATAAATGAATGGGATGCCGTGTTGAATGCTACGAATGAAATTATTACAAGCAATAAATTTGAACTTTACCCTGATTATTATGATTATTTCAAAAAGCCGGGATGCTTGTCTGACGAAAACTTATTTGAATTGCAATATGGTTTAGTAGGAGCTACAGATATAGAGTCGGATGCATGGTTCGAATATCAGGGCCCCCGCCAGGGTTTTGAAGGTACCAGAATTGGTACAGGCTGGGGATTTGCAGTCCCATCCAAGTCACTCGAAAAATTGTTTAATGACCGGGGTGAGACTGTACGTAAAGAAACATTATTCCTCTATGCTGGATCAACTACAAGAGAAGGTGATGTCGTAAAACCTTCCGTTGCATCAGACGGACATGATAGAGTATTTAATGGAAAATGCTATATACCTAGTACTCAAATGCCTGAAGGTAAGACTAAGTATGGATATGGAAATCATATTCGTATGATAAGATATGCTGATGTCCTTTTATTAAATGCTGAAGCTAAAGTACGTAAAGGACAAAATGGTGATGCCCCTTTCAATCTTGTAAGAACAAGAGCTAAAATGTCAACATTGACAAATGTAACATTGGATCAAGTTCTTGAAGAAAGACAGGTAGAGCTTGCATGTGAGTGGGGAGAACGTTTCTTTGACCTGGTTCGTACCGGCAAAGCTGAAGCAACACTACCCGGATTTAAAACTGGTACATCAGAATTTTATCCGATACCTCAAGCTCAAAAAGATTTGAACCCTAATCTACAATAATTTAGTTTATATTTTTCCTTATATCTGGTGTCTGCTTCTTATTACAGGCACCAGATTCTAAGGAACTAATTATTCCGTTAAATAGTTCTGCCAATTAAGTAAAAGAAAATATTTAATGAACGTTCTAAGTAGCGAGAGCAGAAGCAAAGCAAGCTTTGATTATGCCGAGTCATGAAGAACGACTAATATAATTGAAACATTATTCAATCATAACATCCTATTGCTGTTATAGATCTGAAAGTTAATTCCTTCCCCTTATGAAAAAGCTGTTAATTCTTATATTTATCTTAGTCTCTCTGCAATCTAAAGCACAGGAACCTCAATATGATCATGTATTCTTTGACAATAGCCTGATGACAGGTCGTTATTACTACAGTAAGGCGGATTATACATCACCAAGCTACATTCAAAATGTGGAAAATAAACTGCTTGTTTCAGAGAAGGAATTCTTCACTGCTAAAAATTCAATACTATTTAATTATGTTTCCGCATCTGGTGGAAATTGGTCTGCCTCTGTTCTCTATCGGGACTGGCGGGGAAAAGACTTTATAAAAGAAGGAAAATCATTAGACTTCAAATTACTAATCAAATCTGATACCAAAGCAGAAGAATTACCGCTTGTAGCTATTGGTACAGTTGAAAAAAAGGAATCAAAGGCATCCTCTTTTGTCGATATAAAAAAATATGTCGGTAAACCTGAACAAAATAAGTGGATATCGGTAAGCATACCGCTTTCCGAGTTTAAGGATATAAATTACACACATACTAAAGAAATAAAAGAAGTTCTTTTCAAACAAAATTCACAGGATGGAAAAGAGCATACTCTATATATAGATCAAATCGAGTTTTCTCCGGTTAATAAACCTGCAAGTATTACATCTGTTCCGGCAATAAAAGCAAAAGCCTATGAGCGTCATGTAGATCTATTGTGGGATAAGACCGGATTTGAGAATGCCAAGTATATAAAAATATACCGTTCTTCTGATGGCAAAGACTTTCAAACAGTAGGCATACAGGACCCGTTTGCTACCCGGTATGCAGATTATAGCGGTCAGCCAAACAAAACATTCCAATATCGTATTACTTGTGTAAACTATGATTATTCTGAGACTCAACCATCTAATGTAGTAGAAGTTACTACCCATAATATGACTGACGAAGAACTGCTGACTATGGTGCAGGAAACAGCGTTCAGATACTTCTGGGATGGTGCAGAACCTGAATCGGGATTAGGCTTGGAAAATATTCCGGGACGAAGGAATATGATCGCAACAGGTGCATCGGGTTTTGGAATGATGGGTATGATAGCCGGAGCCGAAAGAGGTTTCATTACCAGAAAAGAGGCTGTGGAACGATTTAAAAAGATAGTGACTTTCCTGGATAAAGCGGATACTTTTCATGGAGGTTATGCTCATTTCATAGATGGAACGACCGGTAAAGTAGAACCGTTTTTCGGTAAGCGTGACAACGGAGCCGATATGGTGGAAACTTCATTCCTGTTTCAGGGATTGCTTACTGCACGCCAATATTTTGATAAGGATAATGAAGATGAGAAATTTATACGCGATACGATTACCAAACTTTGGGAAAACATAGATTGGCGATGGTTTAAGAAGACCGAAGATAGTAAATATCTGTATTGGCACTGGTCTCCCGACCAGGAATGGGTTATCAACCACAAGCTTATAGGATGGAACAAAACCATGATTACCTATTTGCTTGCAATTGCATCTCCTACACATGGTGTGAGTCCTGATATGTATTATTCAGGCTGGGCAAGCCAGGAACAAGAGGCTTATGATTATCGTGCTGACTGGGGGCAAACTACAGATGGAGCAAATTACTACAATGGAAATACATACTACGGAGTGAAGCTTGATGTAGGTGTGAATACTGGAGGGCCTATTTTCTTTACCCACTTCTCTTTCTTCGGATTTGACCCAAGAGGGCTTAAAGACAAATATACAAGTAAGGATTATTTCGATAATTTACGGAATATTGCCCTTATCAGCTATAGGTATTCTATCGAGAACCCGAATAAACGTCTTGGCTTTGGCCCTGGTTGTTGGGGGCTTACAGCCAGTGAAAGCCCTTGGGGGTATGGAGCCGCCGAAGCGATGGCACATCACGAGTATGGTACGATGTCTCCGGCCGGCGCTATTGCATCCATAGTGTATCTTCCGGAGGAATCGATGGATGCATTGAAAAATTATTACCGTAATTTTGGCTCATTCCTTTGGGGTGAATATGGTTTTCGGGATGCTTTCAATCTGGATATAAACTGGTGTTCGAATATTTATATGGGACTAAGCCAGGGTTCAATAGCAACCATGATTGAAAATCATCGCACAGGTCTTATCTGGAAACTGTTTATGAAAGATCCGGATATTCAAAAAATGAAAAGCAAAGTATTTTTAAAATAAGCTTGAGATGAAACTGAACTGGATTACATCTTTGACATTCCTGTGCTTTATTCTGTTCACAGGATGTACAAATACAACTTCCGAAAATGCTGAGATGGATAAGTTTATAAATGACCTCCTTGACCGTATGACCCTGGAAGAAAAAATAGGGCAAACTGTACTGTATACCAGCGGTTATGATGTAATAACTGGGCCTACTGTAGATCCGGACTACAAAGAATACCTCAAAAAAGGAATGGTCGGTGGAATTTTTAATGCAGTGGGAGCTGATTATACCCGTAGCCTGCAAAAAATAGCAGTTGAAGAGACCCGGCTTGGAATTCCTTTGATTTTTGGCTATGATGTAATCCATGGGCAACGGACTATATTTCCAATACCTCTTGGCGAATCATGTAGCTGGGATTTGGAGGCTATGGAACGTTCTGCCAAGATAGCAGCATCGGAAGCAACAGCAGAAGGAGTCAACTGGATTTATGCGCCTATGGTAGATATATCCCGCGATCCACGCTGGGGACGTGTGGCAGAAGGTGCCGGAGAAGATGTGTATCTGGGTTCTCTGATTGCCGCTGCACGTGTAAAAGGCTTTCAGGGGAATAGTCTTAGCGATAATAATACAGTAGTTGCCTGTGTGAAGCATTATGCTGCATATGGGGCAACAATGGCAGGACGCGATTACAATACTGTGGATATGTCTCTCAATGAATTGTGGAATACGTACCTACCACCATTCAAAGCATCTCTTGATGCAGGGTGTGGAACAATAATGACCTCGTTCAACGATCTGAATGGAATACCTGCTACAGGAAACAAGTACCTTTTGAAAGATATTCTTCGCGAAAAATGGAATTTCAACGGATTTGTAGTTACCGATTATACCTCTATAAATGAAATGATTCCACATGGCTATGCCAGGGATGAAAAACATTCTGCCGAAATAGCGATGAACGCAGGCGTAGATATGGATATGCAGGGTGGAGTATATATGAACCATCTGAAAACGCTTATTGAGGAAGGAAAAGTATCTGAAAAAGATGTGACTGATGCTGCCCGTGCTGTGTTGAAGATAAAATACAAACTGGGATTATTCGAAGATCCTTACAAATATTGCGATGCTAAAAGAGAAAAGACTGATATACTGACTGCGGAAAATAAAGAAGCCGCACGTGATATGGCTCGTAAATCGATGGTATTATTAAAAAATGATAAACAGACTTTACCTTTAAAAGAAGATAAACGCATCGCTCTGATAGGACCATTGGCTAAAGACCAATATGAAATACTAGGTTGTTGGTCTGCAATGGGTGACCGTGATACTGTTCCGGTAAGTGTATATGAAGGACTGGTAGATGCTTTAGGTGATAATCGTATCTCATATGCCAAAGGCTGCGATATACAGAGTGATGATACCAGCGGATTTGATGAAGCTGTCAGAGTAGCTTCAAATGCAGATTTTGTTGTTATGGTAATGGGCGAATTTCATAATATGTCGGGTGAGAATAACTCCCGTACCAATCTATCTCTTCCTGGTGTACAGCTTGATCTGCTGAAGGCAATAAAGAAGACGGGGAAACCTGTGGCTCTTGTCTTAATGAACGGACGCCCTTTGACTATAAACTGGGAGAAAGAAAATATGGATGCAATACTCGAAGCGTGGTTTCCCGGTACAATGGGTGGGGCTGCTATTGCCGATGTGTTGACCGGAAAGTATAATCCAAGTGGAAAGCTTACAATGACGTTTCCTCAGAATGTGGGGCAGATTCCGTTGTTCTATAACCACAAAAATACCGGACGTCCTTTCGACCCAAACGATCCTCAGTTTGCATATGGTTCAAAGTATTGGGATGTGTCAAACGAGCCACTTTATCCTTTTGGTTATGGGCTGAGTTATACAACATTTACTTATTCCGATCTTACATTGTCCTCAAAAGAGATGACAAAAGATAATCCTCTCAAGATAAATATCAAACTTGTGAATGGTGGAAAATATGATGGAGAAGAGATCGTCCAATTATATATCAGGGATCTGGTAGGTAGTGTCACCAGACCGGTGAAAGAACTCAAAGGGTTTAAAAAGGTATTCCTAAAAGCCGGAGACTCAGAAAACATTGAATTTATCCTGACTGTGGACGATCTCAGATTCTATGATGCCGATTTGAATTATATATACGAGCCTGGAGATTTCCATTTGTTTGTGGGTGGTAATTCGGATACAAAAATTAAAGCAGACTTTACCTTAAACGAATCCGGTCGTTCTGAAAAACCGAAACCAATAAAAATAAAATAACTATTACTAATAAGACAAGAACATGAAAAAACTTATAACTACAGTTTTACTTGGGTGCGCAATGATTACTGCCGGTGCGCAAAGTAAAGACTCTAAAATGGATCGTTTTATAGATGAGCTGATGAATAAAATGACAATAGAGGAAAAGATTGGTCAGCTTAATTTGCCCGGTTCCGGAGATATTGTAACCGGACAAGCCAAGAACAGTGATATTGCAGGAAAAATAAAGAGAGGGCAAGTCGGAGGACTATTTAATATAAAGGGAGTAGAAAAAATAAAAGATGTACAGCGTGTGGCTGTAGAAGAAAGCCGTCTGGGTATTCCTCTCATATTTGGTATGGATGTTATACATGGATACGAAACAGTATTTCCTATTCCTTTAGGATTATCTTGCTCCTGGGATATGGAAGCCATTGAGAAATCGGCTCGGATAGCTGCTACAGAAGCTAGTGCTGATGGTATATGCTGGACATTCAGCCCGATGGTTGATATATCAAGAGACCCGCGTTGGGGACGTGTATCAGAAGGTAACGGTGAAGATCCGTATCTGGGTGGACAAATAGCGAAAGCCATGGTACGCGGATATCAGGGAACAGGTGATAAAACCTTTACAACAAACAATCAGATAATGTCCTGTGTAAAGCACTATGCCCTATATGGAGCTGGCGAGGCCGGACGAGATTACAATACTGTTGATATGAGTCATCAACGTATGTATAGTGAATATTTTTATCCATATCAGGCGGCTGTTGAGGCAGGAGTAGGTAGTGTTATGGCTTCCTTTAATGAAGTTGATGGAGTACCTGCTACTGCAAACAGATGGTTGATGACCGAAGTATTACGTAATCAGTGGGGATTTAACGGATTTGTTGTTACTGATTTTACTGGTATCGCCGAGATGGTAGATCATGGTATTGGTGATTTACAAACTGTATCAGCACGAGCACTTAATGCCGGCATCGATATGGATATGGTGGCGGAAGGTTTCCTTACTACAATAAAGAAGTCTTTTGATGAAGGAAAAGTTACTAAAGCTGAAATCGATCTGGCTTGTCGCCGCATACTCGAAGCTAAATATAAACTGGGTTTATTCTCCGATCCTTATAAATATTGTGATGTAAGCCGGGTTAAAAAAGAGGTATATGCCCCTGAGCATCGTCAACTCGCTCGCAAGATAGCAGCTGAAAGTTTTGTTTTGCTTAAGAATGATAATAATTTGTTACCGTTGAGCAAAAAAGGAACTATCGCTGTTGTAGGTCCGTTAGGTAATACAAAGGAAAATATGCCGGGAACCTGGAGTGTAGCTGCCGATTTTAATAAGGCAACTACCGTTGTCGATGGTCTGAAGTCGGTTGTTGGTAATAAGGCGAATGTTGTATATGCTAAAGGTAGTAATCTAACTACCGATCCTGTTCTGGAAGATAGGGCTACAATGTTTGACCGTAGTTTGAAGCGTGATGACAGAACAGAAGAAGAACTAAGAAATGAAGCTCTCCAGATAGCTAAAAATGCAGATGTTATTGTCGCTACATTAGGTGAGTCCTCCGAATATAGCGGAGAGTCGAGTAGTCGTTCCGAAATTGGCATACCTGATGTACAACAACGTCTGTTAATGGAACTTTTGAAGACAGGTAAACCTGTAGTTCTTGTACTATTTACCGGACGTCCGTTGACACTGACATGGGAGAATGAGAATGTTCCTGCAATCTTAAATGTTTGGTTTGGTGGAACGGAAGCTGCATATGCAATAGGTGATGTATTATTCGGCGATGTAAATCCTAGTGGAAAATTGACTACTACATTTCCTCAGAATGTAGGACAGATACCATTGTACTACAATCATAAAAATACAGGGCGTCCATTGGCAGAAGGTAAATGGTTTGAAAAGTTCCGTAGTAATTACCTTGATGTAAGCAACGATCCGGTTTATCCATTCGGTTACGGACTGAGCTATTCTCAGTTTGACTATAGCGATGTAACGTTAAGTTCTACAGCAATCGACTCAAATGGGGAATTAACAGCCAGTATAACTGTTACCAATAAGGGTAAAATGGATGGAAAAGAAGTGGTACAATTCTATATACGTGATATAGTAGGTAGTGTAACCCGTCCGGTAAAAGAATTAAAAGGTTTTGAGAAAATATTCCTGAAAGCCGGTGAAGCTAAAACTGTAACATTCAAAATCACACCGGAATTATTGAAATTTTATAACTATGATCTGAATTATGTTTTCGAGCTGGGAGACTTTGATGTTATGATAGGAGGCAATAGCCGTGATGTAAAGAGTGCAAAGTTCACCTTGAAATAGGATATTCAATATTTATAACACTGTCATCCTGACCGTAGGGAAGGATCTCGATCCTGAAAATGGTTTTTGATACAAGAGATTCTTCACTTCGTTCAGAAACAATGTTCGACGGAACGAATTGTAGTCAATAACAAAGAGTAAAATTTAAAACAATGGAAAAGATCAAGATTTCTATTTTATCTATCATACTTCTTGCCTTTATTACAGGGTGTAGTGAGGCAAAGAAAGATACAGGAACGAATATCGCAGAGATAAGTGATGAAGCTTTATTGGATTCCGTACAACGCCGTACGTTCAACTACTTTTGGGATGGAGCAGAGCCTGTAAGTGGGATGGCGCGCGAACGGTTCCATATGGATGGTGACTATGGCCGGCACGATAAAAATACAGTAACATCAGGCGGCAGTGGTTTTGGTATCATGGCAATACTTTCAGGTATAGAACGGGGATATATTACCAAGGCGCAAGGTCTGGAAAGGTATGAAAAGATAATAACATTTTTAGAAAAAGCAGATTCTTTTCATGGAGTATTTCCTCATTGGTGGAATGGCGAGACAGGGAAGGTTATAGGCTTTGGAGATAAAGATAATGGTGGTGATTTAGTTGAAACTTCGTTTCTATTTCAGGGACTTTTAGCAGTTCATCAGTATTATGTAAACGGTACAGATGCTGAGAAAGCACTTGCCGCACGTATAGATAGGCTATGGAAGGCTATCGACTGGAACTGGCACCGTAATGGAACAAATCAGCTATACTGGCACTGGAGCCCCGATCATTCATGGGAAATGAATTTCTCTATTCGGGGATACAACGAATGCCTTATAACATTTATTCTTGCAGCTTCATCTCCTACCCACGGGGTTCCGGCAGAAGTTTATACAGAAGGATGGGGTGAAGGCGGACAGATAATAGGGCCACATGAACTTGAAGGATATAAGCTGAATATGCGTTATCAAAGCGATGCCGGCGTAGGTCCGTTATTCTGGGCACATTACTCCTTCCTCGGGCTTGACCCTAATGGGTTGAAAGACCGCTATGCCGATTATTTTCAGGAAATGAAAAATTATACACTAATCAACAGGGCATATTGTATCCGTAATCCTAAAGGCTTTAAAGGTTACAGTGAAGATAGCTGGGGATTATCCGCAAGTTATTCGGTTAAAGGTTATGCAGCACATGCGCCAAGCGAAAATCTCGATGAAGGAGTTATTTCACCGACAGCCGCCCTTTCATCTATTGTATATACTCCTGAAGAGTCTATGAAGGTAATAAGGAAATTTTACAGTATGGGTGACAAACTTATGGGGCCTTATGGTTTCTATGATGCGTTCAGCGAAACTGATAACTGGTATCCTCAGCGGTATCTGGCTATAGATCAGGGACCTATTGCCGTAATGATAGAGAACCATCGCTCACAATTGCTTTGGAAACTATTTATGAGCCACCCTGATATACAAAACGGATTGAAAAAACTTGGCTTTGAATCTCCTTATTTAAGGAAATAGAATTACTTTCGGCCATATAAATCTTTTTAAGTGATTAATAAGAATTAATGATATACTTTATTTTGTCATGCTGAACGTAGTGAAGCATCTCATGACTCAACAGGAAAGAGATCCTTCATTCCACTCAGGATGACAAAATTATCAATAAATATTTTAAAGCACTCAACATAATAATGAAGAAAATTATATTCTTTTTTTTAGTATATGTCTTGTCTACCGGCTTGTCAGCTCAGCAAAAGACATATTGTAACCCTGTTAATATCGATTACGGATATGGTCCCATTCCCAATTTTACTACTTGGGGAAAACATCGATCTACAGCCGACCCTGTAATTGTAAATTACAAAGGGGACTATTATCTGTTTTCTACGAATCAGTATGGTTACTGGTGGAGTAGCGACATGTTAAACTGGAATTTTGTTTCCCGTCGTTTCCTTACACAGGAAGCTATTGACAATACACCTAACAAATGGGATGACCTTTGTGCCCCTGCTGCATGGGTACAAGGTGATTCTCTCTGCGTTTTTGGTTCTACATATTCACGATTATTCCCTATATGGGTAAGCACAAATCCGAAGGAAAATCAATGGAGCAAAGCAGTTGAACGCTTTGATATAGGAGGATGGGATCCTGCTTTCTTTGTTGATGACGATGAACGTCTGTATATGTATAACGGTAGCAGTAATGTATATCCGTTGTATGGTATAGAGCTTGACCGCAAGACTTTTCAGCCGATAGGCACACGCAAAGAACTACTTTTACTTGATGATGACAAAATTGGATGGCACCGTTTTGGCGAGCATATGGATAATACATTCCTTAAGCCATTTATGGAAGGGGCATGGATGACCAAGCATAATGGTAAATACTATTTGCAATGGGGCGGCCCGGGTACAGAATTTAGCCATTACGGTGACGGGGTGGCAGTCAGTGGCCATCCACTGGGAGATCATGATCATTTTCAGCATGTATCACTGCCTTTCAGTATGAAGGCCGGAGGTTTTATCAGGGGAGCCGGACATGGTGCCACATTTCAGGATAATTGGGGAAATTACTGGCATACATCGACCATGGTCATCAATGTCAAGAATAACTTTGAACGACGTATCGGAATATGGCCAGCCGGATTCGATAAAGATGATGTAATGTATTGTAATACGGCATTTGGTGATTATCCTCACTATATTCCGGATGGTAATACAGACCATCTTAAGAGCCGCTTTACAGGATGGATGCTGCTCAACTATAACAAACCCGTTCAGGTATCATCTACGCTTGGGGCACATTATGCGAACAACATTGTGGATGAGGATGTAAAAACATATTGGAGTGCAAAAACAGCAAATAAGGGCGAATGGTTGATTACCGACCTGGGGGAAGAATCGGATATTTACGCTATTCAGATTAATTATGCCGATCAGGATGCCGAATTTTTAGGAAAACAACAAGGCATTTACCATCAGTATATCGTATATAGTTCATTGGATGGTAAAAGTTGGAAAAAACTAATAGATAAAAGCCAAAACAAGAAAGATGTTCCGCATGATTATATTGAACTCGAAAAACCTGTAAAGGCTCGTTATCTTAAACTGGAAAATATCCATATGCCTACAGGTAAATTTGCCGTATCGGGATTCAGGGCTTTCGGGTTTGGTAGCGGACAGAAACCTGAAGCCGTAAAACAGTTTATGGCTTTGCGCTCGGATGTGACCGACAGACGCAATGCCTGGCTCAAATGGCAGCCGGTGGATGGTGCATATGCCTATAATATATACATAGGACAACAGCCGGATAAATTGTACAATTGTGTGATGGTGCATGATGTAAACGAATACTATTATCCGGGTATGGACAAAACAAAACCATACTATTTTGCTATTGAAGCAATTAATGAAAACGGAACTTCTGAATGGACAAGGGCTGAGGCATTATAGATTCAATTTATTTTTTTAGTCAAAATAATGAGATGTGACCGTGTAATATTTAATATTGCACGGTTTTTACTTTTTATTTAATTTATGACCCTGTTAACCCGAAAAGTTAAAAATATCAGAGTTTACATAATCTATTATATATTTGTATCTGTTACCATAAAAACACATGAGTATATATAACTCCGATCCGGAAAAAATCTTAGTCACACGTTTGATAAATGGAAACGAATCTGCTTTTTGTAAACTTTATGCTTTATATAAAAACAGGTTGATTTGTTTTGCCATGAAGTTTGTCAAATCAAGAGAACTTGCTGAAGACATTTTTCAGGATACTTTCACTGCAATATGGCAAAACCGGGAATTTCTTGACCCTGAGCTCCCATTTTCTTCTTATGTATATACCATTACTAAAAATCGGCTTTTAAATTTACTGCATAATATAGAAAGAGATCAGAAATTGAAGAATCATCTTTTATCGGGTGCAATTGACTTTTCTAATGAGACTGAAAATTCTATTCTTTCTACTGATCTGTCTCAGTTGCTTGATAGAGCATTGCAACTATTAACTCCTCAGCAGAGACGTGTGTTTGAAATGAGCCGTACCGAGATGAAGTCTCATAA
>JAITVV010000053.1 GCA_031285625.1 Prevotella sp.
AATGTTAATATTTGTTAGTAAAATACAGAGCTTTATTAGAAGCGCTCACAAATTTTACTTAACTGGTGGTATACTTTTCAATTATTTTAGTGGACTACTTTTCAATTATATTATACAGAACAATGCCGGGATTGGAGCAGATGCTTGTTTTCATTCCTCTGTTGGGGATATTCGCTATTGCTGCACCGGGATTGCCGGGAGGAACCCTCATAACATCACTGGGACTAATTCATGCTGTTTTAGGTATTGATGAAGCAGGAACGGCATTGATGATCAGTATTTTTGCTCTCCTTGATAGTTTCGGTACTACTCATAATATAACCAGTGACGGAGCTCTGACATTGATTCTTAGTTCATATACGGACAGGCATGAAGAGAGTTTAAATATTAAAGAACAGGAATGACAATTTCGACTTAGAAAGGACATATTAGACCATTCTAAAACCTGCATTTTTTGATTTATCTAAAATAATTATAAAATAATTTTGTTGTGACCGATTAGTTACATATATTTGTATCCAACTGGTCACAATGAAATATATGAATATGATAAAGGAAAGAGATAGGCAACAATCCGAAGAAAAATTGATTAACGCTGTAGGCGAATTAATTGAAGAGATAGGTTTTGAAAAACTGGGAATCAATCAGGTTGCTAAAAAAGCAGGATTTTCTAAAAACCTTATTTACAGGTATTTTGAATCCTTAGATGGACTCATATATGCTTATATGAAAAAACATGATTTTTGGGTAAATGTTTTAGCTGAGCAGGCAGATATGTCTGATATTAAAAGCTATTTAAAAAAACTTTTCCGCAGACAAATAATTGATTTTAGGAGTAATATTGCACTGAAAAGGCTTAGACGCTGGGAATTGTCCACAGATAAGGATTTTGTAGTGGAGCTTCGGGCACAACGTGAGAAAAATGGAGTTCAGTTTATTGAAACAGTTTCCCAATTCGCAAAGATGAATAAAGAAGAGTTGGGAGCCATATCTGCTTTATTGAATGCGGGCATTACCTATTTAGCCATGTTTGAGGACAATTGTCAGATGTATAACGGTATTGATATCCGAAGTAATGAAGGATGGGAGCAGATAGCCAAGGGGATAGATTTACTTATAGACACAATGATAAAATAAGTATATATGAAGAAAACAGCGTTAAGTACAACATTAGCATTAACAGCATTAAGTTGTAGCGGACCAGGTAATGCTCATTCGGATTTTGGCAGTGGAAATATTAGAATATCTATTGAACAAGGTAGCGAATGGTTGCACGACTTCCGGTTATTTTGGTTTATAAAAAAGAAAAATGCGCCACAAATTGCAATCTGGGCAGAAGATTTTGGAGGAAATTTCCTATTCACAATCTATGTCAGTGAGAAGTTGGCTAAACAATCGTGGATGGCATCAGGAGGAAATAGACGAAAAGAATCACTCCCTTGTTGGAGCCATGCACAAGGTAAACTATACTCGGATGGGCTCTATCTTCCTACAAAAAATGATCCGTTGCCTGATGCCGTGACAGGAGCAACTCCCAAAGGCAGCTTCACTGCAGATATTCAAATCAATGAAGATATCAAACAGTTTGTTGTAAAATGTGAATTTAATCATTCTGTCGATTTTAATGAATATTATCCAAAAGATGCCAAAGAGGGAGATTCTAATTATTCAGGAGGTAAAATGGGAAGTGGACAACCTGCTATCGTTTATCAGGTTGTAGTTGATTCAGATACTGGACAGAAAGAGTTTAAAGGAGAACTTATTGGACATAGCAGTCCTGATGGTTCCGATGGCAACATTTATCCTGATACATCCAAATTAACTACAGCCCTGAACATTGTGAAAACCGTAACAGTATATACCAATCAATAGAGTTCTGATATGTTTCCATTCGCATTATATGGTTCTAAAGGATGCAGCAATCCGAGTCAGTATCATTTACTCTCAGGTCAGAAGCATACCTATTACAGGATAACTTATAATTATCCTCATGATTTGAATGAAGATATTCTGTCTATTTATGATGTTTTTTACAAATCGTTAAATCCGTTTGATGCACGATCAATCATATCCAGGGTGAATAATAATGAAAAGGCTGTCCTTGACGATATTTTTATAGAAGCCTTTAATCATTCATTGCAGCTTGCCGAAAAGACAAAAGGAGTGTTTGATCCCACTTGTTCTCCATTAATCAATTTATGGGGATTCGGTTTTGAACGATCTAATGAGTATTCTAATGATTTGGTTAATGAAATAAGGGAATATGTTGGTTATAATAAGGTTTCCCTCATTGATAATTCTATTGTAAAAAAGGATCCTCGTGTGCAACTTAATTTCTCTGCTATTGGAGACGGCTTGTCTTGTGATATCATTGCCCGGTATCTTGATAATAAAGGCGTAACCGATTATATGGTAGATATTGGTGGTGAGATTGTAACAAAAGGTAAAAATAAAATGGGGTTAGATTGGTCTGTCGGAATTGTCAAACCACCTAAACGTTTGGGGCTTGATAAGCCATCTGGATTTGAGGCGATTGTACACTTAACGGGAAAGATTGCTATCGCCACTTCAGGAAATTACAATAACTATCGCATTAGTAACGGGACGCAATATGGTCATACGATTAATCCGTTAACAGGCTATCCGGCAGATAATCATATTTTGAGTGCAACTGTTATTGCATCTGATTGTACGACGGCTGATGCTTATGCTACAGCAATCATGGCTACAGAAGAAAATAAATTGGATGAATTATTACAGACAGACGATACATTAGAATACTATATCATTTACCTGAATACACAGGATGATTATAGTATAATACAGTCCAAAGGAATGAAAGAATATGTATGATATTTTTTTATATATAATGTGACCAGTTGGATACATTTATTAATAATATAAATTAGTTTGAAAATGAAAACAAAAATTTTAGCAGTTGCGGGGATTACAGCAATGGGAATATTTACTTCCTGCGACAAAGATTTAGTGACGTATGAACGGGGAGATATAAGAATCTATGTGAAAGAAGGTAGCGAATATACTCATGATTTTGAATTGTTCTGGGGAATTACCAAGCCCAGCTCACCGCAAATGGCAATATGGATTGAAGACCTTTTAGGTAATTATATTTCAACAGTTTATGTAACTCACTCCATTGCGACTCAGTCTTGGACGGCTGCTGGCGGTGACAGACGAAAATCGGCTTTGCCGGTATGGTGCCATAGTAGAGGAGTACAATATTCTGATGGATTGTATCTGCCGACAAAAGACGAACCGGTTATTGATGGGATTTCAGGAGCAACACCAAAAGGGAGCTATGATGTAAAAATTCATCCCATGGGAGACCTGAGACAGTTTGTTGTGAAGATAGAAGTGAACCATTCCACTGACTGGAACGATGATTATCCTAAGAATGCTAAAGAAGGTGATGCCAATTACTCGGGAGGTAAAGGAGGTAGCGGACAGCCTGCTGTAGTTTATTCGGCAGAAATAGACCTTGATTCAAGTCAAAAGCAATATATGGCAGGCATTATAGGACATAGCAGTCCGGATGGCAGTAACGGAGAAATATATACAGATTTATCCTCGCTAACATCGGCCTTGAACATAGTAAAAGAAATCACAATAAACATTCAATGATATGAAACGATTAATATTTGTCTTATTATTTATACATGCGATTATTATGGTTAAGGCGCAGACCACAAACGAGAATAAAATATCTTTCGCTACAACTGTCGGGACTGGTTTAGATCTGAGTAAACCCTCTTCTACACCATTTACATGGCAGGTACTAGGTTATTATAAGCTATCTGGTAAATGGTCTGTAGGGGTAGGGACGGGGCTGTCCTTTTATGAAAAAATGCTTATTCCTGTATATGGAGACCTGAGATTTCAAATTGGTAGAAAACGGAAGTTCACACCCTATGCCGAACTTGGTATTGGATACTCTTTTGCAACAGCGGGCAATACGAATGGTGGTTTCTTTATGAATCCTTCAATCGGACTTCAATATCCATTGAAAGATAAGATGAAATTACAATTGGCAATAGGCTATGAATTACAGAAACTGGAGCGGCTGAAAAGACATACAGATAATTACTTCTATAAAGAATTTGCAGAGAAACTCAGCCATAATATGATCTCAGTGAAGTTAGGACTGTGTTTTTAACTATATATGAATAATAACAAAAACGATCCGAAGACGGATCGTTTTTGTTATTATATCTTATTCTATAAGGTAAGAACTGGTCTGTGTGAAAGTACGTCCAAACATATCTGTTGCCCGTACTTCTATCTGATGTTTTCCCACAGGGAGTTTCGACGGAATGCCGGCTGTCCATAGATGTGAACTTAGTACAGCATTACTCGGTCTGCGTTCAGGTTTGGCTTTGTCTGCAAAATCCCACTTGAAGAGTGTTTCGGTATAAGTTGGCATTATCCCTTTTGTATAATTCATCTTTTTCCATTCTCCATTATCAACACGGTATTCTACTTTATCCTTACTGCGCCCCATGAAGAAATTGGCAACGAGCTGAGCGCTTGTATTTTTGTTTTGGGCCACCACTTTAGGATTGAATATTTCTATCTGATATTCTTTCGGTTTTCCGGCAGCCTTATAGTCAATGGTATATTTGTTGCCTGATATATTAAGAAATGCATATCCTTTTGGCGTTCCGTCACGCATAGTGGATACAGGCATTCCATTCTCATTCATCTCTCCCGAATACCAGTCGCCTGATGTAGTGCCCACATTATATTCATGCAATGGTTTACTCCCTTTCCAGCCGTCTTTTTCATCATGAAAATATTGCATCTGGAAATGTGTATGCGCCGATAGAGTGAGTATATTCGGATAGTCTTTTAATATTTCAAATAGTTTATGCCGGTCACTGGTTTTAAAAGATTCATCTCCTGTTTCATCAAACAGTGGTATATGCATAGCCAGTACAATGAGTTTATCTTTACTTACCTGATTCAGGTCATTGGCTATAAAATCGAGTTGATCAGGACGAAATCCTGCCCAGTAGCTTTTACCATCGCGGGGATCAGGATATAATATATCATCTAATATTATAAAATGAGCCTGTCCATAATTGAATGCGAAATTAGCCGGGCCGAAATAAGCTTCAAAATTTTCATCTGACATCTCGTCTGTCGTAGTATCGTAATTCATATCATGATTTCCCATCACATTATACCATGGCATTTTCATATTCTTCATTGTTCTGATATATGGTAAATGTAAATCCAGCGTATCGCCGACCAGATCACCTAGGCTTATACCAAAGCTTATATTTTTCTCTTGAGATGCTTCTGCTATTATTCCGCGTGATAGATAATCCAGTTCTTTTATATTGTATGGTTGCGGATCACCAAACAAAAATGCCGTAAATTCATCTTTTTCGTTTGTAGGTATGAGTCCAAAATCAATGGACTCAGGTAATGCTCCTGTTGCGGCTGAACCTTTATATCTAAGGCTCTCCGGAGATCCGTTCGGTTTATGGATATAATAAAACTTAGGTAAATTATTTTCATCCAGAGGAATACTATAGCCGGATGGTTTGATAACAAAAATAATATTATCGTCTTCTACTGGTAACTGATAATAGCCTTCATCATCTGTGAGAACAACATCTTTGCCATTTGATACAGCCACGTTTGCCAGGCCTTTTTCTTTCTTATCTATCTTGCTATTTTTATTTATATCTTCAAATATCCGTCCTTTGGCTATCGACTGAGCGCATACATTACAGTAAAAAAGGAGGCCGAGAGTAACAAATATTAGTTTTTTCATTGTTATTTTCTTTTAGTGTTTTTATTAAAATGCATATCGAAGACCTATCTGTATCTGATAAGGATTGCCATTCAGGCTGGATACCCCTGTATTGCTATTCACATTATATACATATTGATTCGCATTGGTATCAAAGCTTTTTATGGTGTATATGTTTTGCTTACCCAGGTTGTGTCCGGCGCCCCAATCCTTGTTCAGTAAATTGGCTATATTGAATATATCCAAAGAACATTCGAGGCTCTGAGTCTTGTATATTTTGAAGTTTTTAGATACACGGAGGTCAAACACGCCATAAAAGCCGTTTACACCCCCATTTCGTTCGGCAATTTTACCAAAACTGTCACGGATGTATTTCTTGGTGTTCTCTTCTACATCCGGGTTATCCAGTATCTTTTGGATACCTTCACGGAGATACTGTGGTGTGCTTGGGTTGTTCGGGTCATAAACAAAAGCTAGATCATTTGATGAAACAAAGTCACCGTTCATATTACCGTTTACAGCCAATGAATAACGGGTTCCTCCCATCCCGGAAAAACGCAGGCCGACACTGATTCCCCAAAAAGTAGGTGCAGTACCATATAAGACTACTTTATGCCGGAAGTGATTATCCGAATAGGTCATCTTATCCAGATTTCGTGGGTCATCCTTTACCATCAGAGACAACGTTGCCGTATTGGCTACATTTCCGTTATATGATGTATTGTCTTTAGAGTCGTTCCATGTATAACTGAACGATAGTTCTCCATCTTTGAAATAACGCCAGGTACCATCTACTACAAAAGCATACTGGTTTACCTTTCCTTCACTGATCAATTCCAAAACCCTTCCTACGCGCTTTGTTTTCCGGCCCTCCATCCAGTCGGCGGCACCGTTTGCAGGATTTATAGTATTTGCCGGAACATATATCCCACGGTTATCTTCTGCGGCTAATGTGAAATAAGGGGCGTCTACCATATTGCGATCTACATACATATAATTGTTACGCGCCCAGTTGGCATAAAGATTAACGCTGGCTTTCAGGCTGTTGTTGAAAAAATGGGTATAAGAAAGATTTACTTTATATACAACCGGAACTTTTGTTTTATCACTATTTGTGTTTATTGTCGATACTTTCTCTATTCCAGCAATATCAAATAAATCTGTGCCCGGCGCACTGGATGGATTTTCCCGGTATTTCACAAAATCCGGACGCGGTACCAAGTCTCCTGAAATATCTACGGATGCAACCTTTGTTCCGTCAAACAGCATATTGTTTATCATCGAATAATTATTGAGGTCGGAACCGAAGATACCTCCCCCTACACGGATAATATCGGTATGTTTCTCTCCTATATCCCATGTGAGTTGTACGCGGGGTTGCAACTGAAAAGTGGATATTACATTATCGGTTTTTAATCCAAGATCGTCATATACGGTCTGATTAAAGTTTGCTTTATCAAAATAACGCGTATAATCCATGCGTACTCCTGCCAGTACTTCCAGCCCGGGATATAATTTAGTCTGCATCTGTCCATATAGGGCTGTGTTCAGAATATTCATCCTTACGGTTGGGTCTTCTACAAGGGCTACTTCCCGGGCATAACGGTATGGTGTCAGGTTTTCAAAATTATCCATTCCTGTGAAATAAAAGCGTCCGTTCATTTCACTTCCATAAAGAGAGCGCAGATTGGTATACATAAGGTCTGCTCCGAATGTATAATTGATCTTATCAGTATTATAATATACATTATTAACCAGCTGGAAGACATAATCCTTAAAGTTTTCGGGTGCAAAACGTTGTCCTCCCAACTGTATAGCTGTATACATTTTATCACCCGATACCGACTCCGACTCTATATTCTGAACAATGGCCCGGGGGATATTGGCCGTAGGAAGTTCATCGCTTGTAAGTACTTTCTCACGTACAAGAAAATGCTGGGCTTTCAGTTCGTTTGTCAGACGTGGGCCTAATACCGAACGTAAGGTTGCCATAAAGCTATTGTTGTATGATTTGCGGGTAATGTATGATTCATACAGGTTTATACTTGTATTATCTCCTTCGGAATGATTATCATTATCATTAATAAAATTGTTGCGGATCGTCAGCAGGTTGGTAGCATTCAGTTGCCAGTCTATACGGGCAAAAATGGCATCTGTGCTTTTGGTTTTGTCAAATGATCCGAATTGCGGATTATTTGATACACCATATTTATTACGGGCAATATCCATATATTTATCTAATGTAGATTGAGTTACATTATAGCGTTTCTCGTCTTCCTGGCTTTTTATATCTGCAATGTAGAAGGGCCGTGAATCTGCTTGATGATCCCATACAATGAAAAAGTGAGCACGGTTCTTTATAATTGGCCCTCCCAATGAAAAACCATATTGATAAGTCGAAAATTCATTGTTTCTCTTGCTTCCTCTTATATCATAAGGACTGGCAAGCCAGTCGGTACGGCCATAACCGAATACACTGCCTTTAAAGGTATTTGTTCCCGATTTTGTAACGGTGCTTACAGTTCCTCCACCCATACGTCCGTAAGTAACATCGTACTGATTGGTAACGATCTCAAATTCCCGTACAGCTTCCATCGATATGGAATATGCTCCTGATGTGGTACCCGAAGCCACTGTACCTTTTGCCGTCATACCATCTATAGTATAATTAGTAGATGATCCTAACTGTCCTGAGATATTGCCCCCCTTACTCAACGGAGACAAATCGATAAGTGAAGTGAAATTACGTCCATTAACGGGTAATTTAGCTATATCGTTTGATGTGATCGAAGTTGCCGAACCAATATTGGGTATTGTTTTTTTTAGTGAGTTAGCTACCACCTCAACGGCTTCTATCTCAACTGCATCTTCTGTCATTTCAAAATCCACCCGTAACATATCCCCCTGATTAAGGGCAAAACCTGTTTTTCTCTGATCTCCATATCCGATATATGTGACTGAGACTGTATAAGGTGAACCCAGAGGTAACTGCTTAAAGGTATATTCTCCGTTTTCATTTGTCGCAGTATTGGATACAAACCCTGTAGACTCATTTTTTACCTGCACTGTAGCGTCAATTATGGTTTCGCCTTCTTTGTCGGTGATTGTCCCTGTTATCACAGCTTGTGTCCCCTGAGCAAGAAGTGCTGTACTGAAAAACGATAACAAAAATAATAGTGTCAGAAATTTTATTGTTCGCATTGTATAGATTAGTTTATTTTTGGCATTATTTATCCTGTTGCATAAACTGTCAGATAATGTCTATGCATAATTAAAGTGAATAAAAGTGATGAATATAACTAAATCTGATCCAGCCTTTTTATTACAGATGAAGCTATCTTGGATGAGCTTTTACGGCTGATTTTCCGTATTTTTTCGGGCTTTTCGAGATTTATACTTGTAAAATAATTATTTCCGTGGAAAATATCATTCTTATCCCTGTCAAATAGGGTGAAACTAACAATATGGAAAATAGTATTCATCGGTTTCTCCTGATATTTCAGATAATGCTGATTCAGTACGAGTAGATAATCTGCTTCCATGTTATTTAATAAGGTTTGCAGATCATTGGCAGGAATGGCTGATAAATCCGAATGGCAACTCTCACCTTCACCTTCAACCTTTATGTTTCGGGTGATGTCTTTACATGTTTGATTATCCTTTAACGAAATAAATCTGTAGCTGTCTTTAGAACCTTCCGATGCAATATTATCAGCTATAATATAGTTGAACTCAGAGTCGATGTTTTCAACCGGCATACCTGTTTCTTCAGCAATCCAGTCATCATAAAAATGGTTTGATTTTACATTGTCATCTAATCCTATTATCAGGATCTTTTTTTCTTCTGCTGTCTTGTCTTTGCCTCCTTTAGCAAAACTTCCATCTGCTAATCCAAAAACCAAAATAATTGCTAAAAAGCGAAAAAAGAATAAATTTTTCATAATTTTATTTTTAATTTATTTTCGGAAGCGAAAGTAGAAAACAGATATTACCACTATGTTAAGTAACTATTAACAGTTTGGTATTTTATTGTTTCAATTGCTAAGATATAGTATATTTAATCGTTGAAAACTAAAAGGATAGCCTATGCATAAGAAAATAATTTCCAGGTTGAAAATACTTGGTATACCAGAACTTGAAACTATTGAAAGCCTAAATGAACTGAATGGTGATTATATCAATCTTGAAAGTCTTTTGCCAAATGGGAGAATGGGTAAAATATTAGATGATAATAAAAAATATTTAGCGACACAGATTGAGATTCCTAATAGTGATAAATGCTATGGCATTGCTGCTGATGAGGTGATGATTGCAGTTTTTCGTTATGGATGTGAAGGGAAGGATAGCGAACTTATAGCATGGGTAAGGTTAGATGGTTGATTTTACGATAGTAGAAATAAAAAAGATCCGGAGTATCTCCGGATCTTTTTATAAAATTATTTCAAATTCATCACGCTTCTTACTTCGGCAATTGATGATTTGCCCGGAGTTGATTTGCGCGTGCAATAGTTAAATTCTGCAGTTTTGTCTCCACTGAATGATTTCCATTTCAGTTTCAATTTGACTGTCTTACCTTGTGTATCCGGCAGGCTATTCAGATTGAAGGCAACTAAAGCATCTACTTCTTTACCATATATATCACCATTAGCATTGTGTCTGAATTCTACTTCATAAGGATTAGCACTATCAGGACTGGCCAATAGATTTATATAATGAGTTTTGCTATTGTCTCCAAAAAGGGTTCTGAAACGAAGAGTTAGATAGCCGTCTTCTGCAATTGTTACCCAGTCGTTAATGATTTCTACAGGGTCTGTTCCGTAGATCTTATCATTCTCAGCGCCTAAGTTAGGAGCTATCGGTTTGGTTAGAATACTATCTATCCAGTTGATAAAGATAGCCTTGTTATACCCCTCGCTGGGCTTGTCTACTTCACTGTAATTAACCAGAGCTCTTATTTCTTTGTTGCCAAAAGGAGAAGAAGTCATGTTTGTTGGCAATAGTGTTGTGCTGTCATCCAACTGTAAGAAAAATGAATTATCACTAACCGGCTTTACTGTTACCAGTGCATTTGGATAGTAGAGATCCCAATTATAGTCATCGTCGTCATCCAGACAAGATTGAAGAGTTATGGTTACACATATAATTCCTGCAATCAATAAAAATCTTAATGTTTTCATAATTTTATGTCACTAATTGTTGTTCGTATATTATATATGATGAACAAGCCTTCAAAAAAGCTGCTACAGGTTTTGGTAAAATATATTAATAAAATTAAAAGCAGGCTTTAATCAATGAAATAAATCATCGGTTTTAATACCTGTTTGAACAGAAAAAGCTGATAACAGACATTTGTCCATTATCAGCCTATAATTCTTAGAATATGATTATCTAATATTTGAAGCTGCTTCCGCCTAGGAACTCCCTTAGTAGAGATGTTGGAGGTAGCTCCCTGTCATTCAGATATGTAAAGTATTTCAAAAATTTCAGCAGGCGGTGGGCTTCTGCATATTCGGGTGCAGTATTAGGCACCTGTGATAATATTGGTTCAGCATACCGGCGTAATGCCGCAAATTCATACATCATAGCAGAATTGAACATTACATCTGCATTCTCCTGATATGGAAAAATCCATTTATCTTCACCCTTTCGTACGCTTGGCCATCGTGAAATGGTATCTATGGCTGAGTAGTTACGATATCTATAATCACGAATCAGCCTTCTGAGCAAGCGGTTATCAGTTGTTGGTATCCAGTTGTGGTTATCCAGTGATATGGTGGTAAGGGCTGAAACATATACCTTATATTTTTGTTCGTCAGGTATACTTCCGGTAAGATCCGGATTCAGTCCGTGTATTCCTTCTATAACCAGTATGGAGTTATCTTCAAGTTGTAATCTGTCGCCTTTATATTCACGCTGTCCTGTTGTAAAATTAAAAGTCGGTAGTTCTATTTCTTCACCTCTTAATAGCTTTTCCAGGTCCTGATTAAACTGAGGGATATCCAATGCATACAAAGATTCAAAATCCAAATTACCATCTTCATCTGTAGGGGTTACATCCCTGTCCACAAAGTAATTATCCAGGGATAGCCCAACAGGCTTTATAAGGTTTACCATCAGTTGTACTTCAAGTCGCATTCTGAAGGTAGTTTTCCCTGAGGAAGAAGGACCGGATATAAGAACAATTTTTACGCCATCTTCGGCACGTACAGCAATATCGGTTGCAATATTTGCTATCATTTTTTCCTGATAGGCTTCAGATACCTTTATAACTCCCGGCATCAACCCCTTTTTGTTAGCGAAGTTCATATCACCTACATTGTCAAGCCCGATAATATTCAGAAACTTCAGGTGTTCTTTATATACATTATACATTTTATCTTGTGGGATAACAGGTTCCAATTCAACTGGGTTACTGCGGTTAGGTATTTGTAATAATAATCCGTCATGATATAACTGAAGATCGAATAAATGGATGTATTTTGTAGTTGGTACAAGGCATCCGTAGAAATAATCTACTGAGCCATTCAGCTTATAATATTTAGAATAGAGTTCTCCATGAGTTTCCAACAGAAGTGCTTTATCCTCAAAGCCTCGGTTTCTGAACATGGTTACTACTTTTTCTGTCTCTTCTTCTACAGCTTCAAACTGCATGTCTGCATCTATATAAGCTTGCATTTTTGCTTTTATGGCATTTACTGCCCGTTCGTCAATGGTAGATCTATCACTTATTTTGCAGAAATACCCTAACGATATGGGATGTTCAATGTATAACTGAGCTTCAGGAAATATTTCCGCTACTGCTTTAGCCAACAGGAAACATAACGAACGTACATAAGTGCGCATACCCGACGGATCCGTCAAATCGACAAATGTCACAGTCTTGTTACTGTAAACCCTGTAGTTAAGAGGTTCGGTTTTATTGTTCACTTTGGCGTTAACGATTGTAGATGCAAGTTGTACTTTAAAGCCATCAAGGATTTCAATGAGACTGATCCCTGCGGGGAAATCCCGGTATGTATTTGTGTTTGTGCAATGGATAGTTACTTTATTCTCCATAAGTCTAATGTAATTTATTGAAAAAATTAAAGGATGTTTTCTATTAAAAAACATCCCTGGACTATAAAGTTAAGTAAAATTATTCATTAAAAAAATTTACTTTGCCTGTTTTCATATCATATACTCCACCTATTATCTTTATTTCACCTTTGCTTTCCATTTCTTTCAATATGGGGCTTTTCGCTCTTATTTCGTCAATGGCCAGATGTACATTATGGTTACATACAGCTTCCACAAATTCCGGATTTTTAGACGATTTTTCTCCTTTAAAATCTGCTTTGGTTTTATCTACTGCGGGTTTTATTTTGCCTAATAGTGAGGTGATGTTTCCTAATTGTACATCGTCGATTGCAGATTTTATGGCTCCGCAATATTCGTGCCCCAGTACAACTACCAGTTTTGACCCGGATACTTTGCATGCGTATTCCAGACTGGCAAGAATATCATTATTAACAACATTTCCGGCCACCCGGGCTACGAAAATATCTCCGATGCCACGATGAAATACGTCTTCGACAGGAACCCGTGAGTCAAGACATGATAATACAACAGCTTTAGGATATTGCCCTAAGGCTGCATCCCGTACACGTTCCGTGTTATTACGTACTGTGAGATTGTCATTCACAAACTCTTCATTGCCTTGTTTGAGTATAGTTAAAACCTGATCGGGTGTTAGCTTGTCTTGTTCGGCTTTAGTCAAAACAGAATTGTTCAAGATATGATCTGTCTGAACTTCTGTAAAGTTTGCCTCGGCAGTTTTTGTGTTTGCTTTTTCATTACATGAAGTGAGAAGCATTAGCGAAAACACACCAATGGCTCCTGCGAAATAAGAAATTTTTGTTTTCATAAAAAAATGTGATTACTAATAAACTAACAATTCGCAAATGTAGACGTTATATCGCGCTACATTTGCGAATTGGTTCATTTATAATATTTTTTTATGAAAAGTATATCTATATTTAATCTTTTTGCTTCTCTTTCTGAAAAAACATTAAATCAATGGCATTCCTAATTTTTCAGCTTCTATGCGCATTTTATCAGGCCATATGCCAGCCTGTATTTCGCCTATATGCCCTTTGCGGAGATAGAACATACAAAGACGAGATTGCCCTATTCCACCACCGATAGATTGAGGTAATTCTCCATTGAGCAAACGTTTGTGAAAGTATAATTCTTTACGGTTTTCCTGCCCCGATTGTTTTAACTGCTCCATTAATACTTCTTTATTGACCCGTATGCCCATTGAAGATAATTCCATCCCCTGGCCTAATACAGGATTCCATACGATGAGATCCCCGTTTAAACCTTTATATCCGTTCTCAGACTTAGTTGTCCAGTCATCATAGTCAGGAGCCCTTCCGTCGTGCGGTTTACCGTCACTTAATATGCCGCCTATACCTATAATGAATACAGCTCCGTATTTTTCAGCAATTTTATTTTCTCTTTCTTTTGAGGATAGATTCGGATATTTCAATAATAACTCTTCAGCATGGATAAATTTAATCTCAGATGGTAAGATCGGCGTTATCGCAGGAAATATTTCGTATACTAGGTATTCGGTGCGTACCAGTGCTGCATATATTCTCCGTACAACCTCTTTCAGAAAGTCGAGGTTACGGTTTGCAGAGGACATAACCATCTCCCAATCCCATTGGTCTACATACAGTGAGTGTAGGTTACCCAGTTCTTCGTCAGCTCTGATAGCATTCATATCGGTATATATGCCAAATCCTTCATTGATATTATAGTCTGCCAGAGTCAGGCGTTTCCATTTTGCTAATGAGTGTACGATTTCCGCACGTTCATCTCCCATGTCCTTAATGGGGAAATTCACGGCGCGCTCTACTCCGTTCAGGTCGTCGTTGATACCCATTCCTTTTAATACAAATAAAGGAGCTGTAACTCGTCTCAGGCGAAGTTCGGATGATAAGTTCTGTTGGAAGAAATCTTTTATCTGCTTAATCCCCATTTCCGTTTGTTGCAGGTCAAGTAAGGCGTGGTATTGATTTGGTTCTATTAAATAGCTCATTATTATATATTATGTTGTTTTTCTATCAAAAATCAAACAAAGTTAGATTTTAAATGCAAATGTTGAAATATTTTAAGCGTTATTTTATTCATTTTGATTTTTTATTCATTATTTTGTTTATGCAAATATAGAAAATCAAAAAGGAAGAATATTTATTTACTGATAATCTTTTAAACATTTTATGACTCCATTTGTTATAATATTTAAAAACTAATGCATTTATTAACTTTTTTTTGATAAATATAATCTTACAACAAGGCCTATCTATTTGTAAAGGTTAAATCTTATTGTGTCATTATTTTCTTTTGAAAAAGTTACATTTTAATTAAAATTAATTATATATTTGCAAAATTAAGATTTGATCTTAATAAGTAAACACAATTAAAATCACAATTTCTCTACTAACTGAATAGTAAATGACAGTACTATTTTTACATTATTTTAGCAATAAATGTTTAGAATTTAACCTTTTAGGTTTGCTTCTTCGTACAAATAATTTAGAGAGAGAGAGAGAGAGAGAGAGAGAGAGAGAGAGAGAGAGAAGAAACATAACCTTTTTATCTCAAAGATTAAAAAATATCCCGAATCTCTCGTTCGGGCTTTTTTGCATGCACATTTATCAGCCAATACTACTTCCTGAGTAATCTTGGGAGGCTGTACTGTGTCCTACAAAATAGTATTTATAGCGGTTTCTAGTTTTTTATTTATTAGTTATTCGAGACAAATAACCTTAAAATTTTTATTTATTATGAATGTCTACCTAAAAGAAAGAAAAATTGGGAAGAGTGTATTTAAGGTGCTGCTTTTATGTGGTATCTTATTATGCTCTCATGTTTTTGCGCAGGCTTAGACAGTAACAGGTATCGTTAAAGACAGATATGACGAACCTATTATTGGAGCGAGTGTAGCAGTGAAGGGAACTACCAATGGTACCCTGACTGATACAGACGGGAAGTATAGTATATCATCAACAGGGGCAAACTCTGTGTTGGTTTTTTCCTTTGTGGGTTACAAATCTCAGGAAGTTCCTGTAGCTTCTCGGTCAGTGATTAATGTGACTCTTCAAGACAGTGATCAGCAATTGGATGAAGTTGTTGTGACTGCTCTCGGTATTAGGAAAGAATCTAAGAAACTAGGGTACGCAATTAGTACTATTAGTGCTAATGAGTTGACAAAAGCGGCAGCCCCTAATCTAGGGTCGGCTCTTTATGGTAAAGCATCTGGTGTGCGTATTCAGACAGCCCCCGGAGGTATTGCAGGAGCTATTACTATCAATGTCCGTGGTTTGAATTCTATTACAGGAACCAATCAACCATTGATCGTGATGGATGGAGTGCCTATTCACAATGGCGATGCCAATCTGGATGGTTATTGGACTAACCAACGTATACAATCTAACGGATTAGCAGATATCAATCCTGAAGATATTGAATCTATATCTGTTCTGAAGGGTGCTTCAGCCTCAGCGCTATATGGTTCGGAAGCGGCTAATGGTGTTGTTATTATTACCACCAAATCAGGTAAAGGCTCCACGGGTGTTGGTGTAGACTTTAGTGCAAGTTTGACATTCGATCCAATATCTTATATGCCTAAATATCAAACGAAGTATGGTCCAGGAGTTCAGGTCTCAGCTCGTACTGATGCTAATGGATTAAATGCAGAAGGATGGAGAACTAACGGATGGGATGATAGAAATGGTGTGAATCATAGAAGAGGTAGTTCAACAACAAGATATTGGGGACCAAAGTATGATGGTCAGGATGTGCTTTACTACGACGGAACAGTGCGTAAGTATTCTCCGATTAATGATAATCCTTGGTCGGAAATATTCCGTACAGGTATCACACAGCAGTATAATCTGGCTGTTACAAATGCTACCGAAAAAAGTAATTTCCGTTTTTCATACACTTATGTAGATAATAAACCTACACAGTATAACTCTACATACCAAAAGCATAATTTTAACTTGACAGGTAATTATAATATAACTAAAAATATAAAACTTGGTTATGGTGTAAATTATATGTTACAGGATCAGAAAAACCCTCCTTACCGTATCAGTCGTATAACAAATAACTTTACAGGTATGGCAGGACCTTTTGATGATGTAAAATATTTGCGTGAACATACCAAAACAAGTATGGGGTACCTGAATCAGGTATATACTGAAACAAACCATCTTACACCTGATGAAGGTTTTGAATGGAAGCCAGCTCCATATGATATGGTATCAGAGTATTTCTGGAATGTTCTTGGTAAAGAATACCTGACAAATAATAACCGTCTGATTGCAAACGTTGCCCCAAGCTGGGAAATTATAAAAGGTCTTACCCTTAGTGGACGTTTAGCTACTGATTATACTACCGAAAAGATTGAGAAAAAGGAACAAGTACAGCAGTCTATCGTTTTTGATCCAAACAGGGGATACTATGGATTGGAGAATAAACGTTACGAAATATTCTATGGCGATGTAATGTTAACTTATGATACTAATTTAACGGATAAGTTAGGTTTAGGTGCTACAGTTGGCTGGCAAGGACGTACAGAAAGAGAATTTAATTCTTCGGTGGGTACAACCGGAGGTCTTTCTGTAGAAAACTGGTTCCACCTTAATGCTAGTAATGGGGTTAAGAGCGCCGAAATGACTAAAAGGGAATTCCTAAAAACAGCTTTCTTAGGATCTTTAAGTCTCTCTTATGACAGTTGGGCATATCTGGAAGGAACTGCTCGTCAGGAAAAAATTTCTACATTGGCACCAGGAAATAACTCTTTCTTTTATCCATCTGTAAATGGAAGTATTATTTATACGGAATTATTCAGAGATAAAATGCCTTCATGGTATGATTATGGTAAAATCCGTGCATCATATGGTATTGTAGGTAATGCGCCTCCAATCTACAAAGGAACACAAGGTTATGTGCAGAATACAGCTGGTGGGGAATGGATATATAATACTGTTGATAAAGAAGTAGGTAACGTTGATCTCCGCCCTGAGAAGAAATTTGAATGGGAATTCGGTTTAGAGAGCAAATTTCTTAATAATCGTCTAGGTTTTGAGATATCATATTATACCAATAGAATAGAGGATCAGATTCTTAACACTACTATGCCGACTTCTTCTGGAGCGAAAAGTATCTGGTTGAACGTTGGGGAGCTGAAAAATCAAGGTCTTGAACTTTCTTTATATGGTACGCCTGTTCAGACTCGTGATTTTACATGGGAATTACGCGGTAACCTTGCTTGGAATAAAAATAAAGTAACAAAACTGGCTGATGGTATTGACCAACTAGAGCATAAAAACTGGGATAATGGTTCTGCATATCTTTATTCAAAAGTAGGTAGACCAATGGGAGAAATTTATGCATTGACTCCTAAGCAAGATGAAAATGGTAACTATATAATCAGAGATGATGGTTTTTACCAATTAACAGATGAACCTGTAAAGGTGGGAAATGCTATGCCAAAGGTAATTGGAGGTTTTGCTACTACCTTTAACTATAAGAATTTTGCTTTAGATATGTCATTTGATTTCCGTATAGGTGGTGCAGTAATGAACGTGCCTTACCAATATATGATGGGACAAGGTGCTATTGAAGAAAGCTTAAAATATCATGATGGAGAAGGTTGGGGAAAAACTTTCTACTTCGATGCTAACCGTAAGGTGGTTCCTTTCACCGGAAGCGTAGGACCTAATGGAGAACGGATTTATGATAATGGGGTAGTGCTGAAAGGGGTTAAGGCTGATGGAAGCGAAAATACCACAATGATTCCAGGTGACTTACTGGCGTATTATACTTACAATTGGGGAGGTTATGATCCGACTGATGTAACTTATTATTCTCATAGTATATTTGATAATACTTACGTTAAATGCCGTGAGTTATCTTTAAGTTATAATCTGCCTCAGTCAGTACTTTCTAAAATAAAATGTAAAAGCTTACAATTATCAGTGTTTGGACGTAATTTGTTCTATTTATACAAAAATCTTCCAATGCTTGATGCTGAAGCTGCAGATGGAACAACATGGATAACCCAGACAGATATTGGTGGTTCTACTGCTACTACCCGATCTATTGGGGTTGCATTACGTGCCAGCTTCTAATTATTAACCAATAAAAAAAAGAATAAGCATGAAAACAATATATTCATATCTCATTGTATTGGCAGTAGTACTCTCTTTCGGGGCTTGTGCTGATAGTGAGTATTCGGAAAAATATGATGATCCGTCTGAAACGACCAAGGCATCTTGCGATAAATTGATGACTGGAGTATTCTATACTGGGCGTACATATACATTCAACTCCTATTGGCGCATGTATACCTGGGACAATGTTATTACAGGGAAATATGCTCAAACTCTAGGATTTACGAATTCGGAAGGCTCTCTTTATTCTGCAAATGATAGTTATGCCAATGACCGTTGGGAACATTTTTATAATACTCTTACTCAATTTCGGGTACTTCAGAATGTTTATGGCAACTTGACAGAAAGTGAAAAGGAAACATTTAAAATATTTAAGGATTTGTCCGAAGTATTTATTTATGATCATCTATCACAAATATTAGATACTTTTGGTGACGCTCCGTTCGAGAAAGCTGGTTACCTTTCAATTACAGGCAATGTTGTAGATAGTTATCCTTCTTACGACAAGGCAATAGATTTATATAGTATGATGCTGGACCGGCTGGGTGAATTATATACAGATATTCATAAATTAAATGGAAATCTGGATAAACAAGCAGCTAGAGCTTTACCTTTACAGGATTTTATTAATTATGGCGATTTAGATCTATGGGAGAAGTATTGTAATTCTCTTCGTTTGCGTCTTGCCGTTCGGGTGGCTTCTCAAGGTGAATTATCAACTAAGGGTAAACAGGTGATAGCTGAAATCTTGAATAATAACTATCCGCTTGTATCCAGTTTGGATGAAACAATTAAGTTAGACTCCAATGATAAAGATACCGAGAAATTCTTTAATCCTGACGACCTCCGTACTGGTTATATTAGTCAAAGCCGTGCTTCGCAGGCTATGCTAGATGTATTGACCAAAGCTGTATCAGGTGAAAATGATCCACGTTTGCCTATCATGTATTCTAAAAATGCAGCAGGTGAATACAAAGGTTTATCTACTCGCGAAACATATGCTGAACAAGAAGAAAATATTGCTAAACCAGAATCACAACGTGTGTATTCACGTATCGATTCTACTACGGTAATGTATAACAGAAACTTTGTAAGTCCGATTATTACCGCTTCAGAAGTAGATTTTCTTAAAGCAGAAGCTTTTCAGAAAGGATGGGCAAGTGGTAATGCAAAGGCAGCTTTCATTAATGGTATCTTACATTCTGCAGAATTTTACTTTATGGAAAATAAGATTAGTGCAAGTAATGATGGTACAAAGATGGATATGCCAGCTGAATCAGTTATTACTGCCTATGCAGAAAAAGCATGGAATGCTGCAACTAACAAAGAAGAAGTGATTGCTGTTCAGAAATGGCTAAACTTTGGTTACATGCAACCATTCCAGGCTTGGGGAGAGGTGCGTCGTACAGGATATCCTCAATTACATTATCCTGAAGATCCACAGGCACAAGTGCTGAAAACAATACCGAATCGAGTTCGTTACCCATCTTCGGAACGTAGCTACAATACTGCGAATTACAATGCGCAGATACAGGCTATGGGTGGAACCGATGATGCTTATATCAAAATTTTCTGGGCACGATAAAAGTCCTATATTTAATCTCAGAAACCCTTGGATCTAATGGTTCAAGGGTTTCTTAATTATACAGATAACAATTGCAAACAAAAAAGCCCCTTGTCGAACAAGGGGCTTTTTTATCAGGGACTTATAATATTATTTTTTCTTCAATATATACAAATCAGCCATATCTCCGGTAATTTTATTACCATCCATATCCAGTTGGGTTAAAGTGTTTTCACCGACAAAATATTTGCTGGGAGCATCTTTTACACCTTCCAGGGTAATCGTATTACCTTCGCCGTTCCATGTATAATTTCCTTTTTCTTCAAAAGTATCTTTTTTGCCAACATATACAGTCTTTTTCACAAAAGTATCGTCGCCTAGCTCGATAGTAACGATCATACCTTCTCCGCTGGCTGTAGGCACTTTACCTTCGTAAGTTCCTTTATAGTCCAATGAATTTTTAGCATTGTGTTCGTCCACTACCTGGGTAGGTTCGGAGGTTGTTGGCTCCTGAGCTTTTTGCGTGTTGCCACCACAACTGTACATCAGTCCGATAGCTGCAACAACGATAAATAACTTTTTCATTTTTTCGTTTCTTTTTTATCCGTTTTTACTGTCACTTCATAACCTAATTTCTTGATAGCTTCCTGAAGTTTCTCAACTGTTGTTTGACTCTTTTTAAACACAATAGTAACAGTCTTGTTTTCTAAGTTGACCTTCATGTCAGTTACTCCTTTTTCAAAAGCAATATTCTTCTCTATACGCTTTTGGCAATTTTCACATGTCATTGATACCTCAAAAACCACTGTTTCCTTATCAGTTTTTACATTTTGAGCATTCAGTGTAAATCCTGCACTTAGCATCAAAATAAACGATATCACAAAAATTTTTACATTCATAGCTTCAAGTTTAGTGTTTAGTAAATAAACAGATTTCATTATATAATGTTTAAAAAAATGATACTTTTTAAGTTTTTTATCCCATGTCGCACAGGCATGTAATCAGATTTCTATCTCCGAATGCATTATCCACGCGTGCCACATTAATCCAGAATTTGTTTTGTTTTACAAATTCGAGAGGGTAAGCAGCTTTAGACCGGGGGTAAGCATGTTTCCATTCGTCAGCACATATCTCATACTCAGGATGAGGAGCATTGATCAGTACATTGTCTTCTTTTGTATATGTTCCGTTCTCTACCTCCTTTATCTCTTCCCAAATCTGGTTCATGGTGTCTACAAAGCGGTTTAGCTCGGCAAGGCTTTCACTCTCGGTAGGCTCTATCATTAGTGTACCATGCACAGGGAATGAAAGGGTAGGAGCATGATAGCCGTAGTCCATCAGGCGTTTTGCAATATCACTCTCGGTGATACCCGATGTCTCTTTTACCTTACGGCATTCAAGAATCAGTTCGTGGCCTACTCTGCCCGATGTGCCTCTGTAAACGATACCATAAGTATCTTTCAATAGCTCGGTCAGATAGTTGGCATTCAATATTGCTATTTTAGTAGCGTGGGTTAGCCCCTCGCCGCCCATCATGCGGATATATCCGTATGTAATAGGTAATATACCTGCACTACCATAAGGCGCAGATGCGACCGTATTCACAGTACTGCCATCTGTTTCAGGATGGTGAGGGAGGAATGGGATAAGATGTTCGGCAACGCAAATAGGTCCTTCACCCGGGCCACCACCACCATGAGGTATTGCAAATGTTTTATGCAGATTAAGATGGCAAACGTCGGCACCGATAAAGCCCGGATTGGTAAGTCCAACCTGTGCATTCATGTTAGCGCCATCCATATATACCTGCCCTCCCTTTTCGTGTACGATCTTGCACATTTCCTTTATCTCTTTCTCAAAGATACCATGAGTAGAAGGATAAGTGATCATACATCCGGCAAGATTGTCTTTATGTTGATCTGCCTTTGCCTGCAGGTCTTCCACAACCACATTTCCGAGGCTGTCGCAATCTACTGTTACGGTCTCATATCCAGCTTGGATAGCCGATGCTGGATTAGTGCCGTGTGCCGATGCAGGGATAAGGATTATATTACGGTGTCCCTGCCCTATGCTTTCCTGATATTTGCGGATAGTCATTAGCCCGGCATATTCTCCTGCAGCGCCCGAATTTGGCTGGAAGCTGACTCCTGCAAAACCTGTTATTTCTTTGAGGTATTCGCCTAGTTCGCCGATTAACTCTGTATATCCCTGTGTTTGAGATTTGGGAGCTAACGGGTGTATATTTTGGAATCCACCCAAAGAAAGAGGCAGAAGTTCAGACGCTGCATTCAGTTTCATTGTACACGATCCTAATGAGATCATCGAATGTGCCAGTGAAATATCTTTTCTATCAAGACGCTTGATATAACGCATCAGTTCTGTTTCGGTATGATACATGTTGAATACTTCATGTTGAAGATATTCACTCTTGCGTAAGAACTGATCTTTGATTGTTATTTTTTCAGGAAGATCGTCTATCATAAACACTTCCATACGTCCTGCGGCAAGTGAGAATACGGCCAGCAATTCATGCGCTTTGTATTCTGTAATTGTTTCATCTATACTGATACCTACTTCTCCTGCTTCGTAGTAGCGTAGGTTGATGTCGCGCATTTCGGCATATTCGCGTACAGCGTATTGTGATACGCCACTAGGTAGACCTATTTTCAACGTATCGAAGTATTGTTCATTCTGTACGGTGTATCCCAGTTCCTTTAGTTCATCGGCAATCAGTGCTGTAGCCGAATGTATCTGGGTTGCTATGTTTTTCAAGCCTTTTGGCCCGTGATATACTGCGTAGAACCCTGACATGGTAGCCAATAGTGCCTGTGCTGTACAAATGTTAGAAGTAGCCTTTTCGCGTTTGATATGCTGCTCGCGGGTTTGCAAAGCCATGCGGTAAGCTGGTTTGCCATATGCATCTTTTGATACTCCGATAATACGTCCCGGCACATTACGCTTATAGTCGTCTTTGGTCGCAAAGAAGCCTGCAGAAGGTCCGCCGTAAAACATAGGCACACCAAAACGCTGGCTACTGCCAAATGCGATATCCGCACCCCATTCTCCCGGAGGAACAAGCAATGTGAGTGCCATCAGGTCTGTGGCAACAGCTACTTTACAGTCCACACTATGGGCCTTCTCAGTAAATTCTTTATAATCTACAACATTACCGTTCGAATTCGGATATTGTATAATTGCTCCGAAAAATCCGTCGGTAAGGTCAACTGTATTATAATCTCCCACCACTACTTTTATGCCTTGCGGCTCCATACGGGTATTGATTACGGCAAGGGTTTGCGGGAATATGTTTTTGTCAACAAATAGCTTGTTTACATTGTTTTTTATCTGGTCGCGGCTGCGCAGCGCAAACATCATTGTTGCAGATTCTGCTCCTGCAGTAGCTTCATCCAACAGAGAGCAATTTGACAGTGGAAGCCCTGTGAGGTCGCTTACCATTGTCTGAAAGTTCATCAGCGCTTCGAGGCGTCCCTGGGAAATCTCTGCCTGATATGGAGTGTATGATGTGTACCATACGGGATTTTCGAACACATTGCGGAAAATGGGTGCAGGTACAATTGTGTCATACCATCCCATTCCTATATAGGATGCACAAATACGGTTTTTGGAAGCCATCAGTGCCATCTCTTCAGCATATTCGTGCTCACTTAATGCTTCGGGAAGATTAAGTCCTCCCTGCAATCTGATATTGACAGGTATAGTCTGATCTATAAGTTCGTCCAACGATTTTACTCCTATCTTGGACAACATCAGTTTCTCTTCTTCCGTATTGATGCCAATATGGCGATGTTGAAATTTTTGGGTCTCCATGGTTAACATATAGGTTTTATTGTAAATAGAAATTGTTTCTGCTCTCCTCTTTAATAGTAGTCAGCGGCCCGTGTCCTGAATAGACAACGGTCTCAGGTGGTAGTTTCATCAATTTTTCTTTGATGCCCTGTATCAATTGTTTATGGCTGCCTCCGGCCAGATCGGTACGTCCTACACTTCCTCTGAACAGCACATCGCCTACAAATATACAACCTGCATCCTGATTATAAAAAACAATGCTGCCGGGAGAATGACCCGGTATTTGCATTACAATGAGCCTTTGTTTACCAAAGGTTACAACATCATTCTCATTCAGGTATTTTCCTATTTTAGGAATCCGGTTGTCCTCACTCGTAAAGCCGAACATCTGTAGCTGGGCAGGTAATTGCTCGAGGAGGAATTCGTCTCCTTTGTTGGCTTCTGTATCCAGATGAAACTGTTCATGTATGAAGTTGTTTCCGAATACATGATCGAAATGCAAATGCGTGTTTAGTAAGTGCTTTACAACTAGCTCGTTGTCGAGGATGAAATTCAGTAATAACTCTTTTTCATCCTGAAAGAAACAACCCGGATCGATAATAACACACTCCTTGGTTTCGTCATATGCCACATATGTATTTTCGCTAATGGGGTTAAATTCAAATATTTTTACTTCCATATGTTGTCTTAGTAACTATCTAATGCTTTTTAAATTAAAGATATAATTTTACGGTGCAAAGTTATCTGTTTTTGACTATAACTTATAAGGTCATGCTGACTTTTTATTATTTTACATGCGAGTTTACGAGTTCTTAACTAATAATATTAATTGTTGTTGAATTTGTGAGTTCGTTTTACTATGTTCTATAAAAAAAGTGACAAAAATAACAGAAGTAACAGGTTTTGCACATGTTTTGTTAGTGATGCGAATCAGTATTTGGAATAAATGCGTCAGCCTTTTTGAGATGTGATATGACGGAGGATACAGCTTTTTTACTGTTTCTTATTATTAGTTCAGTAATTAATAAATAATGGATGCAACATTCTCTTTGTCATCCTGAGGTACGAAGGATCTCGTTTCTCAAAAGCAAAATAGACACGAGATGCTTCCTGTCGTCAGCATGATAAGAAAGAAAATGATGTTGTAATAAATACTTTTCATTACTTACCAGTCTTCCTGTTTTGTCAAAGGTCTCACTAATAGATAATCTGAAGATGAAAATATCATGAAAAAGAGCAGTCCAACCGAACTGCTCTTTTCTATTATCTACTCTTCCTCCACTTTTTCTATTAAGTTTAGGTGGTGAGGTCTTTAATTTAGGAGGATCTTTAGATATTACTTTCCATTCATGTCCATCACTATCAATGAATTTATCACCTACATTATAAGAAGACAAGTTGATATCTTTTTGTACGGTTCATCCTTTCTGCTTGTAATTGGCGGTGGCGGAGGAGCTACTTTACTTTTGCCTTTTTCTGCATCTTCTATCTTGATGCTGGTCATAGTAAACTCTTCATCCGCGTCTTTGACTACCTTAGGAGACGTATCTGTGTTTACATCTACTTTTGTAGTTTGCTCTTTATCCTCAATTATTTTTATTGGTTCGCTATTGGCTTTTTTAGTGCAAAAAGTAAAAGCAAAAATCAAGAATAGCGGCAACACTATGATCTTTTTTAATACGGCTATGCGTGTTGATGTTGTTTTAGTCATCATGATCAATCTTTTTTAGTTAATAAATAATCAAATATTTAGAGAATTAATTTCAAAAAAATATATGTAAATTTATCGGTTGCAGGGAAATATGGTAAATCTTAGCTTTGCTAAAAAAAGAATATGAAAAAAGACGATATATTTTATCAGGCACTCCTTTCACGCGATTCGTCCTTCGAAGGGACTTTTATAGCGGGAATAAAGACGACAGGCATATTTTGCCGTCCTACATGCACAGCCCGTAAACCGAAAAAGGAAAATGTAGAGTTTTTTTCTACAACAAAAGAGGCTATACTGAAAGGTTATCGTGCCTGCAAAGTCTGTCATCCGATGGAGAAGGCAGGGAGTACTCCCGATTATGTAGACCGTGTGTTAAAACTTCTGGATGAAGATCCTTCATTGAAGCTGAAAGATTATGATCTGGTACAATTAGGGATAGAGCCAAGTAAGATTCGCCGTTGGTTTCTTAAAAACCATGGGATAACATTTCATGCCTATCAACGAATGTACAGGATCAATTCTGCTTTTAAGAAATTACAGGCGGGCACATCAGTGACAGATATTGCTTTTGATTCGGGTTATGAATCTTTAAGTGGTTTTAATGATTCATTTAAGAAAATATTTGGAGTATCTCCAAAGAATAGTAAAGAGAAGCAGGTAATTGACTTTATCAGGATAGAAACGGATTTGGGTACAATGGTTGCCTGTGCTACCGCAAAAGGTATCTGCTTACTTGAATTTTCAGATCGTAAGGGACTCGAAACCGAGCTAAAACAATTAGCTAAATCTTTTAATGCAAATATTATACAAGGACATAACAGTCATTTTGAGAAACTGAAAGAGGAGCTTAATGCTTACTTTAAGGGAAACCTCAAAGTATTTACTGTACCGTTGGATATATCTGGTACAGATTTTCAGAAACAAGTATGGAAAGCTTTGACGGATATCCCGTACGGAAGTACCTCATCTTATCTCAAACAAGCGAAAACGTTGGGTAGACCGTCAGCTATACGTGCTGTTGCCAATGCTAACGGAATGAATAAGATTGCCATAATTATACCTTGCCATCGTGTTATAGGTTCGGACGGATCGCTCACAGGCTACGCCGGAGGACTGTGGAGAAAGCGCAAATTGTTGGATCTTGAAAAAAAATAATAAAATTTTAACGTTTTGTATAATATAACTTGTTAATGTTCGTTTTGTCTTTATAATCCAAATTTTAACATTTGGAATTACTAACACTAACAAACAATTAACTGTTATGAGACAAAAACTTATTTTATTAACACTTTCTCTTGGTTTAGTTTTTAATTTTCTTGCATGTTCCGACGATGACGATGATAAGAAGAACACTTCTGTCGTTGGCAAATGGAAATATAGCAAGGTTGAAGCTGAATTTGAAACCAATAAGCCTGCAACTGACGCTACTGTTAAGAAAGCTATTGAGGATATGTTTAATGCCAATTCTTTTGGTGAGCAGCTCGAGTTTCAGGACAATGGAAAATTAGTGGTTGGGGATAAAACCAGTGATTATCAGGTAAGCGGCAAGAAACTAACCATTGCTTATGGCGATGGCTATGCAACTCTTGATTTTGCTTTTGAAGGTAATAACCTGATCTTATATATGGGTGCAGTGCAAGGCCTGGAAGATATCATTAAAGAGAATGAAGGTCTTTCGGGTGTAGAAGTTGTAACTGCTGTAGCTAAAATATATTATGCGAAGCAATAATCAAAAATTGCTATATGTCAAATGCCCGGCGAATACCGGGCATTCTTATTTTTGAGAGTATAATTAATACCCTGCTGTGAAACGTTGACGAGAGAATTTGTGGTTTTCGATCTCATCTACTACTGCCACAGCAAGGTCTTCTACAGATAATACCGATTCTCCGTCTTTGTCGAATACCGGTTCGTCTGTACCCAGTCTGTATTTGCCTGTACGTCCTGTTTTGATACCCTGATGCATATTGATTGCCGGGGAAAACATAGTCCAGTCCAGTTCTGTTTCTTTCTTTATTACATCCAGATAGTCTCTTGCTGCAGTCGCACCCGGTTTGATGCTTTCCGGAAAATCGTCTCCATCTACGATTTGTTTTCCGTCAATATATAAGCTGCCGGCTCCACCAATAGTGATATAGCGTTTTATCCCTGCTTCTTTTACTGCCTTTTGGATAGCTTCGCAACCATTCATAAAGTCGTTGTAAATATTAGGATTTGTCCATCCCGGATTGAATGCGCTTACTACAATATCATTTCCTTTCAGTGCTGTAGCCAATGCTTTACTGTCTGTTACATCAAGTGCTACGGTCTTAGGATTCCTGTTGTTTACAGGTATTTTATCAATCGAGCGTGCAAATGCAGTTACCTCGTATCCTCTGTTTACTAACTCAGTCAATAGGTGTGAGCCTACAAAACCTGTTGCTCCTATTAATGCTACTTTCTTCATGATTTTTCTTTTTTTGTATTAATATTTTATTCTGTATGTTTATTTGTTACAGTTTAGATTAAAAAATATATCAGTCAAACCTTTTGCTGAAATCGTTTAATGTCTGCCCTGATAACTGGTTTATCATTATATTTTCAGCTTCCAGATTCAATTTATTCAGGTGATCGTTTATTTGTTTACCAACTGGACATTTAGGATTAGGTGCAGCTAATTCGTTACCAAGAATAGTGCGTGGGCTGACGATTTTATATACATCCGACAAATAAATCTCAGTTGCAGGTTTTGCCAGCATACATCCCCCGTTTTTACCTTCCTTGCTTATAACAATTCCATGCTTGCGAAGGTTCGATAGTTCTTTTCTCACCAGCACAGGATTTATATTCATACTGCCTGCCAGGTAATCGGATGAAAGTAATTCTTCCGGGTTCTGGGCAAGAAGCACTAATATATGTATTGATATTGCAAATCTGCGATCACTCATACTGTAATTGTTTTTATTACAGTACAAAGATAGAGAAAAAAAATATAAAACAAAGGAAAAGAAGAAGAATAAGAATCTTTGCTTCAGATCAGTACATAAACGATTTTCTTTGTCTTGAAATATTCTTCTTCAAAGAACATTGACAAATCATCAGCTTCGGCAGCTTTTTTGAATGGTTTGAGCTCTCCTTCCAGATTACCTCCTTTGAGGCAAATAAGCCCGTTGGGTAGTGCGTTATGTTGATCCTTCGAAACATTTTTGCGGATGATCTTTACCAGGTCGGGTAAGGGCATCACAGCACGGCTGACTACAAAGTCGAACTTTTCCTTCACTTCTTCGGCGCGGCAATGGCGAAACTGAATGTTCTTCAGTCCAATAGCATTCGAAACCTCGGTGGCTACCCTTATCTTTTTCCCAATGCTATCCACTAATAAGAAGTTACATTTCGGGAATAGTATTGCCAGAGGTACACCCGGGAATCCGCCACCCGTACCAACATCCATTATTTGTGTACCATCGGTAAACTGTATCAGCTTGGCGATGGCTAAGGAATGGAGTACATGGTGTGTATACAGGTTTTCGATGTCTTTGCGGGAGATTACATTTATTTTAGAATTCCAATCTGCGTAAAGGTCAAATAATGCAGCAAATTGTTCTTTTTGTTTCTCGGTGATATCCGGAAAGTATTTAAGAATTATATCCATTATTTTCCTGAAAGGTTTGAGATTGGAGAATTGTCTTTTAGTATAGGAAATAACTCACTATAAGAGAATGGAACCTTGATGGCTCCCAATGATGGTGCTGAATATTCTCCCTGATTGAATATATATGTCAGTCCTTTATCATTGATGGAAAAGTTGTTGTTAGATGCTATGTCTTCAATGCCCCAGTAGCCGAATTCCAGTAAGTCTTCTGCCTTTTTTACATTGTTTTGGGCTACAATCTTATCCGTCAACATTGTATTGAGCATTTTCTTATACTCGGGGATGAAAATCTCTTTTTCAGTAACTACATCACCGGTTTTGAGATCAATAATTACATTCTTATAAAAAGTGGAAGAGTTTGCACCTCCTTTAAAGTCCATAGAAGATGTCTGATAGGATATAACTCCACCCTTATCATATAATACTTCTGAACTTAATGTTTTATAGAAAGAGAAATAATCGTCAGTTTCCTCAGAACTAGCCCAGTCCGGGAACTGTACATTTGCTGCCTCTTTGTAATTTGCGATATAATCTGTGATATATTTATCCACAGCATTGGCCGGGCTTAGAGCCTCATATGATTCATCTTCCAGAAGGGCATAGTTAAACTCCCTCTGTATTTTACTCAGAATTACAGAATCGGCATACTGGGCAGGATATATGTATTTGATCTTAACAGAGCAAGATGGCTTTGTAGAGTCATTCTCCAGATGGTAGATTTTAGATACAGCTATAGAGTCATATACAATATCATTTGGTACATCGGCCTTCTTGTTGTCACAAGCTGAAAATGTTACAAAAAATATTACCAATAAACTTACCTGTGTAGATATGAATTTCATACGGACATTATTTAGTTTCTACTATTGTATACGCTATTTAGCCTTAGATTTTATACAAATCTAATACTTCTTATATATTTTACCCTCTCTTTACAATACAAATATACGACAAAAACAAAAATGACAATTTTAATAGGGATAATTTTATATTTTCAGATTTTATGAAAAAGTGCTATACCCTGTGATACAGGGAGTAGCACTTTAATGAAAAGTTGTGTTAAGGTTTATATTTATGTAATCTTACTTTAATGATAACTGTTTTATCTCTCCGGCAGGGGTAATAATATTATACGTTTTTTCATCTTTCTTTCTGATGTATTTTGCCACAATAGAATAGGAAAGCTGTGCTACCGGCTCAACTACGACCGGATTAATTACAATGTCATATTTACTGTAGTCCTGTTGGTTATAATACCGCGACACTACCTTTGGGGTTTCATTCAGCGATTGTTTCTTTTTAGCCGCATTGAACGACGGGCGTGCATATGACTGATATGAGAAATATCTGGTAGGAGGATAAATCGTGGAAAAGTCATCAGAGACATTTACATCCATATTTTCAAATTTCAAGCCTGCGATCTCAAAAGATTGCATTTTCTTCTTTAGCTCCTTAAGGCACTCATTTCTCAAGCTGTCTTTAACGCTTTGCATATCAATGAAGTAATCGACCTTGACGATATCATATATTTCGGCTTTCAGGGCAGATGTTGTGATATGATCCAGCTGAGACGATTCTTTGTATTGTATCGATATATTCTTTTGCATTTCGTATCCTGCAGGGATCTCATTGTATGATTTGCTGAATAGTTTGGATTCGGTCTGTACGTCATAACGCGGAACGAACGATACTAGGTCTACCTTTATATTACTTTCATTTATATTGAATAGTCTCAGCTGTTCTTTGAAAGTATTGATCCTGTCATTCATCATCTTGTCTATTTCTTCGAGCGATTCCCCTATCTGTACCACATTAAATACGGCTACATAATTAGAAGCGGCTACATTCATCAGGCCATCTACGTTGATAATGATTTCATCATTGTTTGCAATAACTGCTTTACTGGCAGGTGCATTGTGTGAATTGTTGTAATTCCTGATTTCGTTGTAGTTAAAGCCTCCCAGGGTTGCCTGTGCTGCCAGTCCGATAACAGCACAGGAGAATATATAGAGTGTTAAGATTCTTTTCATTATTTATTTTTTACTTGCTGATTGTATACCCTTTAATATTTGCAAATGCAATAATAGATTCATTGATGGCTTTTCCCAGATCGTCACTAGTGCTATTATTATCTTTTTTAGCTTGATCGTCTATATATTCCTGACGTTTTTTTGCAAGTTCGGCTATTTCTTTCTGGATAGAGGTGCGCTCAGCTTCTTTTTCGGCAATTAGTTTCTGAACTTCTGCCTTAGATTTATTTTGTAGTTCCTGAGGCAGTTCAGATTGTTTGATTTCGTTTAGGGCATCTTTATTTTCCTTTACTTTGTCTACCAGGTCCCACGAACTGTTATTGTATACCTGTTTCGATTTGCTTACTGCGCGTTCTGCAAAGTTTGATTTAGACATTGCCATTGCGTTGGTATCTTGCACCCTCTGATTTTGTGCATGGGCATATCCGCCCGCTCCATAGCTTATATAGGTTCTGTTCAGGCGGTCGTTACAGGCACTTATACGGTCATCATAAGGAGTATCGTAATAGCGTATTTTTGCATTGTGGTTGATATTGAAGAATTTACCTTTTCCTCTTTCAGCACCATCGCGCCACTTGCCTTCTATCCCTTCGTTTGCGCTTCCACAATGGATGGTATTTACATATATGCCTTTAGCCAGTGCCCGGTCAATAGCTGTCCGGTACGATACGTTGCCTTGTGTAAAAGGTTCGTTTCCGGCAATGTATATAAGTTTCATATCAGACGAATTACTTCCCCAACTGAGCATTTCTACAGCTTTGCTGATCACGGTTCCGCAGTATTCGTCGCCTCCATATGTAGTCAGTGCAAAAAGCTTTTCGGAGATAAGGTCGAGATTGGTTGTCAGGGGTGTAACCTGCCTGATATATCCATCAGATCTTCTTAAATTGTCATTCCCGTATTCGTATAAGGCAATCTCTATTTTAGGTGATTTGCCGTTATACTTCAGTGTGGTCAGTGTATTCACGATATTCCACAGGCGTGATTTAGCCTGATCGATAAGTCCGTCCATACTACTGGATGTATCCAGTAAGATAGCAACCTGAATCTTAGTCTCGCGGTTCATTTCATCATTTGTTGCCTTTGTATTGCAAAATGCAATTGCTGAGAAAACAAGCAACATAGTGCTTAATAGTATAAACTTTTTCATATCATTGTATTTATGTGTGATAAATAATAGTCATAAATAATAGGTCTGTGACCTTTTGTTACTCAAATGTATTATGTTAAAAAATAAGATTTCGGGTAAAGTGGGTGAATCAGGGTTTTCAATTGGTGAAATATAATCTATAAATGTTTTAAAAGTATTTACTTTACAATCGGAACTAATAGAACAATTTATGTATATAAAATACATTCTTATAATATTACTCACTTTGTCTGCTACTGTTTGCCGGGCACAGGCTGTTGCAGGCTCAAAAAAAGCTTCGGAAAGCTCAGCTTTAATGGAAGTCTCCAAGGCTATTGAAGAAGGCAGATCGGATGAAGAAGTAGCACAGAGCTATGAGAAACTGGCAAAGGAATTGTCAGATAAAGGTGAGTATGCCAAAGCGGAAGATTACCTGACCCGTGCAAAAAGGCTATATGAAAAATCTAAGAATAAAGAAAAAATAGCATCTGTAGATATAGAATTATCTAAAGTGCAGGAAGCGCAGAATAAAGTCAAAGAAGCGATTGTGAGTTTGGGGGCTGCCCAGATGAATACATCAAGCAGAAAGCAACAGAAGGTAAATGCAAATAATATAGGACGGTTGTCTAACCAAAGTAATCCAAGGGTACAGAAGGAATACATACAGCAAAATCTGGACTTGGCAACAGAGCCGGAAGAAAAAGCAGTTGCTTATCAGCAGATGGCCGGTGCTTACATGAGTATGGGAAATGCTCCTGAAGCAATAAAGAACCTGGAGCAAGCATTGGTAACAACAAAAGATCAGCCTGCCGAAACTTTTAAGATAAAGCGTGATATTGCAAATGCTTTGGCTGCCGATAATCAGACCGAAAGGGCGATTGAAGTGAACAAAGATCTGGTAGCAGAGGCTCGGAACGTGAATACCCGTGCTGAGGTAGAGCAGCTGCAAACACTTTCTAATACATTGCTCGAGGCGAACAAGAAAGAGGAAGCTATAAAAATACTGAAAGATGCATATGATCTGGCTGTAAATAACGGACAAACTATAGATGCAAAGAATAGCCTCGAACTCCTTGTGCAGCAATATAGGAAAGATAAGCAGCCTCAAAAAGCACTGGATGTCTATGCAGACTTTATGAATAAACTGGAACCTCTGGTAAAAGGAGACAGTACACTTATTGATGAGAAATTCTTTCAGGTGCAGGAAAGTAAAATTCTCCAATTGGAGAAAGAGCGGGAGCTCAAAGATGCTCTGATAGCGAAACAAAATACGTTCAATTATGTGCTTTCAGGAGTAATACTGCTTATATTTATATTCCTGCTATTCATTGCCAAAGCATTATATTCTATCAAGAAAAAGAATAAGCGTATCGCTCTGCAATCGTTACGCAGGGAGATGAATCCACACTTTATTTTCAACAGCCTGAATAGTGTGAATCAGTTTATAGCACAAAACAATGAACTGGAAGCAAATAAGTACCTGTCGTCCTATTCTAAGTTGATGCGTAATATTATGGAGAATTCCAATAAGGATTTTATCTCCCTTACTACCGAAATGGAGCAGATGAAGGAATATCTCGACCTCGAATATATGCGTTTTCACGATAAATTTCAGTACAGAATTGACATAGAAGATGATATAGACAGCGATGCCACAATGATTCCCAATATGCTTATTCAGCCGCAACTGGAAAATGCCATTTGGCATGGCTTGCGCTATAGGGAGGGTATAGGTTTGCTTACATTGAAAGTATTAGAGGAGAATAATTGCCTTTATGCAATTGTAGAAGATAACGGTATAGGGCTGACCAAAAGTAAGGAACTGAAGACAAAACACCAACGTGAACACAACTCGCGGGGGCTGACTAATACACATGAGCGTATCAATCTGCTGAACAGCCTTTACAATACAAATATATCCATAGATATAAAAGAAAAAGAGGGAAAAGAAACAGGAGTAATTGTTACCTTACGGTTTCCTTTAATAAATAAATAGAGCCAATGACGGGTATATCAAAAGAAATTTCTACTTTTTCTTTGTCATGTTGAATAAAGTGAAACATCTCGAGTCCACAAGGTCGAGATTCTTCATTGCACTCAGAAACAACGTTCGACGGAACGCAGTGTAGTCAATGACAAAGAGGTAACATTTTTACATAAATATGAATACTTTACGAAAAATAACCAGTGTTATAATTGAGGACGAACCTGCCGCACGCGAGGCCTTAAAGAATTATCTGAATAAATACTGCCCTCAGATAGAAGTAATAGGCGAGGCACATGATGGAAAAAGTGCTATTCCTCTGTTACACGAATTGGAGCCTCAGCTCGTATTCCTCGATGTGGAAATGCCTTTCGGAAATGCTTTCGACGTACTCGAAGCCAGCAAAGATCTGTATTTTGAGACTATTTTTGTTACTGCATTTTCTGAATATTCATTGCGGGCGCTTAATCAGAGTGCTGCTTATTACCTGCTTAAGCCTGTCAGTATAGAAGAACTGATACTTGCAGTAAACAAAGTTCAGCAGCATATTCTTAACAAGGAAATATTTGATCGAAACAAAGTACTTGTCGAAAACTTCCGTGAATCCCGGCCCGAAAAACAGCAGGTAATTCTACCTACATTAGAAGGCTTTGAAGTGGTGAAAATGGAAGATATTGTTCGCCTGCAAGGCAATGGTAATTTTACGGATATCTACCTGAAGGACAAAAGTAAAAAAATGGTTTGCCGTTTTCTCAAGCATTTTAATGAAATACTGCCTTATCCCTTTATACGTGTACATAAATCACATATTATCAATTTCAACTTTGTGAAATCATACCACAAAAATTCGGGTGGTTATGTAACATTACTGGATGATACCGAGATTGAAATATCCTCCAGTTATAAAGAAGATTTTTTGAGGCTGTTTAAGGCATAACGATAAAAAGGAAAAGAGGCTGTCCCAAAAGTAATTTTCGCTGTCTCTTTGTCATGTTGAACGGAGTGAAACATCTCGTGACTGGAGGGTCGGGATTCTTCATTACATTCAGAATGACAAAGAGGGTAATACTTTGATAGTGCAGTTTTACTTTTGGGACAGCCTCTTTATGTTCTTCAAGGTATTATTTGAGAAATTAATCTATTTTTACTTCCAACCTTCTTTTGTTGGCTTTACTTTCTTAATTGTTCCATCAGCGTTATAATATAGCTTATCTACACATATAGAGCGCAAGTTTCCTTTTCCCGACAAGTCGCTGTTGTGATAGAAACCGTACCACTGACCTTTATATTCTACTATCGAGCCATGATTGGTGTCGCAGTTGGTAGGATCCATATAGATACCCTGATATTTCCAAGGGCCTAACGGGCTTTTGCTCGTTGCATATTTTTTTCTGTTGGCTCCCGGATTATTATCAGAATAAGAAAGATAATAAGTATCCTTGTATTTGTGTACCCATGTGGCTTCATGAAAATCATCAAGGCCTGCCATCTCTTGTAGTTCACCGTCCAGTTCTACCATATTTTCTTTCATTTTGGCACCTTTGCAACGGCCACCGCCACCATAGTAGAAATATGCCTGACCGTCATCATCTACAAAGACACAAGGGTCTATCATTGCAAAGTTGTCACTACCGAGATCAAGATAACCCTGAACCTGAAAATCGCTGGCTGGCTTGTTACTTGTAGCTATTCCAACTTTCCATGTCTTATTCCACTCTGTTCCGCTGGGGTGAGGGAAGTAGAAATAATAGGTTCCGTTCCTGTAAGCACAGTCAGGCGCCCACATGAAACCGCCTTCGGGTCTTCCCCACGACACCTGGCTCGAACGCAGTATTTCTCCGTGGTCTACCCAGTTCACCATATCGTCTGTAGAGAATACATGGTACTGGTCCATCAGGTCGCAACCTTTTGGTGGAGCAATATCATGAGATGCATATACATACAATCGTCCATCGTCCCACACATGTGCCGAAGGGTCGGCCGTGAACATATGGCGAATAAAAGGGTTTTTCTGGCTGTAGCTATTGATAGCCATTAGGGAAAATACTAAAAAGCTTAAAGTTAATAACGTCTTTCTCATCGTTTTTTATTAATTATTTGTTTTGTGTTATATTTATTAATTTACACATTGATTACTTTCTCACAGGCATCTTTTCACTGTAGCCATTATCTCCGTTAAACCATTTGGCGGCTTCGCCTGATAGCCACAAGTAATGGTCGCTTGGCAGGTTATCTTCTATTCCCACGAATTTAAAGCCCGAAGCGTTTTTAGGTACTTCATTCTGTCTTAGGCATTTGAATAATGCCGTGCCCTCATCTATCTCGTCAAACATAGCCAAATATAAAGATTCAGCACCTGCTTTGCGGGCTCCCGCTATCTGCCGCCACAGGAATTCACCACCATGGCGGGGTATTTCATCATACAGTGAAGCATTTTTTCTCATATTGCCCCAACTGAATCCGGGAAATGCCAGCGGTACATAATCCACATTATTGTTTTTGCACCACTCTATGTCTTGCTGCACGGTATTGGTATTATAGTTTTTCAGGCTATAACGTCCTACAGCCCATGGCATAATAATGTCTACTGATTTTATTAATTCATGCAGTTGCGTGTCTTTTTCAGTATCGTTGCCCAGTGTCCTCCAGTAATATGGAACGCCCAGCATAATGGATACTTTGTTATTATCACCTCTCAGTTTCTTTACCAGATCGGCTATATCCTGGGTTGTATATTTTCTCCCGTCATTGAATCCTACACCCCAGATAACGACTAATGGTTTGCCATTATGCCGCAGGTAATTCGGATTCGTTTTATTGTTAAACAAGTCATAATCTTTTACCAGTTTTTCAAAGTCGTTGACAATGATATCCAATTCCGAACCTTTACTTCCCGATAGGTCATACATCACACAGATTGCCCTGTTGTACTTATTCGCTGCTTTCAGGGCGTTTTCAAAGACCTTGGTTATCTGTGCGCGTTTGTCTTTTACAGTAACGAGGAAGCGCTGCATAAAGACACCGTTCAAACCATATTCCTTCATCCATTTGAAATGCAGGTCGACAGTAGATTCATCCTGCGGACTGAATACATGTGCTTTATTCCCGTTAGGAAAAGAAAAGGGTGTTTCATATGTTTTTTCATATTCGGATACATCGGGCCAGAAATCGACAGTAGCAAAGCCCGGTTCGAATTTTCCGTTCTGATTGTAGTGCGTCCAGCCGCTATTGGCTCCGTCTCCCTGAGCAGTGAACCAACCCTGATAGCCTGCCATCGCCAATCCTTTGTAGCTTGTATAATTACAACCCGTTTCGTCATATTTTGCTTCCTCTATAGGCTGCTGAGGTTTCTCTTCCTCTGGTTTATTGTTGCCTCTGTTTGCACAAGACATTAGGGCGAAAGAAATCAGAAGTGCTGATATAAATAACTCGTATTTCTTCATTATTATATTGATGTTTATTTCAAGATTAACACGTTTTTTGGTAACCTGTAACTATTTTGTTTGTTTTACCATTTGTATTGTCCCATCTTCATTGTAGTAGAGCTTATCTACACAAGCAGAACGTAGCCAGTCATTAAACTCCCCGTTCTTTTCAGATAATGAACTGTCATGGTAAAAAGAATACCATTGACCTTTATATTCGACAATAGAGCCATGATTGGTATAACTGTTTGTCGGCTCCATATAAATGCCCTGATGTTTCCATGGGCCTAACGGACTGCTACTGGTTGCATAACGCATACGGTTATCGCCTTTTACACCATCATTCCAGTTCTCATCATGGTTATCCGAATAAGAAAGGTAATAGATCCCATTGCGTTTATGTACCCATGCCGCTTCGTGGAAATCTTCGAGGCCTTCCATCTTTTGCAGCTCGCCATCTACTTCCATCATATTGTCTTTCAGTTTACCGCCGAGGCAAGTTCCTCCGCCACCCTGATAGATATAAGCCTGACCATCATCGTCTATAAATACATTCGGATCGATATGAGATTGCATGCCCTTTACATAGCCCTGTACTACAAAGTCTTTTGCCGGATATTTGCTTGTAGCAACCCCTATTTTCCAACTTTTTCCAGTATTTGTTTCACTGGGATGAGGAAAGAAGAAATAATATGTTCCATCTTTATACGCACAGTCCGGTGCCCACATAAAACCACCTTCGGGACGACCCCAGGGTACCTGGCTCGAACGGAGTATTTCGCCGTGGTCTACCCAGTTGACCATATCATCCGTAGAGAATACATGATACTGATCCATCAGGTCGCAGCCGCGCGGCGGGGCTATATCATGCGAAGCGTATACATACAGGCGTCCGTCTGCCCATACACGCGCCGAAGGGTCGGCAGTGTACATATGTTGTATAAATGGATTCTTTTGGCTGTAGCTGTTACAGGATAAGAGGGTAAATACAGCAAAACATGCTGCGAAGAGTGCTTTTTTCATTGAGTGTCATGTTATGTTTTTAATCAAATATATTTTTGTTGTTATATGTTGCGCTTTCCACAGGGATAACTTTAATTCTTATGATAGTGACCAGATTCTGATTAGCATCTTCGCTCAGGTAAACAGGAGGTATCTTTACGCCGCCTACACCCTGCATAGCCTCATCGCCTCCCAGGTATTTTGTGGTTTTCCATTCACCGTCTTTATAGTAGCCCTCCCGGATAGTACCATAACTGATGCCCGGAAGGTTTTTATCTTTAGACTGGAAAGATACATCGGCACCATTACCCGCAATCAGAAACTCGTCTGCGGAAAGCCGTATCGCCAGTCCGTAGCCCTGGTAAGGATAATTGTAATGTATATTTATATCGTAATCTCCAAAATCTATTTTGTCGGACTTGTTGTCTCCCTGCTGCATAAAGCCTTTCATATTGCCGGAGCCGTGTTCTTTTGCCATTAGCGGCATCAGGTTGTCCAGCACACGGTATGCGTCTTTCAGCGGATGCTTTTCGTCATATACATCATTATCGATAGCAAAGGGAGAAAATCCAAGCGCATTGAACTCGCTCAGTGTATAGAATGCCTTTGCAGGGCCGCTCCATTTCTCGCCACGCCAGAGGGCAACAGCTTCGGGTACGAAAACCGGATTACCGTTCCTGTTGTATTGGCGTAACTGCGATACATAATCATCATTGTAGTTGTCGATAGCTAGGAAATCCACGGATGGAGCAGCCAACTGATAAATGTCGAGCATCCGGTGGTTAGGCCCTCCGCTGGGGTAATTGCCGGGATTTGGGTCTTCCGGGTAAATCGTCCATGCGTTTACGAACAGCGGTATGGGGTAATCTCGTTTTCCTTCGGCTGCCAACTGTTCTACAAAGCGGGCATAGTACCAGCCCATAAACAGCTCATCGGCAAGCCTGTTGCTATCATTACCGAACAGTTCGAGCCAGTTACCTTTTGCCTTTTTTCCGTGAGCCTTCCACTGGTTTATTATTTCAGGTAATATCTGTTTTTCGTTCTTTTGTAGGTATTGTATCAGTTTGCCTGGAACTTCTTTCCTGAATAGTTCTTCCGCAGTAGCAGAACGGTCGCGGCTGTCTCCCAACAACCCTATTTCGTTTTCTATCTGTACCATAAGCACGGTGTGTTCTTTGCTGTCAATCTGTTTGATGAAATTCATCAGGGCGCCGAATGCTTTGGTGTCGGCTTTTGCCAGATTTTCGCTGTAGTTAGCCAGGAACGGACGATTTTCTCCCTTATCCGTTTTCATCCGCGGGAATCTTTTGGTGTCCCTCATAATCCAGTGCGGAGCATATCCCGACGAACCGTTTTTCCAACTGCCAAACCACAGGAAGACAAGCTTCAGGTCGTGTTTACGCGCTTCTTTAATCAGCCCTTCCACAATGGAAAAGTCATACTGCCCTTCCTCCGGTTCTATTTGTTCCCAGGCAACAGTCGCCAATACCGTATTCAGATTGAGTGTTTTGAGGCGTTCCCATTTTGGCGCCATGCTTTCCAGTGTAGAGGCACTCGAATTCATCAGTTCGCCGGCAAGCATGATATACGGCTTATCATTTACAATAAGCTGGACTATGTTGTTTTTATTCCTTTTCAGGTGCGGAATCTGCTGACCGTATACAAATCCGGCCGAGAAAAGGAACAGAAGGATAGAAGTTATGGCTTTTTGCATTTTATTATTTGGTTTCTTGTTATGGGAGATTTGTCATTTCTCCCTTTTTATTCCTATTTGTCATTTTGAACGAAGTGAAAAATCCCGTGGCTCATGAGAAACGAGATTCTTCGTTTCACTCAGAATGACAATTCGCTTTCAAAATAAAATCCACTATAGGCGCCGGATTCGGAAAACTATGCGGGTGATGTTTAAACCCGTGCTTCATCATCACCGTAATATTTCCGCCTGCCTCTTTTATTTTTCGTTCAAACTCTAAAGTCTGGGTAGGCGATACGGCTTCGTCCTGGTCGGCACAAAGGATAAGTATCGGGTACTTTCCTTTCACTATTTCCTGTATCTTATCCATCGGGCTTCCTTTGAAGTTGCGGATATCGTCCCGTGTTTTCAGTCCATACGCCGCCATAAAGTTCCTTGTCATCTCTCCCAGGTCTTCACCTTCCTTGTCAGCCAGATAGCGGCAGTCGAGCAGGGGATTGTCCACATATATACAACTCACCTTATCCGGATTGGCCGCTGCCCAGCAGAACGAATACATCGCACCGCGGCTCATGCCTTCCATTGTGCTTTTCTTTGATAAACCCGCCTTTGTCAATAGTTTATGAAAATCTGACCAGATAGACAGGGCTTCGGCGTTTCCCATCAGTTCGGCTACATCGCAGTAAACCAGATGGTATCCTCTTTCGAGTAAGGCAATATCGGTCTGTGGCTCGTGTGCCCAGAAGCGTGTACGCCATATCCACGGTTTGCCTTTAGCGGCAACTTTAGGTTTAACTACCTTGCACTCTCTGCCTCTTAGTTTGAAGTCGGCACATGAATATCCTTTAAAATTACTGATAGTGTATGCCGTTTTTAGCTTGCTTAGTATATCGAATCCTTTATCTGTTTTCAGTGTAACCTGGTCATATAACCTTTTGGCGATAATGCCCGAACCCTCATCATTGGGGTGTATCTTGTCCGGAAATAAATCAGGTCTGTTAATCAGTAATGAGTGCATATCCAGCACTTCCACGTTTTCATTATATGCGACTTGCTGGATTGCCGGGATAATATCGTTCACTATCACCGGATCCCATATCTGGTTGTTATCCGTTTCGAAAGAGACAAACGGCAGCATCAGGATAATACGCGGTTTTGAAGGCAGGTCTCTGAAAGCATTTACCATATCGCTGCAATCTTTTGCAAACTCGCTCATATGCACCCTGTTGACGGCTTTGGCATCGTTTCCGCCCAAATCGATAAAGACAATGTCGGGACTGCTGTTCAATGCTTTCTGGTAAGCTTCTGTATTCCGATACGGATGGTCACCCTTGCGCAGCATCGTGCAACTGCTTACCCCGCAATTGATTATCTGATACTTGTCTCCCAATAGGCTGCCCAGTTGCGCAGGGTAGGAATCTTTCTTCGGGTCGGTGGTCAATGCCCCTTCGGTGATACTGGCTCCTACACAGACTATTTTGGTCTGTGCGTGGGTAATTATTACCAGAAGAAAGCAGGATAAGAGAGTCAATATATATTTCATGTTATTTTTTATTTCTTCTTTGTCATTCTGAGTGTAACGAAGAATCTCGACTCTCAAAAGATAGAGTCAAACAGGAAAGAGATTCTTCACTCCGTTCAGAATGACAAAGAGATGAATGATTTTATTCTACCACATTTATTGTCTGGGTTAAATGTATATTATTCGAAGAACTACCCACCATTATTTCAAATTCACCCGGTTCTACTACCCGTTTCATCTCCGTGTTAATCAGTGATAGATGTTCCGGCTTGAGGGTTATCGTAACCTCTTTGCTTTCTCCTGCTTTCAGAAAGACGTTGGCAAAACCTTTGAGTAGTTTTACAGGAGTAGCTACACTGCTTACCTTATCATTAATATAGAGTTGTACTACTTCCGCACCATCCACGCTGCCTGTATTCCGCAGGTTGATAGTCACGGTGATATTATCGGTTGTTTTCGCGTTTTCCGGTTGTACACTCAGTGTTGAATAAGTGAAATTGGTATAGCTTAATCCATATCCGAATTCGTATAAAGGGTCGCCGTTTCCATCCACATACCTGCGGCTGGCAGATGGTTTCTTTGAATAATAGATAGGTAATGTTCCCTGTTCTTTCGGAAAACTGATACTTAATTTACCCGAAGGATTATAATCACCCCATATCACATCGGCTACGGCATCACCTCCCGCTTCGCCCGGATACCACGCTTGCAGCAATGCATTTGAATTTTCAGCAATTTCGGTGAGTACCAGCGGACGGCCTGTCAACATAACTGTTACCACAGGTTTGTTTGCCTGTTTTGCCGTTTTAATGATGTTGAGGTCTGCCTGATGCGGATACAGGTTTTGCCTGTCACGGCTTTCACCCACTTCGCTGTCGGTTTCGCCAATTACGACAATAGTAACATCCGAAGCAGCGGAAGCGCGGGCTACATCCCTGAATAAGGATGATGATGTAAGCTGTGTCATTCTCCAACGCAGATTGACAAAGGCAATGTCTTCTATCTCTGCGTATTCCAACCGGATAGGTATCTGCTTGCCACTTGTGAGGCTTATTTTTTTACTAAGCGTTTGTTTTACTTTCTCTTCACCCCAACAGTCGATAAACAACTCGTTATTTATATACACACGCGCATAATCATCCGCGTTTAGCTGAAACTCATATTCACCGGTTACCGGAGCAGTGATATAGCCACTCCAGCGCACGGAAAAGTTATCCGAATTGACACCCGGTGCAGGGCTGAGGTTGTGCCAGTAAACCGAAAGATTATCATTTATATCCGTATAGACAGGATTTCCTTCGAAGTTAATATTGTTGAAGAATGCAATATCCAGTCCGTTCTTTTCCTTATCTGAGTCTGGCGTCAGGGCTGTAGAAGGTATATTGGCAAAGCGTTCGGAGATATCACTGTTCACGAAATTTATCTTTACATCTTCACCGAAACGCTTTTTCAGAGCCTGATAGACTGTCACCCCTTTTGCTCCGGCAGGGGAATATCCCCCGAGAGAAGACACATTTGCAAGATTGCCGACAAGGGCGATAGATTTTATATCTTTTTTCAGAGGGAGAACGCCATCTTTGTTTTCAAGCAATACGATTGATTTGCGGGCTGCTTCGAGTGCGAGCTTCTGATGTTCCTCACTCCTGTATACTTTCGCAGCCAGTGTTTCGTCCGTATATGGATTATCGAATAGTCCGAGTTCAAATTTTACCCGTAATACTCCGGCTACTGCCCTGTTCAGGTCTTTTTCGGATAATCTACCCTCCTTAACTGCTTTTGCCACTGTGTTTTGGAAAACATCATGCGGGTAGTCGTAGAACTGCATATCCAGTCCGGCGGCTATTGATTTGATAATCGCTTCTTCTCCATCGGCAACAGTATGGTGGTCTTTATATTGTTTGGCAATGGCTCCGAGGTCGGATACTACAAAGCCGTCGAATCCCCATTCGTCCCTCAGTATTGTTTTCAACAGCCACGGGTCGGCAATAGCCGGAACGCCGTCCCTCTCGTGATAAGCAGCCATTATTCCTTTGGCTTTGGCCTCGGTAACGGCTTTTTCAAATATATACAGGTGTGTCGAACGAGCTTCGCGTTCCCCGATAAATACAGGGGCTGTGTTTACGCCGCCTTCGGGTATGCCGTGAATGGCAAAATGCTTCGGTTCGGCAACCACTGTATTATTGTCTTTCAGGCTGTTCCCCTGCATTCCCTTGATAAGGCTGACCGCATAGCGTGATGACAGGTAAGGGTCTTCTCCAAATGTTTCTTCGGTGCGCCCCCAGCGTATATCGCGTGCCAGGTCGAGATTAGGCCCCAGAATGAAATGTACGCCATGTGCCCGGGCTTCGGCAGCGATGGCTTTACCTATATTATTTACCAATATGGTATCCCATGAAGATGAGTTACCGATAGGGGTAGGAAACGTCGTGGCTCCCGCCCCCTGGTATCCGTGTAGTGCTTCTTCGATGAAAATAACAGGAATCCCTAAACGTGAGTTTTCGATGGCACGTTTTTGTACGGCATTGGCTATGGCCGCTGTCTTCGGATAAAAGTCGTGAATGGATCCGATGCACATGGAGTCGATAAAGAAGGCTGCTTCTTTTTCTTTCAGCTTATCCGGCCCATCCAGAATATCGTTAGCCGAAAGCATGTCCAGTTGGGCGGCTTTCTCTTCCAGTGTCATTCGCGACAATAAATCATTTACCCTGTCCTCCACAGGTGCATTCGCATCTTTGTAAACCGGGTTGTCGGAACATCCCGCGCTGAAGAGCAAGAGCGATAAAAATGCCGTGCATATAAGATTCCTTTTTTTCATGATTAAAATTATTAAGGTTATTTTTTAGGTCTTTGTCATTTTGAACGGAGTGAAAAATCTCTTTCCTCTTTGAATATAACTGTTGAGGGTCGAGATGCTTCGTTGCCTCAGCATGACAAAAAAGTATGATACAATTAGTAATTTTTTAATTCAAATTTATTTTTTCAGCATTAATAAACTCATTAAAAAACACATTAAGACCTCCTTAAAATCCTTATTAATACTACATTTTTACATTAATCTCCTGTCCCTGATATACAATTTGCTTGTCAGCCTGCGAAATGGTGTTTATATTCTTGCCATCTTTAATAATTGTGACATTGAAAGTGCGGTTTTTCAACATGCCCGGAAATTCTCCCTGACGCGTTCCGATAGTTAGTGTTCCGGTTTTGTCGTCCCATTTCATTTTTATGGTCGAAAAGATGCCTTTTTCGTAATTGTAGTTATCGTTTTCATCTTCATATAGTACAAACTCGGCATCAGCGCCGGGGAAAATGAAAAGGTTGAGGTTATCCCATCTCTTTTCCTCGGCATACTGTACTTTCGGACCCCACGGTAGGATACTTCCTGCTTTGATATATAGTGGAATAATATCAATAGGTGTTGCCTTACTGATTTCTTTTCCACCTTCTGTTTTCTCTCCTGTCCAGAAGTCGTACCAGTCGGCACCTTTCGGTAAGTATACTTTATGTGATTTTAGAGTGCTGAAATCTTCAACAGCACTGCCGTTTACACGGTTCACATACATAGAGTCGGTTACAGGGGCAACAAGAATAGATTTTCCGAACATAAACTGATTGTTTATATCATGCACTTTGGCATCGCTGGCGAAGTCCATACTTAAAGCGCGCATCATAGAGCCTGCATTGGCTGTAATGTCGTGACCGATAGAGTACATATACGGCAACAGGCTGTAACGCAGATTGATATATTTCTCTTGTGTATCGTAAGCCCAGTCACCTTTTTGCCCGAACTGGAAAATCTCACGTGGGGTACTTGTCCCATGCGAACGCATCATCGGGGTGAATGTAGCGAACTGCATCCAGCGTACATACAATTCATGGTAGGCTTTGTCCCTGATGCCTTCAGGATATACATGGTGTGCAAAGAACCCGCCTATATCTGTGTTCCAGTAAGGAATTCCGCAAAGTGAGAAATTAAGACCGGCAGAAATCTGGTCACGAAGCACATCCCAGCGTGAAACGATATCACCCGACCATGAGTTTGCCCCATAGCGTTGTTGCCCGGCAAAGGCAGAACGGGTAAGGATATACACGCGCTTATCGGAAGTAACCTGGCGTTGATAATCGTACACACTACCTACTGATACAAGAGGGAAAGCATTATATACACTACGAAGCGGTCCCAGATAAGTTTGTTGATTCAGCTCTTTTTTTCCTCCCGAGTATTCAGGTTCGGTAGCGTCCAGCCACCAGCCATCCATACCTATTGAGAAGATATTCTTATTCATATAATCCCAGTAGATTTTGCGTGCTTCCGGATTGAAGGCATCATATACTTTCACACCGTTATTATGCGGAAATGTCTCGAAATCGAGCAACAGGTTTTTCTTTTTCAGGTCTTTATGAATATTTGTGTTTGGTCCGAAAGACGGCCATACAGATATAGCTATATGTGCATTCATCTTATGCACTTCGTCTATCATCTTTTTCGGGTTGGGGAATGTAGGATTACCAAATTCCACGGCGTTCCAATGCGTATTGTCGGTACTCCAGTATTGCCAGTCCTGCACAATACCATCGAGCGGAATATTTAGTTCGCGGTATTTTTTTACAACATCCAACAGTTCGTCCTGTGATGTATACCGTTCGCGGCTTTGCCAGAATCCGTATGTCCATAGCGGATACATAGGAGCCTGTCCTGTAAGTTCACGAATACGGGCGATTGTTCCATCAGCATCTTTTCCGTACATGAAGTAATAGTCGATGCAATTGCCGGCCGTAGAAGTAAATGACAAACCATCATATGAATCTTTGTAAGTAGTAGGGGAGTAGTTGTCCCAGAAAACAGCATAGCCTTTAACCGAATGGATAATCGGTATGGCTATTTCCATATTCACCTGACGGAGATGAACCTCCTGTCCGCGCTGGTTCATCTTTCCTTGTTGGTGTTGTCCCAGTCCGTAAACAGCTTCCTGCTTATCCAAAAGGAATGTTTGCTGTACTTCATACGTTTTACCGCTTTCATAATTCTTAGGAGTAAATACGGAAGAAACACTTTTCTCAGCAATAAAAGGGCGGGTATCTGTTCCATTGAAAAGCACATCCCCGGTAGTCAGGTTCAGGGTGACAATCAGGTCAGCCGTATTCAGCGTGATTACATTGTTGAACTGTTCAATCCTGAAATCCGTATTTTCGGGTTCTTTGATAACGGACAGGCTTTTCTTATCCGGTGCTTCTTCCTGAGGATATTTCAGTACCCTGACAATCTGCGGGCTGAAAAACTGAATTTCGATACTCGTAGATTTTACATTGGTCTTTACTCCCTGCGGCGTGCGTTGGTAATTTTGTGCAACCAACTGACCGGAAAAAATAAGAATGAGAAATGTAATAAATGCTTTTTTCATGATTATATTGTTTTGTACTTGTCTCTTTGTCATTGACTACACTTTGTTTCGTCGAACATTGTTTCTGAACGAAGTGAAAAATCTCGTATCTCTTTGAGGGTCGAGATTCTTCGTTACACTCAGAATGACAAAGAGGGTATTTATTAATTACCGACTTGTAACTCGTAACTGCCCACAGGGCGAAGTAACTTGTAACTACTTTTCAATCGGATATCGGCAGACGAAGAGCCAACCATAAATTCATAGTTGCCGTGAGGCACAATGAATTGTCCGCTCTCAGTGTCCCAATATCTTAACAGGTCTTTCCTTATTTCGATTTCGATATTTCTGGTCTCTCCCTTTTTGAGGGTATTACGCTGAAAGCCTTTGAGTTCTTTTATCGGTGTAAACTCTCCGGTATGAGGTAGTTTTACATATACCTGTGAAACTTCATCGCCATTCATTTTACCTGTGTTTTTCAGGTTGAACGACACTTTTACGGTGTTTCCGTTATCACTTATTTTCAGATTGTTATAAGCAAAAGTTGTATAGCTTAATCCATACCCGAAAGGATATAGTGGTTTACCTTTAAAGTATTGATACGTCCTGCCTTTAGAGATATCGTAATCATCAAATGCAGGCAGTTCATCAAGGCTATTGTAGTAGGTTATCGGCAGCCGTCCTCCGGGATTGTAGTCTCCAAATAATACTTCGGCTACCGCAGTTCCCCCTTGCTCGCCCGGGTACCAGGCATTCACTATGGCAGGGATATTCTCGTCCATCCAGTTGATAGCCAAAGAGCTACCTGCAACAAGTACTACAACAATATTAGGATTCACTTTGTATATTTCCTCTATAAATTCCATCTGGTCGACAGGCAGGTGAATGTCATACCTGTCTTGCCCTTCACGTTCTATTGTTTTATTGATACCCAGTACGGCAATCACACGTTCACATTCGCGCACAGCCTTGCCGGCTTCACCATACATATCGAGGCGTTCTTTTGTATCTATTGCCGGTACTTTCCAATATAATTTAGCAACTGCATTGTCGCGGTTATTGAAATACTCGGCTTTGATGTCATATTCTTTTCCGGCTTCGAGACGGAGGCTGACCGAGTCGGTCGAAATACTTCTTTCATGCCATTCATCAATCAGTTTTTTATCATCTATGAAAAGGCGGCATCCATCATCCGCATTGAAATAAATCGTATAGTCTCCCGATACGGCAGGTTTTAATTTTCCTGTCCAGCGTATAGAAATAGGAAATGGAGGAATAAACGGGTCGGGCGCCTGATTTGCAGGCTCGAAGTTTATCCATTCTTCGGTGCGTGTTTTAGCGTTACCTGTAAGTTCCATATTGGTAAAGTATTCCGTTTTCAGTCCACCGGGAAAATGTGTTGCAGATATCATTTCTTTTCCGTCCATAGCTGATTTCCACGGGGCATAGACAATCTTCACCTTATCTCCTACCTTATCTTTTATCCCTTGCAAAACCGATACCGGAGCGTTGGCAGGTATGCCGCTATAATCTCCAAACTCAGAGTTGCCTGCATTGATACCGACAACAGCTATGGATTTTACTTTTTTAGGATTGATAGGCAGGGCATTGTTCTTATTCTTCAACAAGACAATACTCTGGCGGGCAGACTCCAAAGCCAGTTGCTTGTGTGCTTCGGAACCGACCACAGAAGGAGAGATTTTGTTATAAGGATTTAGGGTTGGGTCGTCAAATAAACCTAAATGCATACGGGCTCTCAATACCCTGTATGCAGCCGTGTCTATATCGGCTTGCGATACCATATATTGGTTATAAGCGTTCAGCAGCGGTTGCATATATACATCATCGCCACATTCGAGGTCGAGCCCTGCCTTGATAGAAAGCGTGGCGGCGGCTTCTTTTGTTTTCACATATTTCATAGCCGACACCAAGAGGCTTGGTCCTCCACAGTCGGAAACCACATAGCCGTTAAAGCCCCAGTCGTGTCGCAGGACTTTGGTCAGCAGCCACGGATTAGCCGTGCAAGGCACATCGTTGATAGCATTATATGCTGACATAATGGAAGCGGATTTTCCTTCCCTGACACACATTTCGAATGCAGGGAAATAGTATTCCCGCAGTTGCTTTTCTGAAATCTGCGGATTGCAGACAAAGCGGTTATGCTCCTCGTTATTGGCGGCGAAATGCTTCGGTGTGGAAACGATTTTCAGGTAGCGAGGGTCATTGCCTTGCAGCCCTTTTACAAAGGCTGTTCCTAATACACCCGATAGGTAAGGGTCTTCTCCGTATGTCTCGGGTGTGCGTCCCCAACGCGGGTCGCGTGCCATATTAACGGTCGGTGACCAGAAGGTAAGCAGGTCGGTAAAACGCTGTGTTTGCAGCCTACCTTGTTCCAGTTCGTTCCAACGTCCGCGCGCCTCATCCGAAATAGCTGTGGCTATCCGGTAATGCAGGTCGGGATTCCACATACTGGCAAGTCCTATAGCCTGCGGAAATACGGTAAAGCGTCCCGGGCGTACTACGCCGTGCAGGGACTCGTTGCCGTGGTAATATTTGGGTATTTGCAGGCGCTCTATACCAGGAGAGGTTGCTCTTAGTAAACTGATTTTTTCCTCTATGGTTAATTGGGACAATAAGTCCATGATACGGTCGTGCGTAGGCGCACTCTCGTCCAGATAAATGTCTTTCTTTTGAGCATTTGCTGATGATAAGACAAATAGAAAGCAAATAAGTATGATTCCCTTGTATATTTTCATTGTTATTGTATTATTCTCTTTGTCATTCTGAGTGCAACGAAGAATCTCGACCCTCAAAGAGATAAGAGATTCTTCACTTCGTTCAGAATGACAAAGAGGGTTTTATTGTTAACTGATGATTGTTAACTGTCACTCTGTTCCTAAATTTCCGTTTATATAACTACTCTTTGCATTATTGTTGATGCGTACCTTTCCTTTAATAGTGTTTTCGCTGACAATGGCACGGTCTACATTGCTGCCGATGGATATTTGCGGGCTGTCGTGCATAAAGTCGCATCCACGGACAGATACAGAGCCGCTGTTGACCTGTATGGCGCTCCGGTTTTCTTTGTCCCTGTCCCACTGAACGAAGATACAGTCAGAGAAACCGACTGTGCCCTGTCCGTTGATTTTGGCTATCTGCTCGCATGGCCCCCAGAAAGCACTGTTTACAAAGCGTACATTTCCTTTATTAGCATCCGTAACCACTACCATTGTAGGGTCGTCGCCATGCATCGCAACAAATTCGCCGTTGGTAATAAGTATTCCATAAGCAGCACTCTGATCTACTTTAACAGCAGTGTGGCATGCATCGGCTCCGATGCCTAAGAAGTTCCCGTTGCAGGAGCCGGTGCTACCCTGGCTTGCTCCAAACTTATAACCAACATTGTATCCGAAGCAGAATGTGTTGAGTACATAGTGCCAGTCGGTGCGCTCGAAGATAAATGCTTCGCCGTGTTCCCTTTGCCAGTTGTAAAGGGTAGGCTTCATGCTCCACCATGGGTTCCAGTGTACATTTTCTATTCTGCCTATATCATAAATTGCATCCACATAAATTCCCCTGCGCAATGGCTGTCCACTGATATTGCGGATGAGCGCGCGTTCGTTATGCGAGGCATCGATTGCGTTGTAAGGGTTCAGCATTTCCACATCGAGCAAAGCCGGGTTTTTTCCTTTCATAGCTACTCCCCACGGATATGCATCAGGCACTTTGTCTGGGTCTTGCAGTGGCCAGTACATCACTACTCCGCGTAGCGTACTGTTTGTATTGATTGTGATAGCCGGAGTAGCATCAATATCTTTTCCTTTGCCTCCTGTAATTAGCAGGGTAGTGCCATCTTCGCCGGGTTTAGGGAGTCCTGCATTGCGGATTCCATTGTGTGAAGGAACGGATTCGAAAGCCCCTTTCAGGGTAACAGCCTGGGGTATATTCAGTGAACCAGCGATGAGATATGTACCATTTGGTATATATACCGTTCCGCCCCTTTTCCCAAAAGAGTCCATTGCTTTCTGGATAGCATTGGTATCATCCGTTTTTCCATCGGCTTTTGCCCCGAAATCAAGAACCGAAACTATGTCTTTAGATTCGGGATGTGGCTTGATATCTGCATTTCTTTGTTGTGCAGTAAGGCTGGCCATTACAAGAAACAGTAATGGTAAAATGAATAATTTTTTCATGATAATATATATTAGCGAATTAGCGAATTAGCAGATTAGCAGATTCATTCTTACATTTCCGAATCTGCTAATTTTCGAATTTGCTAATTACCAGTTATTCCATTTTCATTGAAAGCATCTATCGAAAAATAGTAATTTGAATCCCTGTTGAAGAATCGTCCTTCGAATGAGTTATCATAAACCATAATAGCGTTTTTCAGCTGGCCGGGTTTTACTCCCCAGCGAAGGATATATCCGTTGGCATTCTCTATTTTATTCCATGTGATTCTGAAAATACGGCTGTCATCCTTATCTCTTTCAATCTGTAGCTCTGGTGTTCTTTTTGGCACTTTTCCTTGTCCGTGACCAAATACACGAAGGTCGTACAGCGAAAACTTGCCTTCCATATCTTTTGTGTTCAGGATACGGATGTACCTTGCTTTAACAGGTTTGTCCAAAACGGCCAACTCATGGGGCATATCTTTGGCGTTTGAAGTTTTGTCTATAATTGTTTTCCAATTACTACCATCATCAGAGCATTCGATATAATATTGGTAGATTGGAGGTGTATCAGTTCGTTTAGTTGTAAAATCGTGGTCTGCAAAATTAATTTGTATGGCATTTACTTTCATTTTTTTACCTAGGTCTATCTGGTACCATTCGCCTTTGTTTCCGGAAATGGCTGCCCACCATGTTTCCACCTTCTCATCAGTAGCCTTTTCGGGCTCATATCCGGTAAGAAAAGATGAGGCGGTTGCTTTCTTACTATATGAAAGCATATTCCACGACATAGAGCAATCATTATTCTCCAAGTCTGTTTTCCTGTCGGGAATGCTGAATGGATAGTCTGTGAGCACGGTGTGAGCATGCAGGTTGTCCCCGGCTGTCATATAGGTGGGAAACAGTCCTATCCTCCGCTCAAACATATGGCGTACAGATATTGTCATTGTAGCCACATGCCAGTAGTTGCCATATTTGTCTTTGAATGTATGTCCATGTCCTGAGCCTCCTATAAAACCTCCCGGTTTGAAAGAGAACGGACTGCTTTCGACATAGGTGTATGGCCCCAGAGGTTTATCGGAGATATATAAACCATCGCCATAGTTGCGGTATTCTGTTCCGGGAGCGGCATATTGCAGGTAATACATTCCCTTGTGCTTCACAATACAAGGACCTTCATTATAACCTGCTTTTCCGGACTGATTATCTTTCCCCTGAACTTCCCATCCATACTTGTCTGGATTGTGTTCGATCAATACTTTGGCTTCTCCTATTACTTTAAATTTGTCTTTAGGATCTACTTCCACACCGATGATAGGGTCTTTGTCCGAACAGCCCCAATACAGATATACCCGTCCATCATCGTCAAGAAAGAAAGCGGGGTCTACAGATCCTGCTATCTGAAATTCAAACTTGGAGCCTATGTCTTCCCAGGCATCAATGTCCGGATTTGTATTTCTGAAAATTTTGGGTTCACTCGAACTCATAAAATACATAGTATCATCCATAATTAACACCGTTGGTGCATAATGCTCTATGGTACTGATTGTCTTAATAGGGACGAAAGTCCATTCGACTAAATCGGGGGAGCTCCAATAGCCCCCTGATTTAGATGCGAATAAGTAATACTTACCCTTAAAATATTCAATAACCGGATCGGCAGCCTCTCTTCTGCTCTCTCCATCCAACTGAAAGCGGTAATTCAGATTCAGGGGATTGGCTATTATGCGCTTATCTCCGGTCTGACTATTTAGGTAAAGGTTACTCAAGAAAAATAAACCTAAAAGAATTATTTTAAATATGGATGTTTTTTGCATGATTACAATTTTTCGGCAGATGGTGGTGCATCATTTGCCCCCCATGCCTTGTTTGCTTTGTTACCCATTACCAGTACAAGCTTAGCTCCGTTTTCAATATCGGAATGGCTGAACCAGGGTTTGTTCCATTCCTGGCCATTGAGAGTGGCTGACTGGATATATTTATTATCATCAGAATAATTCTGAGCTTCTATTTCAAATACTTTTCCGTTACTCATTGTCATTTGTGAATGAGCAAAGAAAGGACTTCCTATATTATAGACAGGCATACCAGGTGTTACAGGATAGATCCCCATCATAGAGAATACAACGAAAGCCGATGTACCACCTCCGTCTTCATCGCCGGGAAGACCCATCAAGTCGTTTCTGAACCATTGGTTTATGAGAGTATGGATACGTTTCTGGGTTTTCCAAGGTTGTCCTGCATAATTGTACAGGTATGGAATGTGCAGGCTTGGTTCGTTTGCCATAGAGAACTGTCCTACATTACCTGTATGATCCGGTAAATGAGAGTAGAATGTATATTTACCTTCACCTAATGGTTCTACAAACATCTGGTTCAGGTTATTGATAAACTGTTCGTTCCCGCCCATCAGGCTGATCAGGTCGGCTACATTGTGAGGAACATCCCAGCGATAAACCCAACCATTGTTTTCTCCGTAGTACTCACGTGCACCCATGCCTCCATCGAAGCGGTAGTCGAACGGTTCTATGAATTTGCCGTCTTTGTCTTTAGGGTGAAAGAAAGCTGTTTCAGGATTGTAAACATTGCGGTAGTTGTATGAACATTTCAGATAATAATCTGCTTCTTCATTTTTACCAAGTGCTTTTGCTATTTGTCCCAGACACCATTGGTCGTATGCTGTACCCAGTGTAACTGCAATCGGTTGTCTTTTTTCGAAAGAGTTTACATTGGCTACAGTTTCTTTTTCTCCAGGATATAGTGCCGGAATGTAACCTTTTTCTTTATAGAATTCGTCCAACCATCCTGCAGGAGCACCCGACCAAGGAATCAGTGTTTTTTCTTCCATTCCTTTTTTACATGCGATGTATGCTTTTTCCAGGTCAAATCCTTTCAAGCCTTTTACATAACCATCGATAACGGTAGCAACAGCATGATTCGAATTCATCCGACGCGAGTCTCCTGTTACTTCGGGGAATGTAGGCATCCAGTTGGTACCCATTTGTTCTGCCATCAGCAGGAATGAGTTGATAATATTTACTTCTTCTTCGGCATCGATCATCACTCGCAATGGGTGAGTTGCACGATAGGTATCCCATATCCAGTCGTCGGTGTAGAACGGTTTACCTCCGTCTTCATGTACTTTTCCGTCGAATGCGCTGAAATAACGTCCGTTTTCGCTGATGCACACAGGGCGTTCAAAACAACGATACAGAGATGTATAGAATACAGTCTTGTCTGTATCGTTGTCTCCACCAACTTTGATCTTACCTAAAGCCTCATTCCATATAGTCCGGCCTTTTTCAGCCAGTTGTTTCACATTATAATCTTTTTGTTCGCGTTGCAGATTATTTTTTGCTTGTTCTTCGCTAATAAATGAGATACCATAACGGATATTGATTGTTTGTGGTTTATCCCCATAATACAGGGCTACACAAGCATTTTTACCCTCTAAGTTTTTTTCATTTTCGACGATCACATTGTCTCTTAGTACACCGGATTGAACAGGTGTTTGTTCTGTTTCCAGATATATATAAACATTGGTATTATTTGCTAGTTTTTGGAATCCGCTCACTGTGTTTCCTTCCACTTTCATTCCTCCGTTGCGGGAGTTGAGTATAAGGTAAACCGGTGTTTCAGGCAGGGTATAATCTATCTGATAGATTGCGGATTGGTGAGATAGTGCATATGTAACATGCGTTTGCTGGTCGTCCAGATCTACTTCATAGCTGTACGGTGTCAGTTTTTCCCTGTCATAACTGTACGATACAACCGGGGTTATTTTACTTTTGTCTCCCTGGTACGGGCTGAGGTTGAAAGCAGAACTTCCTCTGTGGCTTGTAACTATTAGGGGCAATCCTTTAATTACATCTCCCGTAAAATCGCCACGTTCGGGATATACCCTCAACATACTGTTCGGCATGTGGATAGTAGGGTAGGTTGGTACCAAAAGGTGACTTATGTTTCCCATGTATGGGTTCACATAATCAACCGGAGCTTTGTCTGTTCTACTCTTATCGGTCGCTGTACAAGCCGATAAAATAAGAATACAAATAAAAAAGAATACTTTACTGAGTTTCATAATAGGTTAATTTATTAATTTGAATTTATTCACAAATACAAAGTAAACCTCATTCAATTAATAGTTAGATTAATTCTGTATTAATATTCAGAAAAAAGTAGAATAAATTTCACTAATCCGGAGTATACTATTCCGGATTAGTGAAATGTTTAATCAGTTATTCGCACTTAAATTCGATTATTTCAGAATAATTATATTTCTGACTAGCATCATTTACATTGGCACCAATTCTCGCGCGGTAGGTATAGCCTGAATTCTTAATAAGTCCAAGTTTAAATCTATACGTATCACGCCCGATACCAGTGGTCATATCGCCTATATCCGCCCAAGTTTTATTCAATTCAATCTTGTTCGCATTATTGTTCTGCTCACTAATTTCGCCGATGTTGGCGCTTGCTCCACAGAATGGTGTCCAACTGATGAATGGTTTGATTTCTCTCACGTTAGGTAGACCTTCGGTAATAGGCGCTTTCAATTTACAACTCATATGGAGGGTATCTACCTTAGTACCATTATCTTTCGTCGTAGTAACCACTTCCCATGTGAGATCTGTAATCTGTAAATAAGGAGTTACCTCAAAGTCATGGTTCAGTGTACCTTTAAGTACATGGCCCTCTGTTCTTTCCACCGGCCAGAAAGGCCCATTGAAAGGTTGCATCGCATACGTTGCGTCAAAGAGCCGGATATCCTGATAAGTACCATCTTGCTTCACTGGAATGTCTTGTGGCGAAACTGCATCACCCCAGCTTGTTTCCCATATCCGAATTTGGAAATCATCCGTACTGGTAAGAAGATTCTGACCGGCAGTCTTATCTTTCACATTTCCCTTCATAGCCGAAGAGGGAGCATCGTAGTTGTCGACATCGGTAAAGCAAGATGACAACATCAAGGTTGATCCTACTACCACCAACAATTTATATAATAATTTTCGTTTCATATCTGTTATTTTATTAATTGTTACCATAGGGGATTTTGGATCAGATTCGGATTTATATTTATCTCACCGCCAGGTATACTTTCGTAGTACGCTTTTTTCTCGAAAGTAAACTGCTTCCAGTCTGTAGTGTATTCACGGATAAAAATATATTTTCCTTCACTGAGTACAAAGTAAGGATAGAATGCGTGTGGGCGGAATTGCTGGAGGGCAAAGGAAAAACCTTTAGCTCCTGTTATAGGATCCACAGCATCACCACCATCGAGCCTCCTAAGCTGATCGGCCACTCTCCACCGACGGATATCAAACCAGCGATGGTTTTCTATCAGCAATTCTCTGGCACGTTCTTCGCGTATGTATTCCAGGTTTTCATCTACTGTCTGGCCATTGATAATATATGTAGCTACCGGAGATGCCTTAGGAGTCCATGCAACGCCGCCGGCGCGGTTACGGATACGGACTATATTCTGGTAAGCCAGGTCTTTTTGTCCCAGTTCGTAAGCGGCTTCCGCTTCGTTCAGCAAGATTTCGGCAAAGCGAAACACTTTCCATGGATGATAACATGTGTTTGCAGCAGCCATTGCTATGCTCAGTTTATAATCTACATATTTGCGCATAAAGGCGCCTGTAAGGCTGTTGTTCTCATTTCCGCCCCAGCAGCCATGAAAATCGGAAATCAACTTATCCGGGCTTTTTGACCAATCCCATGCTGTCTGATACGAATTATTCGGGTCGAATGTCCATCGTTTACCTCCACCTACAGCACGGTTGGTCAGTGCATTTATACCGCTTGGAGCATTGATGTCTCCCTGTCCGGCATCGAGCATTATTCCTGTATAGGTATTGTAAACACCTCTTTGTACTGCAAATTTGTTTCCGCGTAGTTCTTGTCCCGAGAAGAAGAAGTTGGCCCTCATACGTGGCTCGAAGTCGGTGGTTTGCCACAATTCTTCGCGCGTATTGAAGCGGCGCGGAGTACCGTCCGGATTTTCAAGTGGCAATTTCTGGTACAACTCCAATGTTTCTACCGAAGGATACCATAGCGAGCCGGGCCACTGTGCCATACCGTCTATATTTCCGTTTTGATATTGCGGAGAAGCAGCACCATCGTAGCTGTGGTAAAGTTGTGCATCCTGATTCGCACTTTGGCTATATTGCTTTACAAAAATATCTTCTTTATTAATTGTCAGGAACAGGTCGACATAATTTTGCTCTTTCTGATCTCGCGGAAGATTTTCACCCACCAATTCATAAGGGCCTTCTTTCACCATTTTGCTACCTTTCAGCGATTCTTCGAAGAAATAGTTGGCCTTGTCTATAGGAATACCTACCAAACCGGCTGCCGCGGCAGGGTCGGATGAAGCTGTAGTATAGTCTCCATACTTGGCAATGGTACCTGCATACAGCATGGCGCGTGACATCAGGGCAGCAGCTACATATTTATTGCCTCGTCCTATATCCGATTTGTCCGTCATGTTGGCCATAGCAAATTCCAGATCGTCGTGTATAAATTGCCATGTTTCCAACTCGGTGGCACGGGGTACCATCAATTCTTCTCTAGGAGCTGTTGGATTCTGCACGGTGGTGACGATAGGTACGCCGCCATAACGCTTCGCTAATCCGAAGTAATAGAATGCTCTCAGGAAACGGGCTTCACCCATTAATTCATTATAAACCCCTTCTTCAAAATTAGCCTGAACAGTAGGTAGTGTCTCGATCACGGTATTGACATAGCGTATACGGTCGTAGGGCCAATAATTGAATCCTCCGGCTTCGTCTACGTTACCCCGGCCGCCTACAAGTTCGCCGTTCACCGTACTCTGGTAATCTTTTGGAATATCCCATTTGTTACCACCATTAAAACCATATCCGGGATCGTTTATTTTATAGTTGAAATCTTCGATAGGCAGCATCTGATAAGCAAGCACAAAGTATGATTTAATACCTGCCTCACTTCCTAACAAAACGGAAGAATCCATTTGCCCTTTCGGTTCCAAATCCAAATCGCTACAGGAAGCCAGTACCAACGCTGCCAGTCCTGAAAGTAATATGTATTTTATCTTTTTCATAATTATGAATCTCTTTAAAATTTAATAGTTGCACCAATGTTCCATGTACGGTTTAGAGGATATCGGTAATTACCTGTTACATCATTACTGTTTTTGTCAGTATTACCATCTATCGCACCACCCTGTCCTCCGGGATGTTCCGGATCCATGCCGTCCAAACCTGTGAAGGTAAGCAGGTTGTATCCACTCACATACACTCGCACATTTTTCGCTCCTACTTTTGATACTAATTTTTTAGGAAGGGTATATCCTATTTCCAAAGATTTCAAGCGCAGATAAGAAGCACTCTCGATGCGTGTCGATCCGTCAGGGTCATATTCGGCGCCTGTAGTAACCGGGAATTTTCCAGGTATCCATTTAGAGTTTGGATCGTACATTTTAGACGGGTCTTCCGGATGCCATCTATCCCAGAATTTAATGTTTGTACCTCCATCATCCCATCCAAGAGGCTGGGCGTACGTTTCAGTATATCTGTAATGTATACCGGCTGCTCCCTGGAAACTAGCATTCAGGTCGAAGCCTTTATAGGCCGCACCAATGTTGAATCCATAGTTGAACAAAGGCATACCGAAAGTAGCCAGTGCCTGCATATCTTTGTCGTTGATTACACCGTCACCGTTCCAGTCTTGGTAATAGTAATCACCAGGGCGCATGCCACCGCCTCCGCCGAGGCGATACGAGTCGAAATTATAGATTTGGTCGAAGCTTTGGAATTGTCCCAATGTCTTCCGTACAAACCAAATATCTTTGTAGCGATTCGTATTATCTCTACGTTTCCAGTTCTCGAAAGAGTTACCTGCCGGGCCTTGATCCAGCTTGTTCCTCCATTCGTTGCGGGTAGCGAACATATTAGCACTGATATTGTATTCAAAACCACCTATATTATTGCGGTGATATATCGACATATCGTATCCGAAAGTACGGTCTGTGTTCATGTTTTCCTCAGGCATATCGGCACCTACTGTTTTTGGGAGTGCCTCCGTTGATCTGCCTATAAGCCCGTCCCTGTTTCGTACATAGTATTCGAAGCTACCGCCCAACAGGCCGTTCCACATTTCTGCTTCGATACCTACATTGAGCATTTTGGCTGTATACCATGTGAGGTCGGGATTAGGTAATGAAGTCGGCTTCAATCCAGATTCCACGCCTCCGTTAGCACCATATATCCAGGCTATTTCCTGAGCTATTTGATACGCTGCACTCACTGTCGGATAATTGGATGCGGCACCGTCATCTCCCATCACACCATACGAACCTTTCAATTTGAGGTTGTTGATAAACGACAGAGGCGATTCTTTGAAGAACGTTTCTTCGCTGATGCGCCAGCCTGCCGAAACCGAACCGAACATCCCCCATTGGGATTCTTTCGGGAACTTGGATGAACCATCATAACGCCCGGCAACTTCCAACAAGTATTTACCTGCATAGTCGTAGTTGAATTTACCTACAAAAGCCTGGCTCGATCTGTCCCAAGGAGAGCCTGAGTTCATAGAGCCTATTTGGCCGAGCGCGTCGCCGGCAAACAAGTATTCGGAATTCAACGACAAATATCTTTTCGCATAAAAGTTATCACCTGTGCTGTATCCGTCTTCGAAGAGTATCAAGGCAGCCACATTGTGCACGTTGTTGAATGTACGGTTGTAGTTCAATGAGAGCTGTAAGTTACGGTTTTCCCATTTCTCGTCCATTCGCTGGACTGATCGTTTCGATGGCGTACCACCGTCTCCCATTATAGCTCCTCCTGATTTATAGGTATCAGTGGCTTCATCATAATTATAGAGGCTATATCCTCTTTTTAGCCACCTGGAATCTTTGTCGCGGAAATCGTAATAGTACGAAGCCTTAGCTGATAATCCTTTGATGCCGGGAATGTCGTAAGTGAGAGACAACTGTCCGTTAAATTTACGGTTGATGTACTTATTTTCTCCTACATACTTGGAATCAGTGTTAGCCAAAGGATGTCCGTCTATCAAACGATTATATTTCTCACCGGGAGAGGCGTTCAGATAGTTCGGGTTATTATTGGCATACACGGGAACATGAGGTTGTTGTACAAATACATTCTTATAAACGGTCCAAATATCTATACCAGGTTCTACCATATCATCCATGTATCCACCCAAAGAGACTGAAGCCTTGAGACGCTTGGTGATATTTACATCGACATTGGAACGGAAATTCCAACGGTCGTAGTTCATGGAATTGCTCCTGAGGGCAGATTCCTGATCCATATAACCCAAGCTGAAGAAATAACGAACCGTTTCGGAAGCGCCATTCATGGTGATATTATGTTGCTGCTGCATAGCATTATTCCTAAAGGTTGCTCCCAGCCAATCGGTTGTTTTGCGTGTACCATCCCGGTAGGGTTGGTAGTCTGCATCCGTAAACTGAGGCACTGTGTTACCTGTCAGTGTATTGAACCAGTTTCCGGCATATATTTTTTCATTTACTAGATCCATATATTGTGTCGCATTTACATTATCGGGTACATACAAAAATTGCTGCCAACCGAAGTTCACTCCATATTCAATCTCAAAAGCTTTACCTCCGGTTGCCCCTCTTTTAGTGGTTACCAGTACAACACCGTTAGCCGAACGCAACCCGTAAATAGCGGCAGAGGCATCTTTCAGTATGGAAACACTTTCGATTTCGGAAGCATCCATGCGTTGGAAGGTATCGTTGTCAGAAGGAACACCATCGATGATAATCAGCGGAGAGCCTAATCCGCGAATATCGAATTTGGACTCGAATGCTCCCGGACGGCTACTGGTCTGTGTTACACGTAATCCTGGCAGTTTACCGGCAAGCATGTTCACTACGTTTTCGTTCTTTGTTACTGTAATTTCCTTGCTTGCTACACTTGATACCGAACCCGTTAGAGTAGCTCTCTTCTGTGTGCCGTATCCTACTACAACTACATCATCCAATTCGGTTAAGTTCTCTTGCAATGTAATTGTAAAATCGGTGTTGTTATCCACCGGAACTTCTTTTTTGATATATCCGATAAATGAAACTATCAGCTTATTGTTAGCAGAAGCTTCAATGTTGAATTTACCGTCAATATCAGTCAGGGTTCCCCGCTGAGTGCCACTGATAGTGATCGATGCCCCGGGTATAGGTTCTCCCTGAGTGTCTGTAACTGTACCTCTGACTGTCTTTGTCTGCGAGAATGCGATAAGAGGCATCATCAGGCAAAGTAAAAGAAGTCCGGTGTACCGCCATATAATATGGCTACGCTCTTTTTTTCTTTTAATTTCTTGGTTGTGATTTTCCATAATATACTTCTTAAATAAAGTAATTAATAATAAAATTTAAGTTTTGTGTGAATTGTCTTACCTGAATGTTTTATAGTATTAATATTTCCAAATTCTATTCACACATCTCAATAGCATCTTATTCCTGTGAGTCAGGAAGAGTTAATAGGGTTCGTTTTCATGATTGATTATTGGTTAAATGGTAAATGTTTTTAGGTGTGTGTATTTTTAGCTAATGTATATAACATATATTAATAATTTTGTAAAAAAATCATTAATAGGTTCATTAAAATTTCTATAATATTGTCTTTTAAATCATTTATTAATGCGGTTTTTGCATTTTGAGAGGAAATAATGCTTTATCTGTATTTGGAATTATCTTTATTCTCTTTGTCATGCTGAGGAACGAAGGATCTTTCTTCATTATTCCATGAATAAGTGGAAGTGGGTCGGGATGCTTCCTTCGTCAGCATGACAAAGACAGTATAACCTAATATCTTAATTAATGAGACTTTTGTATTTAGTCATAAACTGTAAAGATTTGGAGCCCTCCTTAACTTTAAACCTGAATTGTTTCTCTTCACCCGGATCAAGCTCATAATGGCGGTCGTCTCCTGTTTTTATCCCGTCAATGAATAATGATAATTTACCTGTATCTGTTATGTTTCCGGTATTGGTAACCAGTACATTGGCTGCACCATCTTCTACCGTTACCACAGTGATTGCAAAATCGGCAGCAAACTCCATAGGGTAATAGATCTCTCCATTTACTCCGTCTTTGCTGTTCTCGAAGCCTACGCTGTCTTTTATTTTGTCAGCAGCAATATATGCCGGGCTTTTTCCTCCAACCATAATCTTGAATGTGCCTTTTTCAACTACACGGTCCATTTGGTCGTTCAGTAACGATAATTGATAAGGAGTCAACATAAACGATACGGTTTTGGATTCTCCCGGATTCAGGTGTACACGGTCAAAGTCTTTCAGTTCCATTACACGTGTTTTTACGCTGGCATACATATCTGTTACATATAATTGTGCAACTTCGTCTCCGGCTTTTGTACCGGTATTTGTTACTGTAGCTTGTACAGAAACATTCCCATATTTATCTATAGAAGTTTTCAGGTCTGAGTAGCTGAATGAAGTATAGCTTAATCCATATCCGAAGCGGTATAGAGGATAATAAGGCATATCTTCGTATTGATAGACACGTCCGGATGTTTTGAAGTTGTAATATAATGGTAGTTGTGCTACATCTCTGGGGAAGGTCATAGGAAGACGTCCGGCAGGATTATAATCTCCAAAGATGACATCAGCGGTTGCATGCCCTCCTTCCTGGCCCGGTAGCCAGTTTACAAGAATTGCCTTGCAGTTCTTTGATGCATAAGTGAGGTTGTAGGGACGTCCGGCTTGGAGAACCAATATCACAGGCTTTCCTGTCTTGCATACGGCTTCTAATAGCTTTTGCTGATCGCCTGGTAATACTAATGTAGCATAATCATGGTTTTCACCCGATGTATTGCGGATACCTTTTAAGGCTTCGCTGGTAGAACAATCTCCCAGAACAAGAACTGCTACCTCTGCACTCATAGCTGCTTTTACAGCTTTCTCTATTTCCGATCCCTCCGATCCTGTAAAATTACAACCTTTTTCATAAATGACTTTTGTACTGTTTCCTAATGTTGCTTTTATTCCGGTAAGAACAGATTTCAACTGGTTTGGCTGCGGTTTTGATGTATAATCTCCGGGCTGCAGGTTATCTGCTCCGGGACCTATAACTGCTATTGTCTTTATTGTTTTAGATAATGGGAGCATGTTGTCTCTATTTTCTAATAATACGATTGACTCGCGTGCAACCCTAAGAGCTACTTCCTGATGTTCGGGAGAATTCCATCCCGGATAAATCTTGTTCCAGTCAAGGGCTTTAGATGGGTTATGCTCAAATAGTCCGTTTCTGAACAAGGTGCGTAGCATTGTTTTACATGTAAAGTTGAGGTCTTCCATATCCAGTTCACCTCTTACGGCTGCAGCTATTACTTCCGGATCGTTGTATGTATCTCCACAGTTTGTAGCTATTCCGGCTGCTAATGCCTGTCTGGCAGCTTCTATCCTATCCTTTGCAGTATAGTGTTTGCGGCTGGTAAGATTTCCCAGTGCGCCACAGTCGCTGACAATAAATCCATCAAATCCCCATTCGTCGCGTAAGATACCTTTCAGTAGTTCTTTACTTTTGGCTACCGGCACTCCCATGTAATCAGAATATGCCATCATGATAGACTGGCATTTGTACTTCTTTATCACATGGCGGAATGGTACAAGGTGTACTTCGCGCATTTCTCTTTCACTCAATCCTATATCATGTGAGTCGCGTCCACCGAGTGGTGCCCCATGAGCTGCAAAATGCTTGGGAGTTGTCATCAGCCCTCTCGACTGGTATCCTTTTATCCACGCACCACCTATTTCCGATACCAATACAGGGTCTTCACCGTATGTTTCTTCGCAGCGGCCCCAGCGTGCGTCCTGTGCTACATCGAGTACCGGAGACCATGCCTGTATAGCATTGGCGCTTTTTGTTTCGTCTGCTATTATCTGTGCAGCTTCTTCTATCAGTTTTTTGTTCCATGTAGCTCCCATGCCTATCGATTGCGGGAAGATAGTGGCTCCGCTACCATACGAAAATCCGTGGATTGCTTCTACTTTCATTACAGCAGGAATCCCCAGGTGCGGTACCCCCGGTATTCCCCATCCTTCGCGCAGTAGCTCCATCTTATCTTCTGTTGTCATTGCCGAAAGCAAGCTTTCAACACGTAGTTCTAACGGAAGGTCGGGATTCATGTATGGTCTGTTGTTCAGGTCAGAACTTGTTTTTCCTGTTTTAGAATCGGATAAGAATACACGAAGTTCTTTTATTGATAGTTTACTAAAAGCCTGTGCTTTGATATTTATTTTTATATGTGCCCCATATTTAGGAGAAAAAGACAATATATATGTATCATCGTTTTCCGGTTTAACGGAGTACTGAACAACATTACCCGGGTTCATAGGATCATAAGTGATAAATATATCCAATGCATTCTGAAGACTTTGTAACGAAGCTCCGTCTGCTTGTAGTATTATTCTTTCCACATCGCCCGACTGCTGTAGGGTAAGAGTCAGCGTTTGCCCTTTTTTCAGGTCATTTGCTGACAGGCTCCAGCCCGTTTTAGCGTCTTTGTCAAATATGTTTTTTGCAGATGCCTGATTAACTGAGGTTACTGCAGAAGCAATGTTTGTTTCCTGAGCTATACACAGATAACTAAAGAAAAAACAAAATATTAAAAAAATGCCTGTTCTTATTGATTTTTTCATCGGTATTATTGTTATTTGGGTTAAATATTTTTTCAGAAAATTTCAGGAAATGTGTTTTTCCGTTCGTTAAATTATATTTACAAAATAAAGAGCAGGTTATTAAAAAAACTGGAAATCAGGACTTAATAAGATCATTAAAATTTGATTAATTTGTAATATTAATGAGGGTTTTCATTAAAAAAAGGAGTTTTAATATAAATCAGATATTATTTTGTTGGATTAAAAAAAGAAATAAAGTATTTTTACATTCGTTAGCTTATTTCGTATTGTGAAAATTATTTGGCTTACTACATAAATTCAGATGAGAAAACTTCAGCTTACTGTATTATTCGTATTTGTTTCCGTATTGCTAAATACTGTACATGCCGATGATATAGACTATGGCTTGTTTATTAAGGCATTTCCTTTTAGCGACCATGAAAAGACATCTCTTGTTTTGGAGAATAACCAGCCTGTAAAACTGGGGAAAGAGACGGCTATGTCATTTGAGATGAATGTGCGTAAAGACAATGTCTTCGGAATTGTATTCCGGATGATAACTAACAAGAAAGACAATATAGACCTGTTGTTTACCGTAGGAGAGAATGACAAACGTTATCCTATGCTTGTGGTAAACGAATCGGTGTTTATGATTACGCAGGAAATAAGTTGTAATCAGTGGGTTCCTGTGAGTATAACGTTTTCCTCTGCAAAAAATGAAATCACATTAAATTACGGGGAGTCAAAACTATCGGTTCCGTATCCTGTGTCACAGGTTAATAACGCAATGATTTCATTTGGGCTTTGTCCCTTCGAAGGGTATACCCTTTATGATATTGCCTCCGTTAATATAAGGAATATAAAGCTAACAGAAGGAGGGAATACAACCCGTCTTTGGACACTGGAAAAACATGAAGGGAACAATAGTTTCGATTCGGTGTCGCAAGTACCTGCTATTGCTGCCAATCCATTATGGATAACTGATATTTATGCATCATGGGAAAAGATATATTCCAAACCTGTAAAAGAGAATGCATTATTTGCCTTTAATCCCGAACAGAGTACTATATATATTGCGTCACCCGATTCTAAAGAAGTTATTGCATTTGATGCCGTACAGAAAAAGGAAAACCTGCTTCAGGTGAGAGATGGTATTATAGCTGCAAATGCACCTAATCAACTGTTCTATGATCCACGTCGCAACCAGTTGGTATCTTATAATCTGGATGAAAATATTATCTCCCGTTTTTCATTTACCAGCAGCACGTGGGATAGCCATATAAAGCCTTTACTGGAACATGGGTATTGGAACAATTCAGTTTCTTATTCACCTTCCGATTCCACACTTATCTCTTTTGGTGGATATGGCTTTTATAAATACAATAATGACCTGATTCGCTTAGATATAGACAGGAAATCTATAAAGAAATCGAATCTTCCGGAAATCCCCCCCCGCTATTCTACATCAACAGTTATCGTAAATAAGGTATTATATGTATTCGGCGGAAGAGGTAACAAGTCGGGTAGGCAGGAGTTATCACCGCGCAACTTCTATGACTTTTATTCAGTAAATCTGCTTACCGAGCAAACAAATAAGCTATGGGAACTGGATAGTATAGACAGTGATTTTCTTCCAAGCGAAAATATGGTTTTTGACGAGAAAGAAAATTGTTTCTATGTTTTTACGTCTAAAGATGGCGGGACACTGCTAAGGATAAGAAAAGACAACAGTGGGTATGAGCAGGCATCTTATCCTATATATGAAGATCTGACCTCACATTATTTATATACTAACCTGTATTATTCTCCCGGTCAAAAGAAATTCTATGCGTTGGTAAACAAGATCAAGACAGATAAGTCGGCAGAGGTTTCCATATATTCGCTCAATTATCCTCCTGTAACAATAAAGATGGTAGACCCTGCCCTTGTACAGGCAGAAGATACCCAATCTTTATCGAAGTGGATAATGATAATAGGTATTATAACCGGACTTATCATTGCAGCATTGGTTTTATACTATCTGGTGAAGAAGCAGATGTCGCATAGGCGTACAGACCGTGTGGCAAATAATGTTTCAGATTATGTAGCTATTGCCGCCAATAAAGTAGAAAAAAGTAAAGAACCGGAGCAGCTTTATTATGATTTTTCTAAAAAATCCGTTTGCTTCCTCGGAGGCTTTAATGTGATGGATAAGAACGGGCAGAATATTACAGGGCAGTTTACCCCTATGCTCAAATACCTGCTTGTACTATTAATATTGTCTACAGAGAAAGACGAAAAAGGTATATCCGGCAAAAAGCTGATCCAGTTATTATGGTACGATAAGAACGAAGAATCTGCAAAGAATAACCGCAATGTGTACCTGAGCAAACTACGTTCGGTTCTCGAGAATGTGGGTAATGCTGAGATAATCAACCAGAGTGGTTTCTGGACAATAAAGTTTAACGATATAGCTTGTGACTATGTTGAAGCAATGCGCTTATTCTCGGCAATAAAAGATAATAATGATTCAGAACAATCTGATATAGATCATCTACTTGAGCTGCTGTTGCGTGGCGTATTGTTACCAAACACAGAAGCCGACTGGGTAGACGGGTTTAAAAGTGATTTTTCGAATATGACGATAGATATACTCACCGAGCTGTCTCAGAGTAATTACAATAAATTGACTGACGACCTTAAACTGAAAATTGCCGACACACTATTTTTGCACGATTTTATAAATGAGGAAGCATTATACCTGAAATGTTCTATTTTCTTTAACTCGGGGAAGAAAGGTATTGCAAAAACTATTTATGATAATTTCAGCAAAGAGTACTTCAATCTGCTGGGTACAAAGTATAAATATTCACTGACGGATGTAGTAGAGAGGAAGAATTTAGAGCAATAGTGAATATAAAATATAATCTTTTTTCATTTTAATAGTATATTAAGTGGTGTGTTAATAGTCTTATTAATATACATCACTTTTCTTTGTGTAAAATGAAAAACGTTATCTGTTAATACCATGAAAAAATATTTTCTATTCTTTTCGCTTTTTGTTTTTAGTGTCCTTATCTCGAAAGCCGACGATACCAGACTCTGGTATAAGCGTCCGGCTAAAGAGTGGGTAGAAGCATTACCACTGGGTAATTCACGCCTCGGTGCAATGGTTTTTGGAAATCCTGCCAGAGAGCAAATCCAGTTGAATGAGGAAACGATGTGGGGTGGGGGACCTCATCGGAATGATAGCCCTAATATGTTAAAGGTGCTGAACGAAGTACGTTCGTTGATTTTCAGTGGAAAAGAAAAGGAAGCCGAAAACCTGCTGGATAAGAATATGCGCACACCGCACAATGGTATGCCTTACCAGACAATAGGTAACCTGTTTCTGGACTTTGCAGGACATAACAATTATTCCGGTTATTCGAGGCAGCTTGACCTGAAAACGGCAGTTGCTACAACAAAATATACAGTAGATGGCATCACCTTTACCCGTGAGGCTTTTACTTCATTCACCGATAATGTAATTATTATCCGCATTACAGCCGACAGGGCTAACAGCATCAACTTTACTGCAGGGTACGATTCTCCTGTTGAGGGCTATACTGTATCAGCCAAAGGAGACAAACTTATACTGAAAGGGATGGGTTCGGAACATGAAGGGATAAAAGGTGTAATCCGTTTCGAAAACCAGACACAGATTAAAGCGGAAGGCGGAAGCGTAAAAGCGGAAGGCAATAAGCTAACAGTTAAAGGAGCTAATTCGGCTACCCTTTATATCTCCATAGCCACCAACTTTATAAACTATAAAGATGTAAGCGCCAATGAATCGAAAAAGGCTGCCGATTATCTGAAATCAGCTATCAGCAAGCCTTATGCCGCTACATTAGCTGACCATATAAACTATTATCAAAAACAATTCAACCGTGTACAGTTCAATTTAGGCACATCTGCCGCTTCAAACGAAGAAACCGATGTAAGGGTACGGAATTTCAAAGAAGGAAAAGACCAGAGTCTGGTGACATTGCTTTTCCAGTTTGGGCGTTACCTGCTTATCAGTTCTTCCCAGCCGGGCGGGCAGCCATCTACATTGCAGGGCATATGGAACGACCAGCTTGTTCCGCCGTGGGACAGCAAGTACACTATCAATATAAACACGGAGATGAACTACTGGCCGGCAGAGGTTACCAACCTGAGCGAAACGCATCAGCCGTTGTTTCAGATGCTACAGGAGCTCGCAGTAGCCGGACAGGAAACAGCGAAGGTAATGTATAATGCCGGAGGCTGGGTAACACATCATAATACAGACCTTTGGCGCACTACCGGGCCTGTAGATGGTCCATTCTACGGTATGTGGCCAAATGGCGGGGCATGGCTCAGCCAGCATATGTGGCAACATTATTTATATACGGGAGATAAGGTTTTCCTGAAAGAAGCCTATCCTGTACTGAAAGGTGCAGCCGATTTCTTCCTCGATTTCCTCACTGAGCATCCGACATATAAATGGATGGTGTCGGCTCCTTCCACTTCGCCCGAACAAGGCCCTCCGGGAAAAGATACAAGCATCACGGCTGGCTCTACAATGGACAACCAGATTGTTTTTGATGTGCTGAATAATGCGCTGGATGCTTCTAAGGCCTTAGGCTTAAATGATAATGCCTATGAGCAAAAATTGCAAAATATGATATCCCGTCTGGCGCCTATGCAGATAGGACGGCATAGTCAGTTGCAGGAGTGGCTGGGCGATTTTGATGACCCTAAGAACGACCATCGCCATGTGTCACATCTCTACGGATTGTATCCAAGTAACCAGATATCTCCTTATTCGCACCCTACGCTTTTTCAGGCAGCTAAGAACTCCCTGCTTTACCGTGGCGACATGGCTACAGGCTGGTCGATAGGTTGGAAAATTAATTTCTGGGCGCGTCTGCTGGATGGAAACCATGTTCAGAAGATAATCACCAATATGTTATCATTGGTAGAACCGGGAAATAATGACGGACGTACTTATCCTAACCTGTTCGATGCACATCCGCCGTTCCAGATTGACGGAAACTTCGGATTTACGGCGGGAGTTGCTGAAATGCTTCTCCAAAGCCATGACGGAGCTATTCATCTGTTGCCTGCCCTACCTGATAACTGGAAAAATGGAAGTATCAAAGGACTGATGGCACGCGGCGGTTTCGAAGTCACGTCTTTGGAATGGGATGGGGGAGAAATATCTTCTGTAACCATTACTTCTAAACTTGGTGGTAATATGCGCCTGCGTTCTTATATACCTCTAAATGGCTCTGGGTTGCAACAGGCAAAAGGTATAAACCCTAACCCTTTATATAAAACAGCAAATATTAAGGAGCCATTAATATCTAAAGAGGTCAATCCTCAATACCCGCTATTGTATAAGGTATATGAGTATGACTTAGACACTCAGCCAAATCAATCATATACGTTCAGGAGGGGTAAGTAGTTAATTCTCTTATTTATAAATCTGAAATGGTATTGCTCATGGCGGGCAGTACAGGGGATTGTTTGCTCTTTTTACATACGCTTCGCTCCTGTAACCATTGGTTGCAATGTAGTTAATACTCTCTTTGTCATGCTGAGGTACGAAGCATCTCGACTCTCAAAAGTTGGATACAAAGAGGAATGAGATTCTTCACTATCGTTCAGAATGACAAAGAGGAAAAAATAACGAGGTATTACTCTCTTTGTCATACTGAGTGCAACGAAGTATCTTGACTCTCAAAAGATAGATACAAAGAGAAAAGAGATTCTTCACTCCGTTCAGAAACAACGTCCGACGGAACGAAGTGTAGTCAATGACAATACTAGACTTTAAATACAGAATTTTAAATAATATATAATATGAATCTTAAAGCTATTCTTTTACTATTATCCATTGCATGTTCTGTCTGTCTGACGGCACAGACCCGCAAACATGCAACCACAACCCAGTATCCCAGCTATAAAGGTCTGATTATGGCAGGTTATCAGGGTTGGTTCATCGCTCCATCCGATGGTGTGATGCATGCCGATGAAAAACAGGTCAGGCTCGATATGTGGCCTGATGTAAGCGAATATGAAAAGACGTACCCAACAGGCTTGAAACTGGCGGATGGTTCCACTGCCCGCTTTTTCAGTTCTACCGATAAAAGTACGATTGACTTGCATTTCAAATGGATGCAGCAATACGGTATAGATGGTGTATTTATGCAGCGTTTCTGGCATACTGCCCAACCTCAGGCACGTAATAGTGTTCGCACTGAAGTGATAAAAAACGGCTTTGAGGCGGCTTCCAAATATGGACGTGCTGCGGCTGTTATGTACGACCTTTCAGGATTGAAAGCATCGGGCGAAGATTGCTCAAGCCTTATCGAGGATTGGAAATTCCTGGTGGATGAACTAAAGGTCACTAACCAGTCAGGAAATAAAACCTATTTGCACCACAACGGAAAACCCCTTGTCGCTATCTGGGGCATAGGCTTTCCCGACAGGCCTTATAATATACGTAATATTGGTATAGAGCGTTTTATAGACTTCCTGAAAAACGATCCCGTGTATGGAGGATGCAGTGTGATGCTGGGTGTGCCTACTTTCTGGCGCGATTTGAATTCAGATTGTATCAACGATCCTTATCTGCATACGGTTATCAGGCAGGCGGATATTGTTCTGCCATGGACTGTGCAGCGATTTACCCCACTGTTGCACAACGATATGGATCGTTTCAGGGACTTGATTGTAGGCGATATAGAATGGTGTAAGCAAAACAATATAGACTATGTGCCTTGTGTTACTCCGGGTTTCAGTTGGCACAACCTCAGCCGTTTTGAGTTTCCTGATGATGTAAAACCATCGGGTTCTATTCCTCGTCAGGGCGGACGTTTCTATTGGCAGCAATTATACACGGCAATCAATGCAGGAGCTTCGATGGTCTATGTTGCCATGTTTGACGAAGTGAACGAGGGCACAGCGATTTTCAAGGTAAGCGATAATCCTCCGGTAAGCGACATTGCTAAGTTTGTAGGTATGGATGGCATGCCTTCCGACCATTACTTGTGGCTCACAGGCGAGGCAACGAAGATGATACGAAGGGAAATTCCATTGAGTTTTAAAATGCCAAAACGGTAGGCAAATATAAAGAAGGATAAAAAATGAAAAGAATACAAATCATTATATTTACCCTGATTGGGTGTCTAGGATTCATAAACACAATCTCTGCCAAAGATCGGCTACCCGCGGATGTTCTCAGGCAGTTGAATCAATATAATGTAACATGGAATACGCTGAGTACGACAGGCTCAATGGAATCCATGCCTTTGGGCAATGGCGACCTTACCGCTAATGTCTGGGTAGAAAAAGGCGGCGACCTGATGTTCTATATCGGTAAGTCGGATACATGGAGCGAAGCCACGCGGCTGCTCAAAGTGGGCAGGGTAAGAATAAGCCTTTCCCCGAATCCGTTTACAGAGGATACACATTATGTGCAGAAGCTCAACCTGCATAAGGGGGAAATAAATATCTCGGCAGGTGAAAAAGGAAATAAGGTTAATCTCAAAATATGGATAGATGCCAACGAGCCTGTGGTGCGGGTTGAGGCGACTTCCGACAAGAATATTTCTATTGCCTGTACTACCGAACTAATGCGTCCGAAGCCGTTTACACTGCCATCGTCAGACCATCCGCTGGCATCCAGTTTCAGGGGATTGATGGATAGCCCTGTCAGGCCTTCCGAAAGTGCTGATGTACTGATGAAAAAGCCGGACAGGATACAGTGGTATCACCGCAACGAAAGTTCATTTTTTGAAACGATTCTGACAAAGCAGAATGTAAGCCAGCTTATCGGAAAATATCCAGACCCGTACCTTCACCGTACCTTTGGGGCTGCCATAAAGGGGAACGGGATGATTCCCCGGAATGACAGTACGCTCGTTTCTGAGAAAGAAGGAAAGCAGTTTACACTTTCCGTTTATGCCCTTACAGCACAGACCCCTACAATAAACGGCTGGGATGAGCAACTTGAAGCCTGGATTTCTGCTATCGAAAAGAACAAGATTGACATTGCCCGGAACAATCATTATGCATGGTGGGACGGATTCTGGGACAGAAGCTGGATATTCCTGACCGGGGACGCGGATGCCGAAAAGGTAACAAGAGCCTATCTGCTGCAACGTTTTATGATGGCTTGCCAAAGCCGGGGCGCTTATCCGGTGAAGTTCAACGGGGGAAATCTTACATTCGATTATAAAGGGCAAAACGGCGATTACCGTACATGGGGGCCGGGATACTGGTATCAGAATTGCCGCCTCTATTACTGGCCGTTAGCGGCTTCGGGCGATTACGACCTGAAAATGCCGTGGTTTGATATGTACAAAAATATGCTGGCGTTACAGACTGATGTTACAAAGATTTATTACGGGCACGATGGCGCTTTCTATCCCGAAACCCTGAACTTCTTCGGAATGTATATACAGGATGACTGGGGGTGGAACAATCCGGGAAAGGCTTCGCAAACCAGATGGATACGTTACCATTATTCCGGTACACTGGAAATGTTGTCCGAAATGCTCGATTATTATGACTATACGCGTGATGAAGCTTTTGCAAGGGAGTATATTGTTCCGTTTGCCACACAAGTTATCCGATTCTTTGACCAGCATTGGCCGCGTATCAATCATACAATAAACTTTATCCCTGCCAATGCGCTTGAGCAGTTCTGGGACTGCCTCAACCCTGTTGATTATATTGCAGGGCTGAAATATACCATTACAAAACTGAACGCCATGCCGGAAGGCTTTATAGATAAACCGCTTCTCGATGAGTGGAATAACTGTCTGCAATCTTTACCGCCTATACCAATGACAGGGGACAGGAAGAAAATCCTTCCTGCAGAGGAATTCGGGCAACCGCGCAACTTTGAAAATCCGGAATGTTATGTTATTTTCCCGTTCAAGCTTTACGGACTCGAACGCCCTGATATAGATGTGGCTATCAATACGTTCAACGACCGCATTTTCAAGCAAAGCAACTGCTGGACACAGGATGTGGTACAGGCTCCGCTTTTGGGGCTGACAGACGAATCGAAACAATACCTGATGAAAAATATCAATTCATTGGAGCCGGATGTGCGTTTCCCTGCTTTCTGGAAACCGGGCAGCGATTATATCCCGGACTTTGACAATGGTGGGGCTTTTGCCATCGGCTTACAGAATATGATGTTGCAGAATGTTGACGAAAAGATTCTGGTATTGCCTGCATTCCCCGAATCGTGGAATGTCGATTTTAAGTTGCATGCTTTTGGCAATACGACTGTGCGTGTTGTAAGCAAAGGGACTGCTGTATCGAAAATGGATGTTCTCCCGGCTTCGCGGAAAAATGATATTGTATATAAAGAGAATATAAAATAACAGATTATGAAAAACATTATAGTAGTTTTAGTCTTGTGTACCTTTGTTTTTTGTGATAGGTCTCTTGCCGCCGAAGGTCAACTCATGGCGGGAACGGCAAAGATAAATATCACTCCCAAAAATGTACTTCCGCTTCACGACTCGGTGTTTGCACGGGCTCTTGTGCTGGAAGTGGGTGATTTACGCATTGCGCAGGTATCAGTCGATTTAGTAAATTTTGCAAGTCAACGAGTTGTAGATGTTTGTAAGGAAAAATATGGTATCTCGCAGGTGCTTATCAGCGCTTCGCATTCACACGAGTGCCCTATTGCGTTGGCTATGTTCGATCGCAGCAAAACGTATCCTTCAAATACCACTTACTTCGAAGACCGCATCATTCAAATTGTGGGCGAAGCTGTAAACAGCATGTTCCCGGCACGTATCTCGGCAGGAAATCGTTCTTTTCCCCAATTGGGATTCAATCGCCTGATAATTCGTGAAGACGGGCGTGCCCGTGAGTCTTGGATAGGTGACGAACACTATAATGTAGAAAATCCAGAGCGGATACCTTTCGGCCCTGTAGACCCCGAAGTAGGCGTAATCAAAATAGAAGACATGAACGGCAATGCACGTGCCATCGTGATGAGTTATGCTATGCATGCAGATATAGCCTGCTTCAGCCACGAAATATCAGCCGATTATCCGGGTGTGGCCTCACGAAAGGTGGAAGAAGCGTTTGACAACAAAGCTATTTGCCTTTTTGTAGCCGGAGGCGGTGGTAATGTGGAGTCACTGATGATCAGCCGTCGCCGTACAGGACCGGACGATCCTGTCAGAACAGACTATACTCCGGTAAACCGTACCGGTGAATTACTGGCCTTTGAGGTCATCAAACAGGCTAAACAGCTTCGTGCCGGTAGTGACCAAACATCGATGAAGATGCGTACCGATTCGTTACAGTTTTCATCCCGCGAGAATAAGGCACAGTCATTCAGTGTGCATATTGCTACAATCCTTATCAACGACATTGTGATAGCTGTTTGTCCGGGTGAAATGTTTGTACAGCTTCAGCTCGAATGGAAAGAAAAAGCCAGGCTGGCCGATGTCACACCATTATTTTTTGGCTATACATGGACTAAAGGCCGGTCGCCGGGATATGTCGCCGATGTGCGTTCGGCAGCACTGGGCGGCTATGGAGCCGAAGGAGGAAACCGCATACAGGTGGGCGCCGGTGAAGCTATTATAAACAAGCATTTGGAAAACCTCTATATTCTGAATGGGCTGATGAACAAATATCCATAACAAATAATTAGCCTATAGCCATTAGCAAGATTTATCTTGCTAATGGCTATAGGCTAAAAGCTTAGAAAAATAATTATGAAAAAATATCTTATAACATTTATACTTACCCTGTCTGTACTTTTTGCATGCGCTCAAACTACAGATAGAATAAACTATCCCTATCCTTTCAATCCTGTAAAAGGATTGGTGAATGATACCGAAAAACCTTTCCGGCAGGAGATATGCCTCAATGGAAAATGGGATTTTATGCCCATATATAATGCAAAAGCAGCAGATTTTAAATTACCTGCTTCTTTCAAAAAAGAGAGTACTTCTATAAAAATCCCTTCACCGTGGAATGTAAATAATTTTACGGATGGACAAGGAGGAGACTTTATTGCTTATCCGAGCTACCCTAAGGAGTGGGAAAAAGCTAAAATAGGCTGGATGCGAAAGAGTGTTTCTGTGCCTTCCGGCTGGAACGGGAAGCAGATAATTCTCCACTTTGAGGGAGTGATGGGCAAAACACTGGTATATGTAAACGGTGAAAAAGTAGCTGAAAATTTCGAACTGTTCCTTCCTTTTGAAGTAGATGTAACCCGCTATATGAAAGCCGGACAGGAAAACGAAATACTTGTAGGTGTGGCCAAAGGCGACTTGTTCGATGCCCGCGGAAAATACGGACGCCGTACTTATGTAGGAGGTTCGATGTGGGGTATAGAGATGGCCGGTATATGGCAGGACGTGTATTTGTTTGCTTACAATCAGGTGTATGTACAGGATGTATTTATCAAACCTGATGTACAGAATAAGAAACTGAAAATAGAACTGGAAATAAATAATACCACTGCTCAGAAAAGATCAGTTAATATAGATACCGAAGTAAAGAAATGGTATAATCTAGCAGGACGTACTGTCAACGAAAGTCCTGAAGAAAAAAGCGAACTGGCAGGACAAGCCTCTCTTGTTTTCCCTCAAGAAAAGAAAGTTTCGTTACCAGCCAATACAGTTACAAAGGTGGTAATAGAAAAGGCTGTTTCCGGCGAACTGGTATACTGGACACCGGAAACTCCGAATCTGTACGGCGCGGTTATCTCCCTGAAAGAAAACAATGCAATTACAGATAAAAAATACGAACGTTTCGGATGGCGGCAATTTACTATATTGGGCGACCGTCTGTTGCTGAATGGTAAAGAAATACACCTGAAAGGCGATTCGTGGCATTTTATGGGCGTGCCGCAGATGACACGCCGTTATCCGTGGGCATGGTTCAGTATGTTGAAAGATGCGAATGCGAATGCCGTACGTTTCCATGCGCAGCCTTTCCCGCGTTTCTACCTCGATGTAGCGGACGAAATGGGTATCTGTGTATTGGACGAAACAGGTATCTGGTCGAGCGATGGCGGCCCGAAAATCGATAGTGACGATTATTGGGAAAGCTGTGCCGAACATCTTCGCCGTCTGATTAAAAGGGATAAAAACCATGCTTCGGTATTTGGATGGAGTGTGTGTAACGAGACTGTTCCTGTTGCAGTGCATGTATTCAAAGCACCGGAAGAACTGGTGCAGAAGCAACTGGATGAAATAAACCGCTGGGTAAAAATCACTTCTGAGCTTGACCCTACACGCCCGTGGATATCGGGTGATGGAGAAACAGACCGCCCTACCAACCTGCCTACAATCATCGGGCACTATGGAGGTATGGACGGCATGAAAAAATGGTCGTCGGAAGGTAAACCGTGGGGAATAGGTGAGCAAAGTATGGCCTATTACGGTACGCCTAAACAAGCGTCGGAATATAATGGAAACCGTGCTTATGAGAGCATGCTGGGACGTATGGAAGGCGTTGCTATCGAAAGCTACGACCTGATAAAGACACAACGCGAACTGAACGCTTCTTATAGCTGTATCTTCAATCTGGCATGGTATGCCCTGCAACCGCTTAACCTGGGTCTGAAAGATACAAGCCGTGCACCTCTTGCCACAGATGGAATATTCTTCGGTTTTGAAGAAGGTGCCTATGGTATGCAGCCCGAAAGGCTTGGCCCATATACCACTACACTCAATCCGGGATACGATGCTTCTTTACCGCTCTATCGTACATGGCCTTTGTTCGATGCTGTGCGCAATGCCAATGCAACGCCTGTATTACCCTATAGTGGTAAAGTTACCGATAAGCCGAAAATACAAAAAACCGTTACGCCAGCCGATGCTATTTACTTGTATGCGCCTGCCAATTCAGGACTAAAGGAACAATTAGAAAATCTGGGACTGAAAATACTGACTGATGGAAAAGTGACAGCCGGCAGCCTTGTTATAATAGATGGAAATACCCTGCCTGAAAATAACAGCACTCAATCAGCCAAAATAAAGAAGGCGATAGATGCCGGAGCGCGTATCTTCATCATGGGAGTAACCCCTCAGACAAAAGATTTTGTAAATACACTGTTGCCTTATCCTGTTTCGCTGGAAGAAAGAAAAGCTACTTCTTTTATCAAACAGGGAAGTTCTTTGCTGTTGCAAGGTTTACAGAATGCTGACTTCTATTTCTCCGAACTTATCCCAAGGGGTAAAACAGCTATGAATTATGGTCTGGCAGGAGACTTTGTAATGAAATCCGATATATTGTTGAAGGCGTGTAATGCAGACTGGCAACGCTGGAACTATCAGGCGGAAACCTCCAAAACAGGAAACGTTTTCCGTAGCGAACAAGAGGCAAAAGGCGCCGATGTTGTAATCGCATCGATAAAAGCTGGTAAAGCAGAAATTATACTTTCTACGCTCGACCTGTCGGGAATAACATTGGAGACACAGCCCTTACTGACCAGGATGCTATCTAATATGGGAGCTGTGATATCGAATGATAATATAAAGACTATGCAGGCTCTGGATGCAAAGGCTCAATTACAAAGAGCACTGGTTCTGGGCCCGTTGAGTAAAAATTCGCAGCCAACAGAAAGCCTTCTGTCTACCGACTTTATAAATGGAGAGTCGGCAATAGAGCCTCAACTGAATACGGTTTCTGATAAACAGTCGTGGAAAGTAATAACAGCCGAGAAAGACATATTCAGTCTTTCAAAACCCGAGAGAGACAGAGTTCCGGTCGCTTACATGAGTTTCTGGGTATATAGTCCGCGCTCATTGAGCAACCTGCTCGCCGAACCCGATATGCCAAGTCTGGATATGTATATAAGTGTGGATGGAGGTTTTGCTTTCTATCTGAACAAAAATAAGGTGACTTCGCAGGAAATATCAGGTGAAAAAGAGGTGAAAGTGTCTAATGTGATGCTGGATAAGGGCTGGAACCATGTAATTATAAAACTGGTGAATCCTCAAAACAATTCCCAGTTGAAGACGAATATTCGTTTCGAGTCTGCGGATAAGAATTTTATGAAACAGATTCTATCCTCTGTGGTGAGGTGATTTAGGTAGACTTTAGTGATTGTGAAACGGCTGATTCCTAAAAATCAGCCGTTTTTGTTTGTACTGATTTTCATTCATAAAATGAATAATGCTGCGCTACAGCGTACCATCTGCCATTTTCGTAAATCAATGTGTACATATCTTTACAACGAAAACTCTGAATATCTCCATCCTGTGTTTTTATCTTTAAGTCATTGTAATAAGTCACAATCGCTGTTTTATTATCATTGTATAACTGTACCAGAGGTTCGGTTTCTTCCATACTGATGGTCTCCGCATATTGGGTATATTTCCTGTACGATTGCAGAATAGAATCTTTGCCTACCAGCCGTTCTTTTCTATCCGGATAAAATATAACCATTTCATTATGAAGGCACAAAGCCAGGCTGTCCATATTTTCTGTAATAGCCCAATGCCGGTTAATCTCTTTTACTGTATTCCATACTTCCAGATTTGTTCTATCAATAAAGTTTACCTCCTTGTAATCATTGTATTGGGTAAAGCCGGAAAATATGGAAAGAGTAAAAATAAAAATAACTTTCATTTATCCCAGAGGCTTGATTAACGACCAATGATTATGCACTATTTTCCATTGATTATCACTTATTAACTGGTATACTTCCGTACAATTCCATTTATAAACATCATCACCTGAATAAGATATCAGGTTATAAGTCAGTACAGCCGTACTTTGAGATAATTGTACAACCGGATTTATCATTTCGTATCGTTCTACAGAGCCTTTACCTCTCAGGCTTTCATACAATTCTTTTATCTTTTCAAAACCGTCGAGCCTTCTTTCCTGAAACGGATCAAAGTATGTAAAGTCAGGAGAATAAATGTCAAGGTAACCGTCCGGATTCCCTTTGTTCCACTTCTCTAATGCAGCTATCTCCATTTCAATAATTTGCTTTTTGATACTTTCTTTGTCCATATTTTTAATTATAAATTGTAATTTACACTACTCTCTTGTCATTCTGAGTGTAACGAAGAATCCCGACCTTTAAGAAATGAGATTCTTCGCTACACTCAGAATGACAAATATTCCATAAGCAAAAATAGGATGAATCAGATATTCATACAGAATACAAACTATGGAGAAAATAGCACTTTTCAACGTTTTGTGCTATTTCTGTATTGCAGGGGAGTATAACCTGTGTGTCTTCGGAAGGAACGGATAAAGTAAGATGAGGAATCGAAGTTGAGATTTTCGGCAATTTCAGATATGGAGAGGCTGGTATAAGCCAGCAACCTTTTTGCTTCCGAAAGTATCTTATTCTGTATATATAGTTTTGCATTTACACTTGTTGCTTTTTTAACTATCTCATTCAGGTAATTAGGTGTAATGCATAACTTATCAGCATAATACCCCGTATCGTGATGCTGCTTAAAGTCTTTGTTCACTAACTCTATAAATGAATTTACGTGCCTGTTTGTTATTTTTTCTGTCCCTTTTCTATTCGTGTTTTGTTTCCTGTATTCACGGTCGAGCAGCATTAGTATTTCGTATAGCAAGGCTCTGAGTATATGCTTGTCTTTAGATTCATAGTTGTTTATCTCTGCAGTGATATTCTGAAGAAGGTAATCGGTACGCTGTTTTATTTCAGAAATATTTATTACTGGTGTTTCCCGTTCGGCACTGAAATAAGATAAGTTCTGAATAAACCGGGAATCATTGAAAAAGGAGAGCAGGAATTCTTCTTCGAAAATGAGAGCAAGTCCATCGAGATTACTGCTTTCTGTTTCCCATGCCCGCACTTGTCCGGGTTTTGAGAAGATTACATCGTTTGTCTGTAATTCATAACATTTGTTGTCTATACTAAATGTTGCAGTGCTTTTTATAAATGTAATATCGAAATAAGACAATGTATGTACAGGATCTTTGTGTATATACTTTTGTATATCTTTTAATTTGACGATATCGATAAGAAGTTCTTCACCGTATTTCGTCTTATGAAAGTAATATTGTGGTATAGATTTCATCTAAATAATATGATGTACAAATCTAATAAAAAACACACTAAAAGATTCGTTTATAAAATTAATGATACTTTTACAAATTGTCATTTTTTTCTTTTCAAGAAAATCTTTATCTTCGAAGCTTATACTATCTAGCGAATATCTGATACACATGAATATTATCTTACTACAAACTGATATAGCATGGCAGGAACCTGAAAAGAACAGGCTTCATGTGGAAGATCTTATAGATCCTTTGCCGGATAATACCGATCTTATCGTCCTTCCGGAGATGTTTACTACCGGATTTTGTACCTCTCCAAAAGGTGTAGCTGAAAAAGCAGATACCGACACGCTTATATGGATGCAATCCGTAGCCTTGAGGCGAAATATGGCTCTGGCCGGAAGTGTGGCTACCGAAGAAGATGGAAAGTATTATAATCGCTTTTATTTTGTAAAGCCGGATGGAAGCTATGTTACTTATAATAAAAGGCATCTGTTTACCTATGCCGGAGAAGATAAGGAATATGCTGCCGGAGGGGATAGGGTGATTGTGGAATACAACGGATTCAGAATCCTTTTACAGATTTGTTACGACCTGCGTTTCCCGGTTTATTCACGCAACCGTGGTGATTATGATATGATATTGTACATTGCCAGTTGGCCTACAGTACGCCTTTATGCATGGAATACACTGGTACGCGCACGCGCCATAGAAAACGTATGCTATGTAGCAGCAGTAAACCGTACAGGTAACGACCCGGGTAATGAATATAGCGGAGGTACAGCATTATACGACTTTATGGGAAAACCGATTGCCGAAGTAGGCACCGGAGAAGAAGCCGTAAGCGGCATTATCAGTATGCAGGAGCTAACCGATTTCAGAAAGAAATTCCCTGCATTGCAGGACGCAGATAAATTTGAACTAATATAATGATATATTCTCTTTGTCATGTTGAACGAAGTGAAACATCTCGACTCTCAAGAGACACGAGATCCTTCATTCCATTCAGGATGACAAATGTATCCAAACTAATATAATTAATGAGAGATAAACTACTGATGTTAGGCGATCAGGCCATTGCACTTGGTGCTATACATGCAGGGATAACCGGAGTTTACGCCTATCCCGGCACTCCCTCTACCGAAATAACAGAATATATACAAGAGTCTCCTCTTGCTAAGGAGAGGAACGTACACAGCCAATGGTGTACCAACGAGAAAACAGCGATGGAAGCCGCTCTTGGTGTTTCCTATATAGGGAAAAGGGCTTTGGTATGTATGAAACATGTAGGGCTGAATGTGGCTGCTGATGCTTTTGTCAACTCGTCTATGACTGGGACTAACGGAGGTTTGGTAGTGCTTGTTGCGGACGATCCTTCGATGCACTCTTCCCAGAATGAGCAGGACTCCCGCTATTATGGTAAGTTTGCTTTTATGCCGATATTCGAGCCTTCCTCTCAGCAGGAAGCTTACGATATGATCAGATATGCTTTCGATGTTTCCGAACAATTCGAATTGCCTGTCCTGATGCGCCTGACTACGCGCATGGCACACTCACGCGCCGAAGTGCGGATTTCTGAAATAAGGGAACAGAACAAAATAAGATTCCCCGAAGACAAATCACGCTGGGTATTACTACCTGTAAATGCACGGAGACGTTACAATGAGTTGCTTGCAGCTCAGCCTGCACTTGAAAAATTAGCCACAGAATCAATTTATAATAAATACACTTCAGGAAACAAAAAAGGGGTTATAGCCTGCGGATTAGGTTATAATTACCTGATGGAAAACTTTCCCGATGGTTGCGACCGTACGGTATTAAAGATATCACAATACCCATTGCCTAAAGAGCTAATCCGTAAGGTAATGAATGAATGTGACGAAGTACTGGTACTCGAAGACGGACAACCATTTGTGGAAGAACAACTACGCGGACTACTCGACGAAAGCGGTAAGGTAAAAGGGCGTCTGACCGGGGAACTTCCCCGCGTTGGAGAACTCACGCCCGATAATGTACGTAATGCCCTTGGTTTTGCAGAGCAGCCGAAATTCAATCCAAGTACCAATGTGGTTCCACGTCCACCGGCTTTATGCACAGGATGCGGACACATAGATGTGTACAAGGCATTGAACGAAGTAGTTGCAGAATATAAAGATGCAAAAGTATTCAGTGATATAGGATGCTATACACTAGGGGCATTACCTCCATTCCGTGCCATAGATACATGTGTAGATATGGGTGCTTCTATAACAATGGCAAAAGGTGCGGCAGATGGAGGTTTATTCCCCTCTATAGCGGTGATTGGGGATTCTACATTCACTCATTCGGGTATTACAGGCCTGTTGGATGCTGTAAACTCAGGGGTGAATATTACTGTGGTTATTTCGGATAACCTGACTACGGCAATGACCGGAGGGCAGGATTCCGCAGGAACAGAACGCCTCGAAGATATATGCTCGGGCGTGGGCGTAGAAAAGGAACATATACGTGTCATTATCCCGCTGCCTAAAAATATGGAAGAGGCTAAGAATGTAATCAGAGAGGAAATAGAATACAACGGTGTTTCAGTTATCATCCCGCGCAGGGAATGTATTCAGACATTGAAAAGGAAAAAATAACAGTTTGTCATTCTGAACGGAGTGAAGAATCTCGCGTATCCAAAGTAAATCTCTGATTCAAGAGGGTTGGGATGCTTCGTTACCTCAGCATGACAAAGAGAGAATAAAAAATATGAAACTAGATATAATACTATCAGGTGTAGGCGGGCAGGGAATCCTTTCCATAGCTGCCATCATAGGTGAGGCAGCCTTAGAAGAAGGCCTGCATATCAAACAGGCCGAAGTGCATGGAATGAGTCAGCGGGGCGGTGACGTACAGTCCAACCTGCGCATCTCATCCACAGAGATATATTCCGACCTTATAGCCAAAGGCACTGCCGACGCCATCATATCATTAGAGCCAATGGAGGCATTGCGCTATCTGCCTTACCTTTCGCAACAGGGATGGATTGTAGCTAATTCGGCACCATATGTAAATATAGGTAACTATCCCGAGTTGGATACAGTATTAAAAGAATTGTCGTCACTGCCAAACGTGATCTTGCTTGATGTAGATGCATTGGCAAAAGAAGGTGGGGTAGGGCGTTCTACTAATATGGTACTGCTGGGTGCCGCCTCGGTTATACTGGGTATAGATTATGATAAGCTCGAAGATGCTATTGCCCGTGTATTTATGCGTAAAGGCGAGAATGTAGTAGAGATGAATAAGAAAGCATTAAGTATAGGGCGAGAAGCAGGAAAAGAACAGTTGAAGAAATAAAAGGCTGTACTCTCTTTGTCATACTGAGTGCAACGAAGCATCTCGACCCTGAAAAGATAGAGACAAAGAGGAAAGAGATTCTTCACTATCGTTCAGAATGACAAAAATGTTTAAAAACTTGTAACTCGTAACAGCCCACAGGGCAAAGTAACTTGTAACTAAAAATATATGCAACACCAAGTATTCACACAACAGCTCGTAAATCAGGTAGTGGACGAACTAAAGATCACCAATCTTGAGAAAGCGACCATTGGAGAGGTCTTATTGCTAGCTTCACGTCTCGAGCAGATCACAGGTATTCCTTTCATCCGTATGGATCAGGGTGTGCCGGGACTTAAACCATGTCAAATTGGTATAGATGCGGAGAAAAAAGCGCTCGATAGTGGTATCGCATCCATGTATCCGGCAGCAGAAGGTATCCCTGTGTTGAAGAGTGAAGCATCCCGCTTTGTGAAAGCTTTTCTCGATGTGGATATCTTACCTGCATCCTGTATCCCTGTTACCGGATCTGTAGCGGGTTCGTTCGGCTCATTCATAGCATGTAATCAACGCGATTTGCAAAAGGATACTGTTCTGTTTATCGACCCCGGATTTCCTATTCAGAAATCGCAACTGAAAATACTGGGTGTGAAATACGAAGAATTTGATGTGTACAAATACAGAGGCGCTCCCCTGAAAGATAAACTCGAAAGCTTCCTTTCTAAAGGCAATATATCCACCATCGTTTATTCCAATCCGAATAATCCGGCGTGGATCAGTTTCACCGAAGAGGAGTTGAAGGTTATTGGCGGGTTGGCTACCAAATATGATGTTATTGTGATGGAAGATCTAGCGTATTTTGGCATGGATTTCCGTACCGATTTTGGTAAGCCGTTTCAGCCGCCTTATGTTCCGACTGTGGCACGTTATACAGACAACTATATACTGATGCTTTCCTCATCCAAGATATTTAGCTATGCCGGACAACGTGCGGCTGTGCTTTGTGTTTCGGACAAACTGTTTTCGCGGAAGTTTGATGCTTTTGCTCAGCGCTATTCCGGAGCAGGTATTTTTGGGCCTACATTTATAGGTTCTATTTTATATATGATCACCTCAGGCATCACGCATTCCACGCAGTACGGATATGCTGCTATGCTGAAAGCAGCCTCAGACGGCGAGCTCGACTTTGTGAAAGAAACAAGCGAATATGCACGGCGTGCACACAGAATGAAGGAGTCATTCGGAAAATATGGATTCAATGTGGTGTACGATAAGGATATAGACCGCGATATTTCGGACGGCTTTTTCTTCACCATCGGCTATAAAGATATGACCTGTGCCGAACTGATGCGCGAACTGCTTTATTATGGTATAAGCTCCATTGCCTTGTCCACCACAGGCAGCGACCAGCAAGGTGTCAGGGCGTGTTGCTCGCGTATGAGTGAAGACCTCTATGGTGTATTGGATGAGCGGTTGAAGGCGTTTAGCCTCGACCATTAATAATAAAATTAATATATGGAAATGAATATAAGAGTGTGACAATGGTAAAAAAGAAAGAGTGAGTATGAGGAAGATTAAATTATTAACTTTTTTACCCTAAAATTTTTATGCAAAGAGTAGCGTTTTTTATTATTTGTTGTTTTATGTTTTTGTCCGGTTGTCTTTCAACAATCGGTGCACAAATGAATTTAGAACCTGTAGACTATGTAAATCCATTAACAGGAACATTGTCGAAGTTCGAATTGTCTACAGGAAATAACTATCCTGTAATAGCCCGTCCATGGGGAATGAATTTCTGGTCGCCCCAAACCGGCGAGATGGGAAACGGATGGATGTATACGTATACCGCCGACAAGATCAGAGGCTTTAAGCAAACACTCCAGCCTAGTCCGTGGATGAACGATTACGGGCAATTCTCACTAATGCCTATCACGGGCAAAGTAACATTCGATCAGGATAAACGTGCAAGTTGGTTTTCGCACAAGGCCGAAATTGCTAAGCCATACTATTATAAGGTATATCTGGCAGATTATGACATAACTACCGAGATAACACCGACTTCGCGTGCAGCTGTATTCCGGTTTACCTTTCCCGAAAATGATAAGTCGTATGTTATAATCGATGCATTTGACAGAGGGTCATATGTAAAGATAGTACCTGAAGAAAATAAAATAATAGGCTATACAACACGCAATAGCGGGGGAGTTCCTGACAATTTCAAGAACTATTTTGTGATCAAGTTTGACAAGCCGTTTACATATACAGCAACAGCAGGTGACGGCGAAATACGTAAGAATGAATTGGAAGCACAGGAAGATCATGCCGGAGCTATTATCGGATTCAAAACCGTCAGGGGAGAAGTTGTTCATGCACGGGTTGCATCTTCATTCATAAGTTACGAACAGGCTGAACTCAACCTGAAAGAACTGGGTGCGGATTCGTTTGACACTGTGGCACAAAAAGGACGTCAGGAATGGAATGAAGTATTAGGTAAAATTACCGTAGAGGATGAGAATGTAAATAATCTGCAAACATTTTATTCTTGCCTGTACCGTTCAGTGCAGTTTCCACGTAGTTTCTATGAAATAAATGCACAGGGTGAAGTGGTGCATTACAGCCCTTTTAATGGTCAGGTACTACCAGGCTATATGTTTACCGATACCGGATTCTGGGATACTTTCCGTTGTTTGTTCCCGTTCCTGAATCTTGTATATCCATCTATAAATGAAAAAATACAGGCAGGACTTGTGAATGCCTACAAAGAAAGTGGTTTCCTCCCTGAATGGGGTAGCCCCGGACACAGGAATATTATGATCGGTCAAAACTCGGCTTCTGTGGTCTCGGATGCGTATGTCAAAGGATTGAAAAACTACGATATAGAAGAATTGTGGAAAGCTGTCACCCGTGGTGCAAACGACCATCTTAAAGGCACAGCTTCGGGCAGGGTAGGATATGAGTTTTACAACAAGTATGGCTATGTGCCCAATAATGTAAATATTGGCCAGAATGCAGCCCGTACCCTCGAATACGCTTATAACGACTGGGCGATTTATAAACTGGGCAAAACATTAGGAAAGCCGGAAAGCGAACTGGCACAATACAAGAAGCATGCACTCAATTATAAAAATGTATTCAATCCTAAAAACAGGGTGATGTCCGGCAAGGACGATCAGGGAGTATTCAATCCGAAGTTCAAACCGGAAGACTGGAGTACAGAGTTCTGTGAAGGCAACAGCTGGCACTGGAGTTTTTGTGTTTTCCACGATCCTAAAGGGCTTATCGAACTGATGGGAGGAAAGCAAGGATTCAACCAGATGATGGATTCCGTATTTATCATTCCTAGCTATCAGGGTATGAACAGCCGCAGGATGATCCATGAAATGCGTGAAATGCAGGTGATGGACATGGGGCAATATGCCCACGGAAACCAGCCTATACAGCATATGGTGTATATGTATAACTATTCGGGCCAGCCATGGAAAGCTCAGTACTGGGCACGCGAAATAATGGATAAGCTTTATAATCCTTATGCTGATGCATATTGCGGCGATGAAGACAATGGCCAGACTTCGGCATGGTATGTTTTCTCTGCGATGGGCTTTTATACGGTTTGTCCCGGTACCAATGAGTATATACTGGGTTCACCTTTATTTAAAGGTATGAAAGTGAAGCTCGAAAACGGTAAAACGATTTCGATACAGTCTACGAATAATAATAAGAACAATCGTTATGTGAAATCAGTGAAACTGAACGGAAAGATCTATTCGAAGAATTATTTCACACACGAAGATCTGCTAAAAGGAGCAAATATCGTATATGATATGTCATCTACTCCGAATATGAGCAGGGGCGTGAATGAAGCAGACTTCCCGTATTCTTTCAGTAACGAGAAATAAATAACTGAGTCTGTCCGGATGGTATTTTGCTGTCCGGGCAAGCTTTGTTAGTTTGTGATATGAATAAAAAGCAGATTGAAGTTTTCTTTAAGACAATTCGTGCTTTTAACTATGCAGAAGTGAAATCGCTGGTTGAAAGTGATAGCGAATACCTTACAGTATGCCGTTCGGCTCCGCCCAAAAAAGATGACGGGCAATCGGGGCTTCAGGTGGCGTTTAAGGTTGGCACATTCGATATTGCAGAATATCTGATAGACAAGGGAGCAAATGTAAATTTTATAGAAGAATCGGAAATAAACGAATGGCGTGCACCGGTACTGCACGATTGTATCAGAGCTGCATTTTATCAGATGAATATAATGAAGAAAGACTTGGACAGATTCGAAAAAGCTTTTCTTCTACTCAAATTGATGTTGGCAAAGGGAGCAGATCCTAACGCAACGGATTCTTATGGAAATAGTTGTTTGATCTGGGCTTTTCTGGATGCCCATCAGTTTATAGATCATCCTGCTGCTACACCGAGAACCGTTGAACGGTCACGGCAGATTTTTCGTGAACTTATCAGGGCAGGCGCAGATATAAATTATTCGAACGACAAACGTGAGAGCATACACTATTTTATAGCTAATTATAAATATGAAAAATATAAGCTCCTTGATTTTGAAGGTCTTCCGGAATTCAATACAGAGAGCAAGCCTAAGAGTTTTTGGAAAAGGTTATTTTGAGAGTGGAGAATTATTTCAGACTTTATTTGTCATGTTGAGTAACCGAATATCCCGACTCTAGGAACTAGAATTTAAGAGGCAAGAGATTCTTCACTATGTTCAGAATGACAGGGAAAAGAGGAATTTAGCTTACCTATTTATTTTGATAAATTTATCTTATATTAGAACTATAAGAATAAAACTAACAGCTAAAAAAAACATACAAATAATTGTCACCTTTGTCACTTTTTTATAAAAAATAGAATGAATTATTTTCTCAAAATAACAAGTAAACCCAACTATCCTTTAGTATATGATGCGCAGCATAATAATACAAACGGAAGTTACTTTGCCGTGGGAAAATATATAAACGAAGAAATAAGCGATCCGTTGATCTACAACGATGCGCAGAATAGTGATATCGGATATGAAAAACTGATAACATACAGCGCCTTGGAAACGGTAGGAGGTGGCGTATTATATTCCCGGCAGTTTGTAGACTTCCTTTATAAGAATGGCTTTGATAAAGATGTACAGATCTTTGACGCACGGTTCAATTATAAAGGAAATTCCTGTGATAATTATTATGTAGTTAACATATACAATAAGGTAGAATGCTATGATATGGATCAGTCTGTTTATCAGGTGCATCCTGTAGATAAATCGTATAAGTTCAGCAAAACGGTGTTGAAAGAAGAACCTCTGGAAGAATACGGATATATTTACAATATTGCACGAAGTGTGTACGATAATAAAATAATTGTTTCGGGAGAATTCAGGGAATTACTGAAAACAGAAAAGATGAATAGTATAAGTTTTTCAACGAAATAAAAGTATTTTGTCATGCTGACGGAGGAAGCATCCCGATTCATTTATTCATGGAAAAAGGGAAGATTCTTCAGGATGACAATTGGATCATAAAGAATAAATCTAACTAATAACATAAAATACCTGTCACTTTTGTCACTTTTTATAAAATAGAAACAACTAATAAAACGAACATATACCATGATTTGGAACAAACCTAAAGAATGTATGAACCCCGAAGATAAACGCCGGATGCAGGGCGAGCGTCTTCGCAAACTTGTTGAGAGGGTTTATCATTGCACACCATTCTACCGTCAGAAGATGCAGGAAATGGATATAACACCTGACGATATTCAGTCGATAGACGATATTGTAAAGTTGCCATTCACCACCAAGCAGGATTTGAGGGATAATTACCCTTACGGACTGTTTGCTGTACCCATGTCGGAGATTATCCGCCTGCATGCCTCATCGGGCACTACCGGACTGCCTACTGTGGTAGGATATACCCGCCGCGACTTGTCCATATGGTCGGAGATGATAGCACGATGCCTGAGTGCCTACGGGGCAACCAGTAACGATATATTTACAGTGGCGTATGGCTACGGACTATTTACCGGTGGTCTGGGTGTTCATTATGGTGTCGAGCATCTTGGAGGTACGGTTATACCTATGTCGAGCGGAAATACAGCCAAACAGATTCAGCTGATGCATGACTTTGGACCTACAGCTATTGCCTGTACGCCATCTTATGCCCTCTATCTGGCAGAGGCAATGGCTAAGACAGGAATTCCCCGTGAAGAGTTTAAGCTCCGTATTGGTATCTTTGGAGCTGAGCCATGGACAGACAATATGCGCAAAGAGATAGAAGTAAAAATGGGTATCAATGCCTATAATATATACGGACTGAGTGAAGTGATGGGTCCCGGTGTAGCCTATGAATGTGAATGCAAAGACGGGTCGCACATTGTAGACGATCATTTCTATCCTGAGATTGTTTCTCCCGATACTTTGCAGCCGTTGCCATATGGGGAGCAGGGCGAATTAGTATTTACTACATTAACCAAAGAAGGCTTGCCATTGCTACGGTACAGGACTAAAGACCTGTGTACACTTACCGATGAGCAATGCAAATGTGGCCGTACAAATGTCCGTATGGGACGTATAGTAGGACGTAGCGATGATATGTTGATTATCCGTGGAGTAAATGTATTCCCGTCGCAGATAGAAAGTGTGATACTGGAAATGGAAGAGTTCGAAGCACATTATCTGCTGATAGTAGACAGGATTAATAATCTGGATATACTGGAGGTACAGGTAGAGGTGCGTGACGGCTACTATTCCGATGAGATAAGCAAGATGCTGGCATTGAAGAAAAGACTAGGGCAACGCCTGCAGAGTGTGCTGGGCATCAGTGCCGATATTAAACTGGTAGAGCCTTTCAGTATTAAGCGTAGCGAAGGTAAAGCGCAGAGGGTAATAGATAAACGTATACTCAATTGACAGTGGAAAATGGACAATGGTTAATGAATTTCCAAACTGTCAACTGTCAATTATCAACTATTAATTTTTTAAATTATGACCATAAAACAACTTTCAGTTTTCATAGAAAACAAAACAGGCAGAATAAATGAAGTGACCCGTATACTGGGGCAGAACGGAATAAATATGACAGCCTTTAGCCTGGCCGAAAGCGCTGATTTCGGAATATTGCGTATGGTGGTGTCCGATGTAGAGTTGGCTAAGCGTGTGCTGAAAGAGGCTCACTTTGGGGTAACAGTAACCGATGTGGTATGTTTTAGCTGCCCTAATACACCCGGATCATTGGCTACAGTACTAGAATATCTGGCTAAGGAAAATATTTTTATAGAATATATGTATGCCTTCTCGAAAGGCGATACAGCCAATGTCGTTATTCGTCCGACAGATGTGAACAGATGTATCGAAATTCTTACATTCTATAAATGTGATCTACTAAACAGAACTAACCTCAGTCAATAGTATTGATTTTGGTTGTGACAATAATAAAAAAGACCTGAAGGTTAAACTTCAGGTCTTTTCTATCTGATGAATGTTCTATTTTTTACTGAATACTCTCAGTTCTTTTTTATGAACAAAGTATAAGTTGTAGTTATAGCCATCAACCTTGAATATTGGAGCTGTACCCTCTACAGATACTTTATCAACTTCCTCTCCATCCTCTTTTCTTATTTTCACTATTTCAGTGCCCTCTTTACCTTTGTTTAGCACAAAAGCGTAATCAGCATTAGCCTGCATGGCGTTTACACGTTGGGTCATTCGTTCTGCGTATCCAGAGTTTGCCAGTTCTGAAGCGAATGCACCTCCATAGATACTAGCCGCAGCACCCGTCGTGCTGCCTCCCGAAAAAGCAGAAGACATGAGATTGGCCGTTCCTAATTGCATTGCAAATTCGCCACCTACTGATGCCGCTATACGTCCAGCCATAGCCCAGTTGCGTTTCTTAGCTCCCGGATCTTTATATGTATTATGATATTTTACATTGCCATCAAAGTCTACACCAATAACATCCTCCTCGCCAACAAGTGAAATTCCCCAGTCGAACAATTCTATGTCTGCCATAGTATCATCACTCTTCACATCTTTCAATCTGGCAAACGATTCATTCTTTTTCTCATCCTTTCCGTTGGGGTCGAAGCGGTAAATTTTCTTGTCATTATAAGCAATGTATATATTTTTTGCTTTATCAAATTTGAATAGTAAAGGACGATCTCTATTAAATTTCACATCTTTTTTCCACACCTTTTTTCCGGTTGTATAATCTACCATATTTCCGTAAGAATCGGAAAGATAGAATACTCTATTGTTATCTATCTTGTTGAGGTGGTAAACCAAATCTTCATCTTTGTCACAGATTTCTACAAATTTTTTCCACTTATTCTGTCCATCCTTATCTATAAGGTTCATTTCCTTGTCTGCGATATAGAGATAATCGCCATCAATAGGGATTACTTGCTTTATTTTGTTGCCCTTAGCATCTTTTTTCCATATTTTTTTACCGTCAGAGTAGTTATAGAAATTAAATCCCGATTCGTGAGCTACCAGAACTTTATCACCCGAGTCTTCTATGTAAGATACATATTTTGTAGTGACATCGTCTTTCCATACCTTCGATCCATCCGATATATTCATCAGGTTTAGGGATACTCTCGACCGTAGAATATTCCCCGATTTGCGTATTCCAATAAGATGCGTATTTGCATTGTTCACCAGGAATTCCGTTATTTTATCTTCAGATTTCCATGCAATGTCTCCGTTCTCTTTATTTATTCTAAACAGAGCTCCGCTTATCGTCACAAAGATGTCTTTGTCTGTGGTTTTCACCATGTCGCGTGTCTGATCGCTTGTTCCGAAAACACTCAGAAGCCCTTTTAGGGAACTGAAAAATGACTCGGTAGGAGAAAGCGCCGAAATCCATTTTTCTTGTTTATTCTTCAGATCATAATATACACAGCTATAATTTTTATCATCAATAACGGTAAGTAACAACGCATGCTCATCGGGCATATATTCCGACGATAGCAAGCGATAGCCCAACTCGCGCGAGTTGTACAATAATTCGCCTGTAATGATGTCGATAATAATGTCAGAATTATTGAGAGTTAATGTAAGATAAGGGCTTCCCGGAATTAATTCTATCAAATTAGCTTTTTTATCCAGAAAAGAAAGAAAGTCTCCACGTTCTACTGTTTTCAGTGCATTGTCTGCTTTCTGTAGTTTGTCTTTGTTAGTTTTCTTTACTAACTCATCTTCGGTAATTTTCCAATTTAATGCATTTTTATCAGGATTGTAAGAAGATATGGCCTTGCTGTCCTTTATCAGAACATTACCTGAATACTCGTCGACTAGAATGTTTTGAATATCGTTGTCAAATTTTACAACAATGTCGGCTTGTCTCTGAGCCAAGCATATGCCATACGAGCATAAAGTGAGCACAGTTCCAATTAGAATTTTTCTCATAGTTTAGGAATTTGTTTAAGAATAGTTTGCGTTTGCACCTTGTTTTTAGTGTGTGCTTGCAAAGATATAATATATATTAATAATAGCAAAAATACGATTAATATTATTTAAATATTGATAATACATGTATATACAACCTTGTTCTGCTTTTTGTTAAATTTGAAGAGATTGAATTATGTCTCAGTATGGCTATTGAAGTTATAATCAAAGGATAAAATATGTTGTTTAACATATAAATATCACCCTGAATTTTAAGAGATCCCTGTTAAATTAACATTTAGTAGGAGGTCTCTGTTATTTTTCCTTAAATATGGTTTGTGAGGAAAATAAATTGAGTGAAAAAGAGGTGAAAAAGAATTAGATTTTGTAAATTCAAGACAATTTTGATTTTGGAGCGGAAAACTGATGTGCAAACATATTTTCAGTTGGTACTTAGGGAGAGAATATGTTTGTAATTGTCTATCTAAATACTATTTACCATGAAAAAAATTAAAAGTGTTGGTCTACTGATTTGTCTGCTTCTTGGTTTTGGTTTAACGGTGCATGCTAGTGAAGCTGACTTAGCGATTCCTGATCTCCATGAGGGTACCTTCCACATCTTCGGAAGTGTTATTACTTCATGGGATTTTTTATTTTACGGTGCTCTGATCATTGCTGGAACATTGGGTTTCAGTTTACTTCTCTTCCAACAGGTAAAGAAACTACCTGCTCACGAATCTATGCAGAAAGTAGCTGCAACAATTTATACAACTTGCCGTACATACCTGATTCAGCAAGGTAAATTCCTATTGATGTTATTTGCATTGATTGCCCTCGTGCTCTGCATTTACTTCTTTGGGCTGGTCGGACAAAGCTTCGGCGTAGTTATACAGGTTTTGCTATTCTCCATTGTGGGGATGGCCGGATCATACATTGTTGCATGGTTTGGTATCAGAGTGAATACCTATGCTAATGCACGTACTGCTTTTGCTTCTCTCAAAGGACGTCCGCTGGATGTTGTTAATATACCGATGAAGGCAGGGATGAGCGTTGGGCTCTTCCTTATCTCTCTCGAACTTGTGCTCATGGTAGTTATCCTTCTGTTTGTGCCTCGCGATATAGTTGGAATCTGTTTCCTCGGATTTGCCATTGGTGAATCTTTAGGGGCCAGTGCCTTGCGTATTGCAGGAGGTATCTTTACCAAGATTGCCGATATAGGTTCCGACCTTATGAAAGTTGTTTTCAAAGTAAAAGAAGACGACCCTCGTAATCCGGGTGTAATTGCCGACTGTACCGGAGACAATGCCGGCGACAGTGTGGGCCCTACAGCCGATGGTTTTGAAACATATGGTGTAACGGGTGTAGCCCTGATTACATTTATCACTTTAGCTGTTCCTGATCCGCATATACAAGCTAAACTGATCGTATGGATATTTGGTATGCGTTTCTTGATGGACTTTTTATCGGGCTGTGCATTCTTTATCAATCAGGGTATCTCCAAAAAAATGTACGGAGATAAAAAAGAATTTGACTTTGAATCTCCTTTGATGCGCCTGATTGTGATTGCTGCTATTCTTTGTATATCTGCAAGTTTCTTTATGAGTCATCTGCTGTTAGGTGATATGACAGATACTACATTATGGTGGAAACTGGCTATAATAATAAGTTGTGGAACACTTGCCGCGGTGTTAATCCCTGAATTTACCAAGTTCTTTACCAGTTCTAAGTCAAAACATGTAAAAGAGATTGTTACAGCATCCCGTGAAGGTGGTCCGTCCCTGAATATTCTTTCGGGTATTGTAGCCGGTTACTTTGGTGCTTTCTGGACAGGATTGCTTATTGTAGGCCTTATGACAGTGGCCTTCTTTACTGCCCAAATGGGATTGGATACTATATTAGGCCCTCATGCATCTATCTTTGCATTTGGATTGGTCGCTTTCGGATTCTTGTGTATGGGACCGGTAACCATTGCCGTAGACAGTTATGGCCCTGTAACAGATAATGCACAGTCGGTATTTGAATTATCACAGATCGAAGAAATACCTAATATAAGTGAATCTATTGAAAAAGAATATGGTTTCAAACCTGATTTCCAAAGGGGAAAACATTATCTGGAAGCAAATGACTCTGCCGGAAATACCTTTAAGGCTACAGCTAAACCTGTATTGATAGGTACTGCTGTGGTAGGGGCTACCACTATGATATTCTCCATTATCTTATTATTGGAAAAAGTGGGATTGTTACAACTTTCACTGACTGACGCTCCTGTTCTTCTCGGATTGATTTGTGGTGGTGCGGTTATATTCTGGTTTAGCGGAGCCTCTATGCAGGCGGTTACTACCGGAGCTTATCGCGCAGTGGAGTTTATAAAGAAGACATTTGACATAAATAAGAAAGAAGCTGATATAGAAGATTCTAAGGCCGTGGTGAAAATTTGTACACAGTATGCACAAAAGGGTATGTGGAATATCTTTATTGCATTAATATCTCTAACACTTGCATTTGCATTCCTCGACCCTAACTTCTTTGTGGCTTATCTGGTGTCTATTGCTGTATTCGGATTGTTCCAGGCTATTTATATGGCGAATGCCGGAGGTAGCTGGGATAATGCAAAGAAAGTAGTGGAAGTGGATCTGAAGGAAAAAAATACACCTTTGCATGAAGCTGCCGTAATAGGTGATACAGTGGGTGACCCATTCAAGGATACCTCATCTGTATCGCTAAACCCTATCATCAAATTCTCTACGCTATTCGGACTGTTGGCTACAGAGATCTGTATAGAGATGAGGGCGAATCCAGACAGCGACTATTCAGTGTATATTGCAATACCTTTCCTTATTCTGGGGCTGATATTTGTATGGCGCTCGTTCTACAGGATGAGGATACCTGAAAATGAAGGCGGTCTTCAAGGTACAGTTCCTATTGTTGAAGGGCCTGTGATTGAGGTCGTAGAAGAGATTGTAATAGAAGAAAGAAAAGATTAAAACATTAAAACATTTATAAACAAGAGGTAAAGATAACTTTACCTCTTGTTGTTTTATTTAGGATCAGTTACAAACTTTCCACTATTCGTCATTAAAAAGCTTTTTTTACTATCTGGTCGGGATCATAATATTGGAATCTCCCTTTAAACTAAAAAGATAGAAAGATTTGTGTGTATTCGATTAGTTTTTTTATTACCTTTGCACCCGGCTTTAATTATAAATAAAAGTATAAATTAAAAAATACAAGGAATTCTAACAGTTTTTGAATGAGGAACAACAGATTTAATAATCGTAAAGAAGAGTTACATAAAATAAACGGAAATATTCGGGCCAGAGAGGTTCGTTTAGTCGGTGACAATGTAGAACCGGGAGTTTATTCCATAAATGAAGCATTGCGCTTGGCTGATGATCTTGAACTCGATTTAGTTGAAATCTCCCCGACAGCAGAACCACCTGTCTGTAGAATAACTGATTATCAGAAATTCCTTTATCAGCAAAAAAAGAAACAGAAAGAAGCTAAAGCTAAATCAGTGAAAGTGGTTGTAAAAGAAATACGTTTCGGACCGCAAACTGATGATCATGACTTTAACTTTAAGCTGAAACACGCCAAAAGTTTCCTTGAAGAAGGTTCTAAGGTTAAGGCTTTTGTATTCTTTAAAGGACGCTCTATCCTGTTTAAGGAACAAGGTGAAGTGTTGTTGCTTCGGTTTGCTACCGAGTTGGAAGACTACGGAAAAGTAGACCAGTTGCCTGCACTTGAAGGTAAAAAGATGATTATGATGATGTCTCCTAAGAAAACTCCGGTAAAAGCAGCTGCCAAGCCGAAGGATGTGGAGAAAAAGGTAAAAGTGGAAAAACCACAGGAGCCTAAGAAAGAGGAAGAATAAACAATTATATAAATTGTATTCGTTAATAATTTAATTAATAAACTGAGATGCCAAAAAAGAAGACTAATTCCGGTGCCAAAAAGAGGTTCGCCCTTACCGGATCAGGAAAAATCAAAAGAAAACATGCTTTCAAAAGTCACATCCTGACTAAGAAAACGAAAAAACAAAAGAGAAATCTTACTCACTCTTCACTTGTTCACAAAGTAGACGAGAAAGCGGTGAAAAAATTATTAGCTCTTAAATAATCTATTTCGTTTTACAAAAGCAAGTTTTAAAGATTTATTAACCGGATGTATGCACCAAAGAGTTCCCAAACGAAGGGAGCCGCTGACATTCAAAACAATGTAAATTATGCCAAGATCAGTCAATCATGTTGCTTCGCGCAACCGCAGAAAAAAAGTACTAAAACTAACAAGAGGTTATTATGGAGCCCGCAAAAATGTGTGGACAGTAGCCAAAAACACATGGGAAAAAGGTCTTACCTATGCATTCCGTGACCGTCGTGCTAAAAAACGCAACTTCCGCGCACTGTGGATACAACGTATCAACGCTGCTGCACGCCTTGAAGGAATGTCTTATTCCCGCCTGATGGGAGCTCTTCACAAAAACGGAGTGGAAATCAATCGCAAAGTTCTTGCCGACCTTGCTATGAACCATCCTGAAGCGTTCAAAGCAATTGTAGATAAAGTAAAATAAATCACTTTACTATATAAGAAAGACCTGACAAAATTGTCCGGTCTTTTTTTATTTAATCCGGATAATAATTTCTTGAAATTCTTATATCTAATTGTTAAAAAAGAGATACATTTGTTCACCTTATGATTTATTTAAATGTATTACTAAAAACAAATGCCATGAAACGTATCTTTTTAA